>NZ_JAOTIK010000001.1:7182965-7483198 GCF_030116705.1 Streptomyces sp. ML-6
ACCGGCTCGCCGACGCCCTCCAGCGCCAGGCGTTCGCCGCCCTGCGCGCCTCACCCGGCGCCCGCCACTACTACGACAAACAGCGAGCCCGCGAGGCCGGCTACAACCCCGCCCTCCGCCAGCTCGGAAACCGCCTCGTCGGCATCCTCCACGGATGCCTCAAAACCCGCACCCACTACGACGAAGCGACCGCCTGGTCGCACCACGCACACACCCATGCCGCTTGACACCAAACGACATGGGGTGTCTGACCAGGCGTTACCGCGCGGGGCACCGGGCCCGGCTTCAGGGCAGGCGCCGCCCCGCCGCGGCGTCGAGCCGTACGAACGGGATCCGCCGGCCGACCCGGCGGAAGGAGTCCTCGCTGCCGTCGACGTCGAAGCCCATGAAGGCGCAGAGGCGGCGGGCGGTACGGGGGCGGGCGGAGGCGTAGCGGACCATGATCTCGCCGCCCTCCTCCGCGGTGAGGAAGTGGGCGGTGACCGCGTAGTAGCGGCGGCCGAACTGGATCGTCGCCCGAGGGGTGTGGCGGAGGTTCTGGTACCAGGCGGACTTCGGGCCGAAACCCGCGGCCAGGGTCCAGCTGCCGTGCTCGTGGGCGACGACCTCCAGGGCCACCTTCCGGTCGAGACCGCTGGTCCGCCCCTTGTGGTGCAGCAGCAGGAGGCGCTTGCCGAACAACGGACCCAGGCCCACCCGGTACAGGCCGATCGGAAGCCGGGCCAACCGCCGCCGCCAGCCGGACGGAAGCCGGGGCCGCCCCTTTGCCGTACGTCGCGAATTCATCATCGACACGCACCTTTCCCGGGCTCGGAACGGCCGGGCCGACGGCCTCGATTGCGTAACGAGAACCCGCCGAAGACCCTTAGTCGATGCAACTATTGCATAGTCTAAAACGATGGAGGGGTCCGGTCGGCCGGGCCGGGCGAGTGCGATACGAGTGGAGAGCGCCGTGTCCCGTACAGGGCGACCGCGCGGTCCCGTGGTGCTGTACTGCCTGCCGGCCGTGGTGATGGCGATCGTGGCCGTCGTGGACGTCATGGCGGGCCCCGGGGCGGGATTCCTCCCCCTGGTGTCGCTGGGCCCCGCCTTCGCCGGGCTGATCGGGACGTGGCGGCGCACGGTACTGACGGGCGCCGCGGCACTGCTGCTCTGCGTGGGCCTCGGCATGTACGACGGGCTCTTCCAGACCCGGCGCGGCTCCACGGCGATGGGTTCCGTGGTGGGCGTCACCGCGGCGGGCGTCGCCGGGGCCGTGACGCGGGGCCGGCGGGAGGCGGAACTGGCCAGTGTCCGCTCCATCGCGGAAGTGGCCCAACGGGTGCTGCTGCGGCCGGTGCCGCGCAGTACGGGCCCGTTGCAGGTCGCGGTCTCCTACACCTCGGCGATGGCCGAGGCGCGGATCGGCGGCGACCTGTACGAGGTGGTCGCGTCCCCGTACGGAACCCGGGTGATCATCGGCGATGTGCAGGGCAAGGGGCTGGGGGCCGTGGAGACCGCCGCGGTGGTCCTCGGCGCGTTCCGCGAGGCCGCGCACGACGCGCGGGACCTGACGGACCTCGGCGCCCGCCTGGAACGGAGCGTGGCCAGGGAGTCGGACGGCGAGAGGTTCGTGACCGCCGTCCTCGCGGAGGTGAGCGGCCGCGACGAGGAGGTCGTCCTCCTCAACTACGGGCACCCGCCCCCGATGCTCGTCCGGTGCGACGGCACGGTCGACTTCCCGCTGCCGCCCGCCCACGCGCTGCCGCTGGGGCTGGGACTGCACGGCGGGAAACCGCCCCGGCCCTACCGGGTGGGCTTCGCGCCGGGGGAGCAACTGCTGCTCTACACGGACGGGGTGACCGAGGCGCGCGACGAGGCGGGCACCTTCTACCCGCTCGGCGAGCGCTCCGCGCTCCTCGGGAACCCCGACGCGCAGGCCGCCCTCGAAGCGCTGCGCGCGGACGTGGTCCGGCACGTGACCGGTCCGTTGCACGACGACGCGGCGATGTTGCTGCTGCGCCGCCGCGGGCCCCGGGACGCGGGGCGGCGGACAGCGGCGACGGAGGGCACCGGCGGCGGGGGTGCACACGCCCGCGCCGAAGCGGGGTAGAAAGGGGGCATGACCGAGGAGAGGGACCGGGCCGGGAGCGTCGACGGTGTCGACGCGGTGACCCGTGCCGTCCTCACGGCGTCCCGGGTGCTCGTCGCGGTCGCCGCGAACTCGCTCGCCGAGGTCGAGGACCGGGTGACGCTGGCGCAGTTCCGGATGCTGGTGGTGCTCTCGACGCGGGGCGAGGCCAAACTCGTGACGCTCGCGGAACTGCTGCGCGTGGCCCCCTCGACCGCGATGCGCATGGTCGACCGGTTGATCTCCTCCGGCCTCGTCGACCGGCGGACCAACCCCGGCAACCGTCGTGAAACCCTGCTCCGGCTCACCGAGGAGGGGCGGCGCACGGTCGAGGACGTCACCGCGCGCCGGCGCCGGGAGATCGCCGCGATCGTCGCCCGGCTCGCCCCGGGGCAGCAGACGGCCCTCGTCGAGGCGCTGACCGCCTTCAACGAGGCCGGGGGCGAACCGCCCGCACCGGAGGGCCGGGCCGACGACCCGTACCCGCTCGGCTGGACGGACATGCCGACGGAGCGCGGGTGAGGAGAGCCGTCGGCTGATCGCCGGGGCGGGCCGGGAGCACCCCGACGCGCCGACGGGCCCCGGGCGGGCGTGCGCACCCCGGGGCCCGCCCGGCACCGCCGGCACCCGGCCCGCCCGACGGTTCACCGCTGCTGGGCGAACCAGTCGGCGAACCGGTGGTCGGCGATGTGCGCGTCCGGGCCGGGAAGCAGTGTGGACTCCTGCAACCGGGCGCCGAAATAAGGGGCACCGGCGTCGGTGACGACCTTGCGCGGATCGTTTTGGGCGGCGAGGTTCTCGCGGAGGAGCTCGTCCAGCCGGAACGCCTCGGGACCGGCCACCTCCACCACCCCGTCGACGGGGTCGCCGACGGCCGTGCGGCCCACGGCGGCGGCCACGTCGTCGGAGTGGACGGGCCGGATCATGACGGGCGCCAGACGAACGGTGTCACCGTCGGTCGCCGACGCCGCGATGCCCTGCATGAACTCGAAGAACTGCGTGGCGTGGACGATGGAGTACGGCATCCCGGACTCCTTGATCAGCTCTTCCTGCGCCTGCTTGGCACGGAAGTAGCCGCTCTCCTGGAGCCGCTCCGTACCGACCACGGAGAGCGCCACATGGTGGGTCACACCGGCCTCCGCCTCCGCCCGCAGGAGATGGGTGGTCGAGGTCCGGAAGAACTCCATGACGGCGTCGTCCTCGAACGAGGGGGAGTTGGAGACGTCGACCACGACCGAGGCCCCTTCCAGGACCTCGGCCAGCCCCTTCCCCGTCAGCGTGTCGACGCCGGTACGGGGAGAGGCCGGCACCGCCTCGTGGCCGTGCTCGCCGAGCCGGGCCACCAGCTTCGAACCGATGAGTCCGGTGCCGCCGATCACTACGACCTTCATGATGGGAGTCCTCTCGGGGTGATTTCTGCACTCACCGGAATGACAGGACGGCGACGGCATCCGTGACAGGGGCCCGGAGAATCCCGGACGCTTTCCCCCGGTCGGCCGACGGGCCGACCGGGGGTGGGGTGGTCAGCCGTCCAGGGACGCCACGTAGGGCGACAGCTTGGCCGGGTTCATCACCCACATGATCCGGTCGATGCCCTCCGCGGACACGTCGACGCACAGCAGGGCCATGGCGTTGCCGCCGGACGAGACGAGCACGGCCGCCCGTCCGTTGGCCTCCACCCGGCGGATGTCCGCCTGCGGCCAGAAACGCGGGGCGAAGGCCACGAGGTACTTGGAGACGTGCAGACGCCCGACGACCGGGATCCTCGAGGCCCCGCGTATCCCGCCACCGTCGGAGTAACTGACGACGTCCGAGGCGAGTACATTCTCCAGCACCGCCAGGTCACCCGTCCGTGCCGCGGAGAGGAACACCTCCAACAGGCGTCGGTGGGCGGCCGGGCTGACGCGTTGTCTGCGCTCGGCGGTCAGGTGCTTGCGCGCCCGGCTCACCAGTTGACGGGCGTTGGCCTCACTCGTCCCCAGGATCTCGGCGACCCGCCCGTACGGGTAGTCGAAGGCCTCCCGCAGGACGTAGGCGGCGCGTTCCACGGGGTTGAGCTTCTCCAGGACGAGGAGGACCGCCAGCTCCAGCGCCTCGGCCCGCTCCGCCCCCAGCTGCGGGTCCGGGGCGGTGTCGACCGGTTCGGGAAGCCACGGGCCGACGTACGACTCCCGCCGCACCCGCGCGGACCGGGCCAGGTTGATCGCCAGCCGCGTGGTGATGGTGGTCAGGTAGGCCGTGGGTTCGAGGAGGTTCGTACGGTCCGCCTGCTGCCACCGCAGCCACGCCTCCTGCACGATGTCCTCGGCCTCGGCGGCGCTGCCGAGCATGCGGTACGCGATGCCGAAGAGCTGCGGACGCGCCGCGAGGAAGTCCTGCGTGGCCCGGTCGAGGGAGTCGGCGTCGACACCAGCGTGCATGGTTTGGTTCCCTTCCGGCCTCGTCGCCCGCCATGCTACAAGCGGCCGGAGCGGCTGCGTCCGAGGCGAGAAGGGTTCGCCGAACCAGCCTTTTCCGCAGGGTAGTTCACCGTGGTACGTGTCGCGCCCCTCTCGATCGGTGAGGAAATGACTGCCGCGCATTACTCGGCGACGTAATGTTCATTTCAATGAATTGGCCATTACTCGATCGGTGGTTCGGTCGCCGGTCCAGAGGGCTCGACGGTGGCGAACACGGTCAGGACCTGGGCGGCGGGCCGGACCGTCTCCTGGTGGACGCCTCCGCCGGTCGAGAAGCCCTGGGGGCCACCTCGAAGCGGCCGGCAGCCCCGTCGAGGGGGCGTCATGTTCTGTTCAAGGGCGAGGTGTTGGAGGAATGCCCGGGTTCCGACGCATCCACGGACGGACGGTAATACGATCTGGCGCAGGTGGCCCGAGGAGGCATTCATGGAACCGATCACGCTCGCTGTCCTCAGTTCCGTCGTCCTCACGGAAGGCGTCAAGTTCCTCTACGAACAGACCGGGGAACTGCTGCAGCGCCGCAGGGACCGCAACGGGGCGGACGACGCCGAAGGCGCGGGCGGGAGCGATCCCGTGACACTGGACGTGACCGACCCCGGGCTCTTCCCCGCGACCGTGGAGCCGGCTCGCGCGGACACCGAGGTCGTCCAGCGGTACCGGGCGGACCTGGCCGCGTTCTGGCAGGTACTGGCACCGTACGCGAACGGCATCACCGACATCGATCCCGCGGACCGGACCCTGCTGGAGACGGCCGACGCGGTACGGAACATCCTCGAGGCGGTCTACGGCAGGCGCCTCACCTTCGCGGGCGAGACCCGTCCGGAGCCGGAGCTGGTGGTGTCGGGCCGGGTACGGGCCGAGGAGATCGCCGGGGACGTGGCGGGCGTGCGCGCCCGGGGTGTCAGCTCCGGCCGGGTGGAGGGCAGTGTCGTGGCCGGGACGGTGACGCGCGGCAGCACCGTGTCCGGGGTCGAGATCCAGGGCGACATCGGCTGATGACGCCGGCACGGGAGTACAGGGATGAGTGAGTTCGTCGGACGCTCCTGGGTCGTGGAGCACGCACTCGACCACCTGGCCCGGCGCGGGGACGAACCGCTGCTGATCGTGGGTCAGCCGGGTTCCGGCAAGACGGCCCTGGCGCTCGAACTGCTGCACAGGATCGGACCGGGCGATGCCTCCACGGTCGTGGTCGGGCACCTGTGCCGTGCGGACGACGACGACACGCTCCTGGGGCACGGTCTCGTGGCGGAGCTGGTCGACGCACTGGTCCGCCGGGACGGGCACTTCGCCGAACTGATGGGAGCGGAGTCCGGCCCGACCCTCAACGCCACCGTGACGGTCGGTTCCGCCGAGGCGGGCGCGCACGTCCGCGGGATCAACATCGAGTCCCTGCGGCTGGGGGCGGAATCGGCGCGTTCGGCCTTCAACCGCCTCGTGCGCAAGCCGCTGGAGAGCATGCCGGATCCACCGGCCGTCGTTCTCGTCGTCGACGCGCTCGACGAGGCGCGGTCGGTCGACTCCCACGAGAACGTCATCACGCTGCTCGCCCACATGACCTCGGGCCTGCGCCGTGCCGGACTGGACTTCCGGATCCTGCTGACCAGCCGCGAAGTCGAGGAACCGGCGCTCCGGCGCATCAAGGGCCGACGCGTGCACCTCACCCACGACGCGCCCGCCGGGACCGACGACGTCCACGACTACTGCCTGGCCCGCCTGACCCGCGACGAGCCGGCCCCCACCCGGGACGGATCGCGCCTCCGCGGGCACGGGTGGGACGGATCGCGCCTCCACGGGGACGGGCGGGACCGGGCCGACCGCGACGGGGAACACCGCCCCGGAGCCCGGTCCCGGTCCCGACGGACTCTTGCGTCGAGGATCGCGGCCAAGGCGGCGGGCAACTACCTCTACGCCCGCCACGTCATCTCGTCCCTGGACGTCGACCGGCACGACGTGGACATCGACGCCATCGAACTGCCCGGCGACCTCGGCGAGGTGTACGACGACTTCCTCGACCGGGCGTGCGCGTCCCTCGCATGGCGCACCGTCCGGCCGGTCCTGACCCTGCTGGCGGTCGCCCGCGCCCCCGGCATGACCGCCGGACTCCTCTCGGCCGTGACTGGGCGGAACCTTTCGGACATCGAGGACGCCCTCGCCGACATCGGCGAGTTCACCCACCGTGAGGGCGACGCGGTGCGGATCTACCACGAGTCCTTCCGCACCCACCTCCTGTCCGGCACCCGACACCGTCTCCACCCGGTCGAGGCGCACCGGGCCGTGGGCACGGCGTTCCTCGACGGGGAGGCCGACGACCCCTACCTGTCCAGGTACTACAGCCACCACCTCCACCGGGCGGGCATGCACAAGGAGCTCTGCACCCAGGTGCTGGCCACCGTCGGCGGCCCGGGGGCGAGGGCCGCCACCTTCTTCGGTGCGGACCTGGAACACCTCGGACACGCACTCGCCTCCGCCGTCCGGATCGACGACCTCACCGCCGTGGCCTCGGTACTGCTGCGCCGGGCCGGGGCCACCCGGCTCCTGGCCGAGGACCCGTTGGCGGTGCTCGCCGACACGGGCCCGGAAGCAGCCCGCGAGCTGGCAGGCGCCTACCCGTACGAACACGGCGCCCTGTGGCAGCTGATGATCGCTCACCGGCTCCGGAAGGACGGCCGGTACGGTGAGTGCGCCGAACACCTCCGGCGGTTCGACGTCGTCCACCGCGATGAACTGCCCGAGCGGTCACAGGGATTGGCGGCCGTTCTTCTCGCGAGCCTGCAGGCCGAAGGGGGCGACGAGGACGACGATCCAGCGGCGGTCCGGGGGCCGGGCTGCTCGACGAGTTCCACACCGGGATGCTGGTACGGCATCTGCTCGACCAGGGGGCCGTCGAGCGGGGGATGAACGTGGCGGGGCGGCTCGAGTCCGGTGAAGCACGTGCCAAGCTCCACGGCTATGCGCTGTGGTCGGCGGCCGAACGGACGGGGCCGGTTCCGCCCCGCCGAGTCGCCGAGCGGATCGCCGCCGAACTGGCGCGGCAGCCGTACGGCAGGAACGCCACGGTCGAGGCGGTACATGCGATGGCCCTGTCCTGGGTGCCGCGGGAGCGGTCCGGGGAACGGCCCGGCATGATCGTCCGGCTGTCGCGTTTCCCGATCGAGTACTCCTCGGCGCTGGCATCGGTGCGCCCGCCCGCCGACGCGGCCGCCCGGCACGAGGCCGAGTGGGCGGCGCAGGCGATGGACCTGTTGCGTTCGCGCGACATGACACCGTACGAGCGGCTGTGGGTGGACCTGAACCGGGCCCGGCTGGCGAGACGTTCCGGCGCCGACGACCTGGCCCACGGCACCATGCGCCGGTTGCTGGGAAGCCGGCCCGACCTGTTCGACACGGAGGGCCGCCTCCAGCCCGTGAGTCCGCCCCACGACGATTTCGTCCACGGCCCGTGTCAGCAGGGGCTCGTCCTGGAAATCGCCCGTGAGTGCGTGCGCGCCGGGCGCGTCACGGACGCGGAGGACCTGGCCCGCGAGATGCTCGCCTTCCACGGTCACGATGGTGTGACCATCGCCGTCGACCTCGTCCGCCGGTTCCACGAGCACGGCGAGGGCCCTCGCGCGGACGTGTTCCTGGACGACTGCGTGGCCCTGCTCCGCGAACGGACGACGTCCCACCGGTCCCTGGCGACGTACCTGTTGCGGATCTCCCGCGAACTGTCGGGGGTCCTGCCGGAGCGACGGGCCGCGGAACTGGAGGCGGAGGCCGAGCAGCTCGTGTGCGAGCTGCTGCGCGACCGACGCACGGCCCTCCGCTTCGCCCCTTCCGGGATGGCGGTTCTGTACGCCCGGCTGGCGGCCGCCCATCAGGAACGCGGGACCGGCGGGCGCCAGGGAGCCGGGTGCGGGGACGGTGGCCGCGAGGACGACGGCCGAGGGAAGGACGGGTGCGAGGACGACGGACGTGTCGCGCACTGTGTCGCGCACTGTGTCGCGCGGGCCCTGTTCTGGGCGGACCCCTCGGACCTCGACAGCCCGTCCGCCGATGCGCTCGACACAGGGTACGAGTCCCTGGCCGTCCACTTCTCTGGGGTCCGGGAAGGAGCCGCCACGAGGACGGCCGCGGAACGGGTGGGAGGGCGGCGCGCCGAACGCGTGACGGCCGCGGCCGGTCGGCTGGTCAGACGTGGCGACCGGCGCGGCGCCCTGAACCTCCTCGATTCGTTCGGCCTCAGGAACGACAGTGCCCGGATTCTCGTCCTGGCCGAGCAGGGCCGGCCCGAGGAGGCGCTCCGGCAGGCGATGTCCCCGGACGTACCCATCGGAGTGCATTTGGGCCTGAGAAGAATGCTTCTGGACCACGGCGACACCGAACGGGCGCACACCCTGGCCGAAGTGATGCTGGAGCGGCTGGCGGCCCTGAGGAAGCACGGCCCCGCGAGTGGTTTCGAGGCGTGCCGCAGAGGGTTCCTCTTCGCCGAACTCCACGCGTGTCTCGGCATGTACGACGAGGCCGTCGCCGGTTTCCGGCGGGCCGGTGCCCTCTTCTCCGAGGAGGCCGAGACGTGGCTGGCCATGAGCGTGCCGCTCGGCGGCGACCTCTACGCGCCGGGGGAACGGGACGATTCCGCTCACGACGAGCAGCGAGACGGACTGAGCGAGACGGCTCTCGCCTTCGAGGGCAGATTCGCCGAGGCGGTGTTCGAGGGCGGGCACGTCGACCGGGCCCGTGAACTCGTCGAGGGCATCAGGACCTTGGAAGGCGGCCGTTTCGGATCCCTGTTCCTGGGCGGTGGCACGCTCGCCCCGCGTGCCAGGGCCCGGACGGCGGCCGCATGCGGCTTCCTCGACCTGATGACCGACAGCCTGGACGAACTTCCCGCCGACGGCCCGGCCGTGGCGGGGACCATCGCCTCGTACGCGCCCGAGACGCCCTACGGGCGTGTGCCGGGCAACCTGCGCAAGGTCGTCGCGGCCCTGGCCCCGTACTGCGTGGGGGACGTCGACGCGACCCTCGCCCTGTGCGCCACACTCCTGGACGCCGCCCCGGAAGCCGCCGACGCCGTCCACCGCGAGGTGCGGGATCGGCTGGACCTCCACGCCCCGATGGGCGAGTAGCCGCAACCCCGGGCGGTCGGGAAGCGACGTTCCGGCAGCCAGGGTCCGGGCGCGGCCCCGCACTCCTTGCCACCGCGGTGGCCGACACCGCCCCCGGCTGCGCCACCTCCTCGACGAGGCACTGCGAAGAGCACTCGTCGCGGGACGCTGACCGCGCTGCGGGCGGCGGACGGACCGGGGGGAGCCGCCCCGGTCCGGCACGCGACCGGGAAGGGGGCCCCGCCGTGTGGCCCGGGCGGGCGGAACGATGGAGCGCCGGAGCGCCGGTCCCGTCGGGGAACCGGCGCTCCGCTGAGGGACACGCGGTGCTCAGTCCCCGGCCGTTTCGTGCTCCTCGGACCGTCGCCGGGCACGGCTGAACTCGCCGGAGCCGACCCGGGCGGCGAGGGTGTCGTCGGGACCGGACAGCAGGGAGCCGTAACCGGTCGCCGTCCACAGGCTGCGCGCGGCGGGCACCTCGAAGTAGGGCACGGTGCGGCCCCGGTCCCGGACCGCGAGCACCTGCGGCGACCGGCGGGCGCGCAGGGCCCGGTCGCAGTCCTCGCAGACTGCGACGTCGACCCGCTCCCGGCGGCCGAGCGGGCGCCAGGTGGTCCGGCGGACCGCGGTGCCGTGCCGGGGATCGAAGAAGCACAGCGGGAGTCCGGGCGCCGGGGCCAGGGCGGAGCGCCCCTCGGCCACCAGGGCCAGTACGCCGGCCAGGTCGGCCGGCCCCCGCGCGGCGTCCAGCACCCGGCCGGCCGCGTCGTAGGCGTCCAGGGCCCGGCCCAGGCCCGGCGTGGCGGTGCCGTCGGCGTGCTCCACCGCCTCACCGAGGGCGAGCAGTTCGTCGGAGGCCCGGCGGCGCAGCCCTGCCTCGTCGGCGGCCTCGTCGGCGGCGAAGACGGCGTCGGGGAAGGTGAAGACGGTGTGCCGGGGCGAACGGCGACGGCGCGTCAGGAACACCCCGCCACCGGCGAGGGCCAGCACCGCGGCGACCACGAGCAGGGTCCCCGGGCCGCCGAAGGAGCCGGAAGCACTTTCGTCGTTCCCGGGCCGGTCCGAGTACTTCTTGTCGAGCCTGGCGGTCTCGGCCTCGTAGACCTCGGTGCCCTTGCCGGTCTCGATCAGTTCCACGGCCCTGCCGACCCGGGCGGCCAGTCCGGCGTCGTCGAGTTCGTCCAGGAAGCCGACCGCGGCGGCGGCGTCGCGGGTCTGATGGGCGTCGGTGGGCCACTCGGTCCCGTTGAGCCACTTCCCGTAGTCGTCGGTGGTGATCAGGATCAGCTCCCGCAGGCCGAGCCGTTCCCTGACCACCGAGGCGAGGGCGCGGGCGCTGCCGTCGAAGGCGTCGCCCTTCTCCAGCGGCACCAGCACCACCTTGATCGGCAGGCCGGTCGCGGCGATCTGATCGGCCAGGGCCCGCTGCTGGGTGGGGGTGACGGCGGCCGAGTAGAACGGGTCGACGTAGACGGGGTCGGTGGCCAGCGCCCCGGCGATCGTCGAGGCGGTCGGCCCGGGCCCGGTGCTCTCCGCGCGGGCCGGGGCGCCGGTGCCGAGCAGCACCGTGCAGGCCAGCAACAGCGCGGCGAGCAGCCCGGCGGCGGGGTTGCGGGAGGCACCGGACGGACGGTCGGCGATCGGTCGTTCACTGAACACTGGCGGACTCCCTGGCCCTGAGGACGAGTGCTTCGATGCCTTCGCGGGCGGCCGGCAGGACCTGCCCGGCCCCGTCCCACGCGGTCCGGCCCCGGCCGCCCGCCCCGGGCAGCCGCAGCAGCAGTTCGGCGGCCACCCGTTCACGGGCGCCGGGGACCGCGGTGCCGCCGCGCAGGGCGTTCTGGCACGCGGGGCACAGGCGCGCGGAGACGGGGGCGATGCCGAGGCCGGCGAGCCACGCCGGGGCCTTGCCGCCGGTGGCCCCGCCGTGCAGCGGGTTGAGCCGGCAGAGAGCGGGGTGGGGGTGCCCGCCCAGGGAGTCGAGTCCGGCTCGGGCGAGCACCACGACGGCGGCCAGATCGCTCGCCGCGGTGGCCTCGTCCGGGCGTTCGTCGCCGGTGTCGGCCAGCAGCCCGGCGGCGTCCAGGCAGTCCCAGGCACGGCTGCGGCCGGGCGCGTCCTGGCCGGCGGCGGCCAGCCCTTCGGTGAGTTCGCGGACGTCGTCGGCGGCCCAGGCACGCAGTTGCCGGAGGGACGGCAGCGCGGCGGCCCGCCGGGAGCCGTCCCGCCGCGGTGACGAGGGGGCGGCCGCGCGGGCACGGCGGGCGGTCAGCACGGCCCGCGTGAGGGCGGTCCCCAGCCAGGCGAACAGCAGCAGCACGCCCAGCAGGATCGTGCCGAGCCCGATCCCCGGGCCGAAGTCGCTGCTGAACAGGCCGGGCAGCCGGTTGTCGTGCAACGGGGGCAGTTCGGTGTCGCGGGCCACGGGGTCGTAGCCCTCCCTCGGCCGGGCGGCGGCGACGGCTTCCAGGGTCCGGTCGAGCCGGGGCACCACCCGCAGGTCGCCGTCCCTGCGGTACTCCGGGTAGCGGACCTCGTACGGCAGGAGCCGGAAGCGCCGCGCGGCGTCCTGGCCGGTGCCGAAGGTCTCCAGGTCGATCCGGCCGGACAAGGGATCGACCAGCACGTAGACGCCGTTCTGGCCGGTGCGCTGGTGGACCCGGGCGAGCAGGAGGGCCCCGTCGCCGCCGCTCTCGTCGTCGCTGCCGGACGGCGTGACCAGTACGTGCACCGGCCCCTTGGGCGCGAGTGCGGCGATCCGCTGCCGGAGCGCGGGCAGGTCGGCGCCGGTCAGTACGTCCGGGGCGGACGGGTCCCGGTAGACCGGTCCGGCGGCGAGCCCCGCGGCCACCTCCTCCACCCGGGCGTCCAGGTCGGCCCGGGTGACGTCGAGGTACGGGCTGTCGATGGTCTGCGGGAAGACGGTGGGCGCGGCCAGCACCACGGCGAACACGGCGGCCACCGTCGCCACAGCCGTCACCGGCAGCACACCGCGCCGACGGGCGGTGGGCCAAGTGGTACGGGCCGGGGCCTTCGGTACCGCCGCGGCTCTGCCCGAGCGTTTGGCCGGGTTCGCGTCCGAGCGCTTGGCCGGGGCCTTGTCCAGGACGACGGGGGAGGGCTTCGGGGTGTCGGTGGCCTTCTTCTTCCGGGTCCTTCCCTTCCCGGCCTTCCCCGGTCCGGCCTTTCCTGCCCCGGCCGGTCGCGGTCGGCCGGGACGGCGGTAGGAGAGCCGGATACCGAGGGCCAGCACCAGGCCCGGGAGTACCACCACGGCCAGACCGAGCAGCAGGTTCTGGTTCTGCCGGTCGGTGGAACTGATGTACAGATCGGGTTTGCCGTGCTCCTGGTACTGGTCGTGCAGTTCGTCGGCCTCGGCGGCGGCCCGGTCGTGGCCGGAGGCGATCGCGTCGACGAAGGACTCGAACGCGGCGAGCGGCCCGGCCCTGTACGGGGTGCCGTACAGGGCGATGCGGCGGGCCTCGTCGACCGGTACGTCGACGCCGAACGCGGAGGCGGTGATGGTGCTGTGGTCGCCGATCAGCACGTACAGGCCGTCCTTGCCGAGCCGGTCGTGCACCAGCGCGAGCAGTGTGGCGTCGCCCGCAGGCAGCGCGAGTACGTAGGTGGGCACGCCGGTGCGCCCGGCGAGGGCGGCGATCTTCGGAGCGAGCGAGCGCGGCAGCCTGCGAGGACGGTCGGCCGAGACGTACACCGGGTCCTTGCGGAGCTCCTCGGCCAGGCGCTCGGACTGGGTCGCGCCGTCGTCGTCGGCGGCGGTCGTGAGGGGCGTGGTGGGCGCTGCCATGGCGTTCGGCGCGGTGCCCGGGCCGGCCGCGACGGCCGTTCCCGCGCCACCGAGGAGCACGAGGGCCGCGAGTGCCGTGCCCGCCCGGACCCTGAACGTCCTGGCCCGTCCCCGTCCCCGTATTCCTGCCAACGTTCTCATCGGCGCCCTCCCGGTGGTTCGGCCGGTCACTTTACCCGCGCCGGATTTCGGCGACGACATTCACGAGGTCTTCCGCATTCACGAGACCGTCCGCCGAATATTCGGCCGTCGCCATGGCACCGGGTGTTTCCGTCGAAGTGGGACCGGTCATTTTGGTTCCCGTACAGGATTGAATTCCCCCGGCGGTTCCGGAAGTGCCCGGGACGGAGGAACGAGCCGCATCCGGTGGAATTCCCGGGCCCGGGGCGGCGCACATCGAGTGTCGTCGTCCCGTTTCCCCCGTGGGTGAAAACAAAGTGGCGGTCAAAAGTGCGGGGAAGGAAGGGAGTTACGCCGAAAGAGGCCCCTCGGCGCGTCTCCGTGCCCGCTGCGCGGGCCCGTCGGTCCGGCACGAGGCAGGCGGCCGTGGAAGGCTGCTCCGGCCCACGGCATACTGGGCCGCCGCGGGAACGGAAAGGCTCGGAAATGACCCGACAGCAGACTCGGTACGACGTCCTGGTCGTCGGAGGCAGCGGGGTGGACACCATCGTGCGGGTCGACGCCCTGCCCGTCCCGCTCGCCGACTCGGTCCACGTCGGGCCGATCGAGGAATGGCCGGGCCACACCGGAGGGAACGTGGCCCTCGGTACCCGGGCGCTCGGCCTGGAGGTCGCGCTCCTCGACTGCATCGGCGACGACTGGACGGGTGCCCAGGTGCGCGAGCGAATGGCCGCGGGCGGCGTGGAGTTCGACCCGCTGATCTCCGCGGCGGGCACCCGCCGCGCCGTGAACCTGGTGGACGCCACCGGACGCCGGATGTCGTTCTACGACGCCCGCGACCCGGCCGACCTGAGGATGCCCCGGGACTTCTACCTGCCGAGGCTGCGGCGCACCCGTCACGTCCACCTGTCCATCATGAATTTCACCCGATTCCTCTATGACGACATCGAGGAACTCGGCGTCCCCGTCTCCACGGACCTGCACGATTGGGACGGACTGGCCGACCACCACCGGGAGTTCGCGTTCCGCTCCGACCTCGTCTTCCTCAGCGCGGCGGGCGCGGGCGAGAACACCTTCGACCTGATGCGGGAAATCCTCCGCGAGGGCCGCGCCGACACCGTGATCGCCACGGCGGGCGCGGACGGCTCCCACGTGCTCACCCGGGACGGCGGCTCCACCCCGCACCACATCCCGGCGGCCGTCCCGCCCGCACCGGTGGTGGACTCCAACGGTGCGGGGGACGCGTACGTCTGCGGCTTCCTGTACGGGAGGCTCGCCGGCCGGAGTCCACTGGAATGCGCCCGCCTGGGCGCCGTGGCAGGGGCGTACGCCTGCACCGCGCCGGGTTCCACCGCCCTCGTCCCGCAGGGGGTCCTGCCGGCGTCGGGCCTTGCCCGGAACGGGAACCGACCGCCCGTGACGACCCGGGACGCCGGTCCCTCGCCCGCCACGGACCCGGGCGGCGTCCTCAGCCCCCCAGGATCCGGGCGGTGAACCCCGCGCGGTCGGCGAGCGCCGTCAGCTCCTCGGCCCGCGCCGCACGCAGACACACCACCGGGTAGCAGTCCGACTCGATGTCGAGGACGGCGAGCGCCGCACCGACCTCGCGGTAGTGCCGGCCGCAGGCGGTCAGGAACTCGTGGGTCGGCAGGGACTTCTCGGCGGCGTCGAAGAGCACCCAGGGGTCCGCCGACGGCCGGGAGGCGAGCATCCCCAACTGGGCCCGGATCTCCTCCGGGTCCTCCTTCCAGTCGAATTCCACGAGCAGCAGGTGGGCGTCGAGCGCGTCCACGAGCGCTATCCACGCGAGGTCCGCCACCGGCTCTTCGATGTCGCGCTCCGCCAGCCGGTCCGCGTGTGCCCGCACATAGCCCCCGGGATCGTCGTGGGCGTGCAACACCTGCTCGGCGACGTCCGGATGGTCCGGTGCGAGAAGCACCGCCATGGCTTCCAGCGAGGTACGGACCGGGTCGGCGTCGGACATGATGGGCGCTCCTTGTGCGGTGGGGCGATCACGCGGTGGGGCGATCGCACGGCCGAAGGTGTCACCGGGAGGCGATGCCCTCCCGGGCGTTCGTGAAGAAGCCTGGCACAGGGGTGTGACAACGGACGAGGACCGCGCCCGCCGGTACGGAACGAGCATCGAAAAGCATGAGGCTCAGCCATAGAAGAATGCGCTTTTGTGACCCCCCGCGCAGGCCGCAGGATGGCTGCGATCCGGTTTTTGGGGAGGAACGCATGACGTCAGCCATCGAATCGGGCCTGCTGCCCGGCACATCCGAAATCCGTCCGGAAGGGCTGGCCGTCGGCGGCGTCCTGCTCACCGAACTGGCACACCGTTTCGGAACACCCCTCTTCGTGTACGACGAGGAGCATCTGCGCCAACGCTGCCGGGAGGCGGTCGCCGCCTTCGGCCGGGACAACGTCGCCTACGCCTCCAAGGCGTTCCTGTGCACGGCCATGGCCCGACTGGCCCACGAGGAGGGGCTGTTGCTCGACGTCGCCTCCGGGGGCGAGCTGCGGGTCGCACTGCACGCCGGAGTGCCCGCCGACCGGATCGTCCTGCACGGCAACAACAAGGACGCGGCGGAGCTGCGCACGGCCATGTCCGCACGGGTGCGGCACCTGGTGGTCGACAGCTTCGACGAGATGGACCGCATCGAACGGCTGCACGCCGAGGAACACCTGCCGCCCGCCCGGATCCAGCTGCGGGTGGCGCCCGGAGTGGCCGCCGGTGCGCACGAGGCGATCCGGACCGGGGGCAACGACTCGAAGTTCGGCTTCGGCCTCGCCGGCGGGACCGCGGCGGCCGCCGTGCGCCGGGCCGCCGGTTCCCCGGCGATGGTCCTGGAGGGCGTCCACGCGCACGTGGGCTCGCAGGTGCTGGACCCGGCGGAGCTCGCGGCCGGCGCCGCGGCCGTCGCCCGGTTCGCCGTCGAGACCCGTGTGCACCGGCTCACGGTCGGCGGCGGCCTCGGCGTCGCGTACGAGGCGGGACAGACCGCCCCGTCGTTCGCCGAATGGGCGGCCCGGGTGCGGACCGCGGTGCGCGACGCGGGCTGGGACTCCCCTGTGACCGTGGAGCCGGGCCGTTCCATCGCCGCCCGCGCCGGGCTGACCCTCTACCGGGTGGGCACGATCAAGCGGATCGAGGGCGTACGGACGTACGTCGGTGTGGACGGCGGGATGAGCGACAACCTGCGCCCCGCCCTGTACGGCAGTCGCTACGAGGTGTTCCTGCCGCGCAGCCCGCGCGCCTCCCGGCCCATGCGGGCCCGGCTGGTCGGCAAGCACTGCGAGAGCGGGGACGTGATCGTCGACGACGCCGCCCTGCCCGCCGACCTCGCGGTGGACGACCTCCTGGCCACGCCGGTCACCGGTGCCTACGGGTACGCCATGGCCTCCAACTACAACAAGCTGCCGCGCCCCGCCGTCGTCTTCGTGCGCGACGGCCGTGCCCGCATCGTGGTGCGCCGGGAGACCGAGGAGGACCTGCTGCGGCTGGACGTGGACGAGCCCGCCGGGATCCCGGAGCCGACCCGGGTACAACGATTTGATGCCGGAGCGGCACAATGCGTCGGTACGTCCTAACCTGACCCGATGCTGAACAGTGCCCGCCTGCTCGTCCTGCTCGAGATCGCCCGTACCGGCACCATCGTGGCCGCGGCACGGGCGTTGCACCTGAGCCCCTCCGCGATCTCGCACCAGCTCGCCCGCCTGGAGCAGGAGCTCGGGGTGGCGTTGGTGGAGCGTCAGCCGCAGAGCCTGCGGCTGACCGACGCCGGGGCCCGGCTGGCCGAGCACGCGCAGGCAGTCGCCGATCTGATGGCCGTGGCCCAGGACGACCTGCGGGCGCACGCCGAGGGTGAGGCCGGGGTCCTGCGGCTGGGTTTCTTCGCCTCCTCGGGCCTGGAGCTGCTGCCCCGGGCCCTCTCGGCGTTCGCGGCGAACCGGCCCCAGGTCGAGCTGGAACTGATCCTCGGGCAGCCGCACGAGCTGGTGCCCGACCTGGAGGCGGGACGGCTCGACGCCGCGGTCGTCTTCGAGCACCCGCTCGACCCCTGGTGCCGGCAGGCGACCGTGGACGTGGAGATGTTCTTCGACGAGCCGCAGCTGGTGGTCCTTCCCCTGCGGCACCGCCTCGGCCGGCACGCCGAGGTCCGGCTCGCCACCCTGGAGGGGGAGAGCTGGATCGGTACGCACGGCGGCCACACCGGCGAACCGGTCCTGGAACGCGCGTGTGCGGCGGAGGGCTTCCGCCCCCGGGTCCGCTGCCGCAGCGACCACTACCAGGTCACGATCAACCTGGCCCGTGCGGGCATGGGCATCGCACTCGTCCCGGCGCTCGGGATCGGCGACACCACCGGTGTGCACGTCTGCCGGCTGGACCACCCCCGGCTGCACCGGCGCATCGGCGTCGCCACCCGGCCCACCAACCGCAACCCGCTGCTGCGGATATTCCTCGACGACCTGCGGTCGGCCGCCGAGGAGATCCGGTCGCTGCTGGAGGTGCAGTGGGCGTGACCGGGCGGACCGGTCACACTGCCCCGGAGCCGGAGCCGGAGCCGGAGCCGGAGCCGGAGCCGGAGCCGGAGCCGGAGCCGGAGCCGCTGTCCGTGTCCGTGCCTGCGACTGGGCCCGTGCCCGCGCCCGGGCCCGTCTCCGTGTCCCGGTCGGCGGTCGGGCGCCCGGCGCAGGCCGCGAGGGTCCGCCCCACGTCCCGAATGGCATGCACGGCGGCCCGCTCGGTGCTCGGGCCCAGCGCCGTGTCCCAGTGCGCCACCACCGCGTAGGCCAGTCGGCGCCTGCCGACGATGACACCGGCATCGGCACGGACACCGGTGTCGGTGCCGGTCTTGTTGGCCACCAGGAGCCCGTGGCCCGGCCGTTCGGGAAAGCCCGGCGCGTACGGGTCGTGGTCGATCAGCGCGGGGACCAGGCCGTGGTCGGTGTTGGCACGCATCCAGCGCAGCAGCCGGGCGGAGGCCGCCGGGCCGCTCATGGTGCCGCGCACCGCGTGCGCCACCAGCCGGGCCAGGTCCCGTGCGGTGCCGGTGGCGAAGACGGGCGGCACGTCCGGGCTCCGGACGTCACGGACCTTGTCGTGCAGCGCGAGGTGCTCGAGCCCGAGCTCCCGCGCGCGCCGGGCCGTGGACTCCCGCCCCACGAGGCGCAGCAGTGCGTTGGTCGCGGTGTTGTCGCTCACCGAGGCCGTCAGCCAGGCCAGGTCCTCGACGGTCCAGCCGCGCCCGCTCAGCCGGCGCAGCAGACCGGTGCCCGCCGCCACGTCCTCGTCGAGGACCTCCACCACCCGGTCGGCGGACAGTTCCCCGCCGTCCAGCCGGTGCGCGACCTCGGCGAGCAGCAGCAGCTTCGAGGCGGACGCCACCGGCAGCACGGTGTGCTCGTCCACCCCCACCGTGCCGCCGCCGTCGATGTCCACGGCGGCGACGGCCAGGGTGAGCGGCAGCGCGGCCGAACGCCGCGCCGCCGCGGCCACTTGGGCCAGACTCATCGGACCCTCACCACTTCTCCCGCCCGTGCCGAGGTCGGGCGGCCGTCCCTTGCCGCGATCCGCCCCGACACCACGACGGTATCGATGCCTTCGGGGGCCAGCAGGGGGTGGTCGAAACCGGCGGTGTCGCGCACCGACGCCGGGTCGAGCACGACCAGGTCCGCGACGGCGCCGTCGCGGACCACCCCGCGGTCGGTGAGGCCGAACCGCCCGGCGGGCAGCCCGGTCATCTTGTGCACCGCGGCCTCCAGCGGGAACAGCCCCTCGTCGCGGGCGTAGTGGCCGAGCACCCGGGCGAAACTCCCGGCCCAGCGCGGATGCGGCCGACCGGGTTTGGGGACCCCGTCCGAACCGATCATCGACAACGGGCTGGCGAGCACCCGGCGGACGTCGTCCTCGCGCATCGAATGGCTGATGATGGTCACCTCGCCCCGCTCGGCCAGCAGGAGATCGCACGCCTGGTCGACCGGATCGACGCCGCGTTCGGCCGCGAGGTCGGCGACGGTGCGCCCCTCGGCCTCGGGAGACGTCGGCGCGGCGGCCACCGAGATGAGGTCCCAGCCGCCGTTCCCCACGGTGTTCTCCCACCCCTCGACGCCCCGGGCGATGTCCGTCCTGATCCGGTCGCGCGTCCCGGGCACGCGCAGCCGTTCCAGCAGGGCACCGATGCCGCCCTCACTCGCCCAGGGGGGCAGCATGGCGTGCAGGACGGTGCTTCCCGCCGTGTACGGATAGACGTCGCACAGCACGTCCACACCCTCGGCGCGGGCCCGTTCCAGCCGGGGCAGGGTGCGCAGCGTGGCGCCCCAGGCGTGCCGGCCCGCGGTCTTGTGGTGGGAGATCTGCAAGGGGGCGCCGGAGCGCACCGCGATCTCCAGGGCCTCCTCCAGGGCGGACTCCACCTGCGACATCTCGTCGCGCAGATGGGTGACGTAGGGCTTGCCGTGCCGGGCGGCGACCCCGGCCAGCGCGACGATCTCCTCGGTGTCGGCGTAAGTGCCGGGAGGGTAGATGAGGCCGGTGGACAGACCGGCCGCCCCCTGGGCCAGCGCCCGGTCCAGCAGGGCGCACATGGCGTCCAGTTCGTCGGGCCGGGGAGGCCGCGCCGCGAAGCCCATCACTCCGGCGCGCAGCGTGCCGTGGCCGACCAGCGAGGCGATGTGGGTGTGGCGCAGGGCCGGGTCCTGGCCGGCGGCGAACGCGTCGAAGTCCACGGCGGGCCGCACCGGCCCGAGCCCGAACGTCACCCGGAGGTGCTCGGCGAGTTCCGGCAGCCGCTCGGGGAGCGACGGGAACAGGCTGGTCCCGCAGTTGCCGCAGATCTCCGTGGTGACCCCCTGGAGCAGCGGGGCGAGACGGAGCTCGTCGAGCGGCTCCGCGGCACCGCCGGCCCCGTGGGGCGCCGCGAGGGCGTCGGAGTGCGTGTGCACGTCGATGAAGCCGGGCGCGACGACCTGCCCGGTCACGTCCAGGGTCTCGGCGGCGGTGACGCCGGCGCCGGCGGGGAGCACGGCGATCCGCCCGTCCACCACCGCGACGTCCGCCTCCCGGCCGGGTGCGCCGGTTCCGTCCACGAGCGTGCCGCCGCGCAGCAGCAGCTCGGGGGAGCGGCCCATCACAGCACCGTCGACAGGAAGGCCCGCGTGCGCTCGTGCCGCGGGTCGGTGAACAACACGTCGGGGCTGCCGGCCTCGACGACGGCGCCCCGGTCCATGAACAGGACCCGGTCGGCGACCTCGCGGGCGAAGCCCATCTCGTGGGTGACCACGATCATCGTCATGCCGCTGCGGGCCAGGTCCCGCATGACGCCGAGCACCTCGCCGACGAGTTCGGGGTCGAGGGCGGAGGTGGGCTCGTCGAAGAGCATCAGGGCGGGTTCCATGGCCAGCGCGCGGGCGATCGCCACACGTTGCTGCTGCCCGCCGGACAACTGCCCCGGGTAGTGGTCCGCCCGGTCCGCGAGACCGACGTCGGCCAGCAACCCGCGGGCCTGCTTCTCGGCCTGCGCCCGGGACCGTCCCTTGACGGCGACCGGCCCCTCCATCACGTTCTGCACCGCCGTGCGGTGCGGGAACAGGTGGAACCGCTGGAACACCATGCCGATCCGTTCGCGCTGACGCCGCACGTCCCGGGGACTCCGCTCGCGCAGCACCCGGCCGGAGGGGCCGTGCTGTTCGTAGCCGACCAGTTCGCCGTCCATCCACACCCGCCCCGCGTCGATCCGCTCGAGGTGGTTGAAGCAGCGCAGCAGGGTGGACTTCCCGGAGCCGGAGGGGCCGATGACACAGAGCACCTCACCGCTGCGGACGTCGAGGTCGATGCCCTTCAGCACCTCGGTGTCACCGAATCGTTTGCGGACCCCGCGGGCCCTGAGGATCACGTCGTTCATGCCGTCGCTCCCTTCTTGGCGCGTCCGGGCCGGAGATTGGCCAGGATCCTGCTCCGCAGCACGGGAGCGGTACCGGGGCTGTAGCGCCGCTCGACGGCGTGCTGGCCGATGCTGGCGACCGTGGTGAGCACGAGGTACCAGATCGAGGCCACCATGAGCAGGGCGACCACCTCGAAGTTGGCGAGGTAGAGGTGCTGGGAGACGGTCATCAGATCGGCACCGGCGATGACCGAGACCAGCGAGGTAGTCTTCAGCATGGAGATGAACTGGTTGCCGAACGGCGGGATGATGACCCGCATCGCCTGCGGGAGGATGATCCGGGACAGGATCTGACGGTTCGACATCCCGATGGAGGCTCCCGCCTCGCGCTGGCCGGGATCCACGCTCTGAATGCCGGCCCGCACGATCTCGGCCATGTAGGCGCCCTCGTTGATGGAGAGACCGAGGAGCGCGGCCACGAACCCGGTGATCACCTGGTTGGACTGCCAGCTGACGAGTTTGGGGCCGTCGAACGGGATCCCGATGCTGATCACGGGGAACAGCAGGGCCAGGTTGAACCAGAAGATGAGCTGGACCAGCAGCGGGGTGCCCCGGAAGAACCAGGTGTAGGCACTGGCGGTGAGACGCAGGACCGGGCTGTCGGACAGCTGCATCACCGCGACGACGACGCCGATGGCGATACCGACGGCCATCGAGACGAGGGTGAGCTGAATGGTCACCCAGAGACCCTTGAGGATCACCCCGTCGAACTGGTACTTGGCGACGATGTCCCAGTGCAGATTGGGATTGACGATGACGGTGTAGGCCAGCCACACCACGAACAGCACGGCGGCCAGGACCGCGAGCCAGCGGCCGGGACGCGGACGTCCGGTCACCTGGAGGGAGAGATCCTCCTCCGACAGGGGACCGTCCGAGGAGGCGGCGTCCGGCGCCGTGCCGAGGGCGGCGCCGGGTGTCTTCTGAAGTTTCATGTCCGTTCTCACTGCCCGTCGTTGACGGTGGCCTCGGGCACGGCGCTGTCGCCGACGCCCCAGGTGTCGAGGATCTTCTTGTACTCGCCGTTGTCGATGAGCTCCTGCAGTGCCTTGCGGACGGCGTCACGCAGTCCGCTCCGGTTCTTCGAGGACGCGATGCCCCAGGGAGCGGTGCTGTACTGCTCCGGCAGGACCTCGTACGCGCTGCTCTTCTTGGTGAACGTCTTGGCGACGGGGTAGTCGACGATGGTCGCGACCGCGCGACCGCTGTCCAGTTGCAGCAGCCCGGTCGGCGCGTCCTCGCTCTGCGAGATCCGCATCTTCTCCTGGCACTTGGCGTTCTGCTCCTCGCCGATGTGGAGGTTGGAGCTGCCCTTGGCGAGGACGACGGTCTTCCCGCAGAGGTCGGCGAGGGACTTGATGTTCTGCGGGTTGCCCCGCTTCGTCATGATGACGCCGCCGGTGCGGAAGTAGTCGACGAAGTCGACCGCCTGCCGCCGCTGCGCGTTGTCGGTCATGGACGACATGACCAGGTCGAACCGCCCGGACGCCAGACCGGGGATCAGCCCGTCGAAGGCGGCGTTGGTGAGTTCCAGCTTCAGCCCGAGCCGCTTGGCGATGGCCTCGGCCAGATCGGGGTCGACACCGGTGAGCCGGGTGGTGCCGGGCTCGTACATCTCCATCGGTGGGTAGCCGACCGCGGTGGCCACCCGGAGCACCCCCTTCTGCCGGTCCTGGGCGGGCAGCAGCTCGGCGGCGGTCCGGCCGGAGGCGGCACGGGACTCGGCTCCGGCCGGGGCGTCGCCCTGGCCGGAGCGCCCACAGGCGGTGGCGGCGAGGGCCACCACGGCCAGGGCTGCCAGACAACGCAGGGAACGGGGACGATTCATCGGATTCTCCCTCACGGGGGTGGCGGTGCGCCGATGCTGGCAGCCAGGCCCCGGTGAACGGAAGATGATGAAGCTATTCATGCCTGACCATCGAAATTCGTACGGGTACGGGGTATGGGTCGGGGCACGGGCCCGGGTCCGGATCCGGGCCGGTGTGGGGCTGCGGTACGAGGGCGGGCCCGGCGGCCGTCCGGCAGGGACCGCCTTCCATCCCGGGCCGGATGCCCGGGATGGGAAGAGACTGGTTCCTGTGGGGGCCTGCCCCTGAGGCCCCGGAGGGTGGTGAGCGTGGACGCACTCCGCGACGGCTTCCCGCAGGGAGCGGACGGCACCGACGTCGACCCCGTCGGGGACCCGTTCCTGCGGACCAGGTTCGTCGCGCCGGCCAGACCCACCACGTTTCTGCGGCGCGAGCGGCTGGCCGCGCGCCTCGGACAGGCGTCGCGGACCCCGCTGACGGTGGTCGAGGGCTGCGCCGGCGCGGGCAAGACCCTGCTGGTGGCGGACTGGGCCGGGCGACTCGACCCGCCGGTTGCCTGGCTCACCCTCGACCCGGCGATCCGGACGCCCGACATGTTCTGGGCACACTTCCGCCGGGCACTGTGCCTCGGCGGCGCGCCGGTGCCCTCCACGACTGGCCCGCCCGCCCCGGCGGGCCCGCTGGTCGACCACGCGCTGCTCTCCCGGCTCGCCGCGGAGCTCGACGGCCGAGACCGGCCCGTGACCGTGGTCATCGACGAGTTCGACCGGGCGAACACCCCGGAGATCGCGCGGCAGCTCGCCTTCGTCCTGCGTCACGGCGGCCCGGGACTCCGTCTGGTCCTGATCACCCGTACCGAACCGCTCCTCCCGCTGCACCGCTACCGGGTGGCCGGCGAGATGACCGAGATCCGGGACGCCGAACTGGCCTTCACCGCGCAGGAGGCGGCCACGCTGCTCCGGCTGCACGGGCTCGACCTGCCCACCCGCGCGGTCGGCGCGCTGGTGGAACGCACCCGGGGATGGGCGGCGGGTCTCCGGCTGTGCGCCCTGGCCGCGCTGCTGAGCCCCGACGACCCCGAGGTCTACCTGAAGGAGTTCGAGGCGGGCCGCAGCACGATCGCCGATTTCCTGCTCGCCGAAGTGCTGGAACGGCAGCCGCCCCGGACCCAGGACCTGCTGCTCCGGGTCAGCGTCCTGGACTGGTTCCGGCCCGGCCTCGCGGACGCGCTGACCGGGCGGCGCGACGCGGCACCGATCCTGGCCGCACTGGTCCGCGCCAACGCGTTCGTCGAGGACTTCGGGCCCACGGGGTACCGGCTCCACCCCCTGTTCCGGGAGATCCTCCTGGCCCATCTGCGCCGGCGCTCTCCCGGTCTGGAACGGCAGCTCCACCGGCGGGCGGCGCAATGGCTGTGGCGCTCCGGGATGCTGCCGGAGGCGCTGGCCCACGGCGCCGCCGCGGGGGACGGGACGTTCGTCGCCGAGGCCCTGGTGCACGACCTGGCGATCGGCCGACTGTTCACCGGCCCGTGCCCGGCCGGGCTGACGAAACTGTTCACGGGGCCGGAGGCCGAGCGGGCGGGCCCGGCAACGAACCTGGTCCGCGCCGCGTGCGAGCTGTCCCGCCACGACCTCGCCCGGGGCCTGGAGCACCTCCGGCACGCCGAGGAGCAACTGGCCTCCGGCGCCCGCGACGGGGCGGCGGCCCGGCTCGGCTGCGCCCTGCTCGAAGCCACGGCGGGCCGGCTGACCGGCTCCGCGCACCAGGCCGAGGAGGCCGCCCGAGCCGCCTCGGCACTGCTCCGGTCGGTGCCCGCCGTCCTGCTCGACCAGCACCCCGAGCTCTGGGCCCTGTTGCAGACCCAGCTGGGCTCCTCCCGGCTGTGGGCCGGGCGTCTCGACGAGGCGCGGGCCGCCCTCGACGAGGTGTGCCGGGGCCCCGGAGCCGCCGCCACGGCCCTGCCCCGGAGGGAGTCCTCGGAGTACCTGGCGCTCATCGACTACCTCGAGGGATGGCCGGGCCGGGCCGAACACAGGATCCGGGCGGCGGCGGCCGAGGCCGGGCGTTCCGGTCTTCCCCGGTCGGCCGAATCCGGAACGGTCGAAGAATCCGGAACCGTCGAACCCGGATCGGCCGGACCCGGAGCCGTCGAACCCGAATCGGCTGGACCGGGACCCCTCGAACCCGAATCGGCCGAATCCGAAGCAGTCGAACCCGGACCGGCCGCATCCGGAATCGGGCAGGCGGTCCTCGCCGCGGTCGCGGTCGAGCGGGGCGAGACGGACCGGGCCCGGACCCTGCTCGACCGGATGCCCGACGCGGCGGCCCCGGACCCGGTGACGGCCGCGGGCCGCCACCTCGCCAGAGCCCACCTGCTCCTGGCGCAGGGGCGCCCCCGTGCCGCGCTGGACGTCGTGGAACGAATCATTCCCGCCGACGAGGAATCCCCCTGGGCCCGGGCCCACGCCGCCCTGGTCGTCTCGGCCGTCCGCCTGGCCGAAGGCCGCCCGGATGCCGCCGTCGAGGCCCTTCGGGCGGTGCCCGGGGACCAGCCGGCATGCCTGGTGGGCGCGGCCCGCGCCCACCTCGCGGCCGGTGACCGCGCCACCGCCCTCCGCCTGCTCGACGGCCTTCCCGGCCCCGGACGCACCGGACCGGCGGTGACCGTACGCGCCGCCCTGGTGCGGGCGCAGGCCGCGAAGCTGGCGGGCGACCTCCCCGCCGTGCACCGGCTGCTCGACCGGGCGCTTCGGCAGGCCGAGCCCGAGGGACTGCGGCGCCCCTTCCTGGAGGCCGGTCCCTGGCTGGCCCCCTTCCTGGCGACGGCGTCCCCGTGGACCCGCACCGACGGCCGACCCGCGCCCGCGCCCGTACGGGACGGCGACACGGCCGGTCCGGACACCGGAGCCGGGCCGCCGGTGGAACCGTTGAGCGAACGGGAACGCGACGTGCTGCGGCGGCTCGCCCGGACGATGTCGACCGAGGACATCGCCGCCGATCTGTACGTGTCGGTCAACACGGTGAAGACCCACCTCAAGAGCGCCTACCGCAAACTGTCGGTGCACCGGCGCAACGACGCGGTGCGCCGGGCCCGTGACCTCGGCCTGCTGTGACCTTCCGTGGCCTTGGCCTGCTGTGGCCTTCCGGCGCGGAGCCGCTGGGCCGACGGGCGGCTGGGACGGCGGGGCATCGGGCCGACGGGGCCACGGGGCGGGCCCGCTCACCCGTGACGGGTGAGGCGGCCGACGGGCGTTTCGGATGCGATGGCAGCGGCGGAACGAGGCCGTCGCAGCGGCGGTGCGCTCCGCCGGGTGGCCGACCGGTCCCCGGGCCGCCCGACCCGACGCGGTGAGGTGGACAGGGTGAGACGGTGGCGGGCACTGATCGTCCTGGGGGCGGCCCAGTTCCTGATGGTGCTGGACACCGCCGTCATGAACGTCTCCATCAGCCAACTGGTCGATGACTTCGACACCGAGGTGACCGCGATCCAGGCCGTCATCACCCTGTACGCCCTGGTCATGGCCGCGTTCATGATCATCGGCGGTCGGCTCGGGGACATCCTGGGGCGCCGTCGCGTCTTCCTGACCGGCATGGCCGTCTACGGCGTGGGGTCGGCCCTGACCGCCGTCTCGCCCACCCTGTGGGTCCTGGCGCTGGGCTGGTCGGTCGTCGAGGGGCTGGGCGCCGCCCTCGTACTGCCGTCCATGGCGGCCCTGGTTGCCGAGTCCTACCGCGGCCGGGACCGCGCCGTCGCCTACGGCGTCATCGGCGGCCTGGCCGGGGCCGGCATCGCGGTGGGGCCGCTGCTGGGCGGCTGGATGACGACGTACCTCACCTGGCGCCTGGTCTTCGCCGGCGAGGTCGTGGTGGTGCTGGGCGTACTGATCCTCCGGCGGGCGGTCACGGAACGGCCCGCAGTGGGCCGGGCCCCCGGCCTGGACGTCGTCGGCGCCGTGCTGTCGGCGGCCGGACTGGGCCTCGGCGTGCTCGGGGTGCTGCAGAGCACCACCTGGGGATGGGTGAAGCCGCGCGATCCGCCCTTCACGGTGTTCGGCTTCGCCCCCACCCTGTTCGTGGTCGCGGCGGGAGCCGGACTCCTCTGCCTCTTCCAGACCTGGGAGCGGCGCCGGGAGGGGCGCGGCGACGACCCGCTGGTCCACCTGGCCCTGCTCGGCAGACCCGTGCTGCGCTCGGGGCTGCTGACCCTGCTGAGCCAGAACCTGATCCTCCTGGGGCTGTTCTTCACCATCCCGCTGTACCTGCAGGTGGTGCAGGGGCTCGACGCCTTCCGGACGGGGCTGCGGCTGCTGCCGGTCTCCGTCACCATGCTCGTGGCCTCCCTGGGCGGGGCCCGGCTCGGACGCAGGGCGGGACCGCGCCGGGTCGTGCGGGTTGCCCTGGTGCTGCTGGTGGCGGCGATCACCTGGCTGCTCGCCACCATCGACCCGGTCATCGACAACGGCCAGTTCTTCGGGGCCATGGCGCTCCTCGGGCTGGGCATGGGGATGCTCGCCTCGCAGCTCGGCAACGTCGTCCAGTCCAGCGCGGGGGAGCGGGAGCGCAGCGAGGTCGGCGGCCTGCAGTTCACCGCCCAGAACCTGGGCTCCGCGCTGGGCACGGCCCTGATCGGGTCGATCCTGGTCGGCGCCCTGGTCCAGGCCTTCACCACACAGGTCGAACAGGACCCGCGCCTTTCCGAGAAGGCCCGGCAGGAGACGAGCATCGCCCTGGAATCCGGAGTCGGGTTCGTCCCCACCGACCAGGTCCGCTCGGCGGCCGTACGGGCCGGGCTTCCCCCGCAGGAGGTGGACGCCGTCACGGAGTCCTACGCCTCGGCCCAGCTCGACGGCCTGAAGGCGGCCGTCCTCGCGACAGGGGGCATCACCCTGGCGAGCTTCCTGGTGACCAGGGCCCTGCCCACCGCGGGCCCGGCTCCCGGAGCGGGCGATCCGACCCCGCCGGCCCCGCCGAAGCGGCGCCCGCGGAGACCGGGGAGGCCGGGCAGGACCTGATGCCCGCAACCCGACCGGACGCGCGGGTCACCCGTACGGGGTGAGGCCGGCCGGGGTGCCCGGGAGGGACCATCGCAGCATGCAGTACGAGATCCGCGTCGATGGACACATGTCGGAGACGCTGGTCGGCGCCTTCCCCGAACTGGAGCACGTCACGATCTCCCACCAGACGGTGCTCTACGGCCCCGTCGTGGACGAGGCGCACCTCTACGGACTGCTGGCCCGCTTCCAGTCGCTCGGCCTCCGGGTGGTGGAACTGCGGCGGCTCCTGGACTGACCGTGCCCGGAGCCGGTGAACGCACTCACCCGTGCCGGGTGAGGCGTCCCCGCACGGGACCGCGCACGCTGGAGACGGGCCGGGACGGCACCACGGAACCCGACCGGAACGGAGCACGGAGATGAGTACCACTCTCGCCTACGACTATCCGCTGCTGAGCGCTTTCTGGACCATGCTGTGGTTCTTCCTGTGGGTCCTGTGGTTCATCCTGCTCTTCCGGATCATCGGCGACATCATCCGCGACGACACCCTGGGCGGCTGGGGCAAGGCGGGCTGGCTGGCGTTCGTCGTCCTGCTGCCCTTCCTCGGGGTGTTCGTCTACCTCATCGCGCGCGGCAGGGCCATGGGCCGCCGGGAGATCACACACGCCCGCAAGCAGCAGGCGGATTTCGAGGCGTACATCCGCGAGGCCGCGGGCAGCGGCGGCACCGGCCGGGCCGAGGAACTCTCCAAGCTCTCCGAACTCCGCTCGCACGGGGACATCACCGACGAGGAATTCCGCCGGGCCAAGGAACTCGTCCTGAGCGGCAGCCGCTGAGGCCGTGCGTCCCGTGATCCCCGGTCAGTCCGCTGGAGGCAGCTGTGAAGCACCTGAAGTTCGAACAGAAGGGTTCCCTGTCCCGCAGCGAGGCCGCGGAGCAACTGGCGGGACTCGCCGAGGCGTTCCGGAAAGGCGGAGAGGCCGAACTCGAGCTCGGCACAGGTGTGCTGAGCATGCGCGTGCCCGACGAGTTCCGCAGCGAGGTGGAGTTCGAGGTCGGCGACGGCGAGATCGAGCTGGAGATCGAACTGAAATGGCGGACGGACGGCACACCCGGCGCTCCCGCACGGAAGGCCGAGCAGCCCGAGCAGCCCGAGCGCGCTCCGGCCGAGCAGACCGCGCCCGCCACCCGGAGCCGGAAGTCCACGCCGCCCGCCAAGCCGAAGCGTTCGGCCGCCAAGCGGTCGTGACCCGGCTGCCGCAATGAAGCGCGAAGCCGCGCCCGGTCGCCTCCGCGGGGGCGCACCGGGCCGGGCACGATCATCCTCCAGCGACACGGAGCGGTCATGAACGACGATTTCGAGGACATGGGCCCGGTCGACTTCCTGGTCATCGAGTTCCCGGGCAACCGCATGACGGGCGAGGGCTTCCCCCTGCTCCTCGACCTGGTCGACAGAGGAATCATCCGCGTGCTCGACCTGCTGTTCCTCCGGAAGGACACCGAGGGGAGCATCGTCGCCCTGGAACTGAGGGAGCTGGACGTCGGCGGCGATTTCGACCCGTCGGTGTTCGAGGGCTCCTCGTCCGGACTCCTCGGCCAGGACGACCTCGATGAGGCGGGGGCGGCTCTCGAACCGGACAGTTCGGCCGCCGTCCTGGTCTACGAGAACCTCTGGGCCGCCCCTCTCGCACGGGCCCTGCGACGCGGTGGCGCACAACTCGTGGCCGGCGGACGCATCCCCGTACAGGCCCTTCTGGCCTCGCTCGACGCCGCGGAGGCGCAGACCGTCGGCGAAGCCGCCCCCTGACACCACCGGACGGTGCGCCGGGGAAGCCGATCCGCTCGAAAACAGCCAAGGAGGACGGCCATGCCAGGACTTCTTCGGGGAGTCGCCCGTACCGCGGTCGTGTCCGGAACGGCGACAGCGGTCTCCAACCGGGTCTCGCGACGCCAGGCGGGCCGGTGGGCCGCGCAGGACGCGGCGGCCACCGGGCGGAACACACCGACACAACAGACCACACCGACACAACAGAACGCATCGACGCCGCCGTCACCGGGGCCCGCCGCCTCCGGTGACGTCATGGACAACAGGATCGCCCAGCTCAAGGAACTCGCGAAGCTGAAGGAACAGGGCGTCCTGACCGACGACGAGTTCGCGGCCCAGAAGAGCAGGATCCTCGGCTCCTGACCACACGTTCCCGAGAACCGTCACAGGCCCTGTGGGCCGGGACCGGGGGCGCGATGCGGCTCCCCGGTCCCGGCCGTTGTGTTCCCGAAAACAACGCGTCGACCTCGTGCTCCGCCAAAGAGGGCGGGGGCTCGTCGAAGGCGATCGGGCGGGCCGTGGTGGTCCTGGCCGGAACACGCATGATCTCCACCGACTTCCTTTGTGCGGGCATGTGTTGACAGCCAGTCAGGCCCGGCGCTCCGAGAGTCGAGGGGAAGCCGAGTTCACCGCGCTCACGTGAACATGTCGGGGGTGACCGCCCTCCGTGGGAGGCCGGAGGGCGGTCGGCCGACGCGGGGCGGACGTGCGACGACGACGGGCGCGTTCGGATGTCAGTGGTCGCCCCTATGGTCGGTATCGGTACTTCCAGGGGCTTCAGGGGGGAACGTGACCGAAGGACGGAAGCGGGCAAGGCGGTCCGCGGGCCTCGGCAGTTCGGCCAGGCGGTGGCGGAGACAAGTCGTGGCGACGGCGGTCATGGAGGCCGAGGGGTGTCTCGACGACCTCGGACGCGGACGTCGCGCCGCCCTCGAACTCAAAGAGATCACCGAGCAGATGCTCTCGCCCGAGTACAAGGGTCGCGTACTGGTCGAGCTCCTTCAGAACGCCCATGACGCGCATCCGGCCCGGCAGGGCGACGGCCGCGTCGAGATCGTCCTCGACGAGGACGAGGGCGAACACGGTGTGCTCTACGTGGCGAACGGCGGCAGACCCCTCGGCCCCAAGAACTTCGAGGCGTTGTGCAGCATCGGCCTGTCCAGCAAGCGTCCCGACGAGGGCATCGGCCACAAGGGCGTCGGCTTCAAGAGCGTGCTCCAGTTCACCTCCGCCCCGGAGCTGTACTCCGTCATGGGCCCCGCCTCCAAGGTCTTCGACGGGTTCTGCTTCCGTTTCGCCCAGGGCGAGGACTTCGACCGGCTGGCGGACCAGGTGGCGCCCGACAGCCCGGAGGCCGCCGGTCAGCTGCGCGCGAACCTCTCGTCGCTGAAGGTCCCGGTGCCGGTGGACGACATCCCGGAAAGGGTGGCGCCCTTCCGCCGACGGGGACTGGTGACCGTGGTCCGGCTCCCGTTGCGGTCCGCCGCGGCCAGACTGGAGGCGGCCTGCCAACTGCGCGAACTGACCGACGACGGGGCGCCGTTCGAGCTCTTCCTGAACCGCCTCGGCAAAGTGACCGTGACCCACCGGGTGAACGGCCGGGGGCGCCCCAGAACCTACACGCGCAAGGTCGAGACCCTCCACACCTCGCGTGACCTGAGGATCCAGCAGGTCACCCTGCGCCGCCGCATCCGCCTGATCGTGGTGACGGCCCCGGTGGACCGCGAGCGCGCGCACGTGGTCATCGCCGCCGGCCTGGAGTCCGGTTCGCTGAAGGACGGCTGGCGGGCACTGGGGGACTCGGCCGCGGTCGGCGTCGCGGTGCCCGTCGGCGAGCCGCTGGAGCGGGGCAGGCTCTACACGTTCCTGCCCATGGGCGCGGAGATGGCTTGCCCGGTCCCTGGCTTCCTGAACGCCCCGTTCCACACGGACGTGAGCCGGCGCACCATGACGCAGTCCACGCCGTGGAACGACCTGCTGCTCGACACCGCGGCCGAGGCCTGCGCACGGGCGGCCGTCCTGGTCGACGAGGGACGCGTCGCGATGCCCGACGGTGCCCTGGTCGACCTGATGTGCTGGACACACCATCAGATCCGGCGCCTGGAGTCGGCCTTCGGGAAACAGAGCCGTGAGTTCGGCGACGTGCCGTTCATGCCGGTGCTGCACCCCGTCGGCACCCGCACCTCGTACCGTGACGGCCATCTGTGGCACCGTCCCGACCGGGCCCGGGAGTTCACCCCGCAGGCCGTGGCCGCCACCGGCGTCCGGCATGTCATCGACCCGGGGCTCCACCCCCGGCGTGCCGAGCGGGTGACCGCGTTGGGCACGGTCCGCGGCCGGGGGCTCCGCCCGTCCGCCGCGGTGCTCGCCGACTGGGCGGAACGCGTCGCATCGGCCCTGGCCCGGGAGGACTTCGACGCGGGAAGGTGGGCGGACTACTACCACGACCTCTCGGTGTGCTTCCCCCGCGCCATCGAGGAGCTGGAGGGCCGGAGGATCGTCCTCACGACCGGTGGGAGGCCCGCCCCGGCCGGGAACCCCGGGCTGTTCTTCCCCCGCCCGGACGGGCCGACGACCACGCTCCCCGGCCTTCCGCCCGGCCTCGCGGACAACATCTCCTTCGTGCACGCGGAGATCGCCCGGACGGGCAGGAGGACGAGCCGGCGGTCCCGCGGCCGTGCCTGGCTGGCGGAACAGGGACTGGTGCGGGACTACACCCCGCAGGCACTCCTGGACCTGCAGGGCAAAGCGATGCACGAGCACCGAGAGGACGACCGGACCCTGCGCGAGCATCTCCTGTTCGCCTGCGCCCTGTGGTCGGCCTCTCTGGACCGGCACGGCAGAGGCCCCGTGGTCAAGGGGCTGCTGGTGCCGGGCCGCAAAGGCTGGATCCCCGCGACCGAGGCCATGTTCGGGGACGGCTGGCCCGGCGGGCACAGCGGCGTCGACCGGACGCTGTCCCGCTTCCTCGAACGCACCGAGGAGGTCTCCGACGCGCTGGCCGTCGCCGCCGACCGGGTCCTGCTTCCCGCGGCGGAGATCTGTGCCGGCACCCGGACCGACGCACAGACCCTGCGGCGCTTCCTCGAACAGCAGGGCGTCCGCCACGGCCTGCCACCCACCTACCGCGTGACGTTCCAGACGGTGAAGGGACAACTCCTCAACCACCCGTCCCGCTTCTCCGGCCTGTGGGCGCCGGGCCTGGACCAGGACGAGCGGGACCGATGGCGGTCGACCGCCGAACGCTGGCCGAAGCGGCGTGCCGACCTCTACCAGACCGTCGACTACCGGCCCGTCCGCAGGAAGGTGGCCGTGCTCCCGGGCCAGCGGGAGTACGCCGCTTTCGACGAGGAGAGCCGCCGCCTCTACGCCGAGCTGATCGTTCACGGCCTGGACAACTGGCCCGCCGACGCCCTCGAGTTCCGCTTCGTGGGCGGCTCCGACCGGCAGGGCACCCCGTGGCCCACTCCGCTGGCGGCCTTCCTGAGCCGAGCCCCGTGGATTCCCCAGTCCGGCGAGGACGAGGACGCCCCCGCCTTCGCCACGGCCGGCCAGGCGTGGTGGTGGGCCGCGGTGGAGGCACCGCCCGCCTTCCTCACCGTGGCCTCCGCCGCCCTGCGCAGGCGGCAGTCGGACCGCGCCCTCGGACGCCTGCGCCTGCTCGGAGTACGCCGCTGGGACGACCCGGAAACGGCCGGCGACCGGCTCCGCCACCTGCCCGTCCTGCTGCGCCGCATGCCGCGGCTCCGGCAGGGCCGCCTCGGGCACCTGCTGGGCAGGGCCTACGAACAGGCCTGGGCGGACCTGCTGCCCCCGCCCGGGACGGACCCCGGCCGGCACCCCGGCCACCTGCCCGACCTCCTCGTGAGCAGGGCCGGGACACTGGACGTCCTTCCGGCCGGCCCCGAGGCCGAACCGGTCCACGTGCCCGACATGGCGGGAACACAGAACCGCCGGCTGCTCGACCAGGTACCCGTGCCCGTCCTCCCCGTCGACGACCGCGCACTGGGGCGCCGCGTCCACGACCACCTGGCGGAACAGGGACGCCACCCGGTCCGCCGGACGAGCGAGGCGGAGGTCGACATCCTGGTGGACCTGCTGCCGATCGCCGACGCCCCCGGCGCGCCACTGCTCGCCCTCGCCGGGCCCTGGCTGCACACGCTCCTGGCCGCGCTGGTGGAATTCGACGACGACCGGTCCTCCCGGCCCGAGACCCCCTCCTCGCACCGGATACGCCGCCGGCTGGAAACCTGCGACGCCGTGTCCGCCCGGACCGCGGTCACGCGCGTGGCCGGGCACGTCCTCGACGACCCCGGCCACGACCGCTCCCTCCTGCACGACGATCCGGAGCGGCCCCGAGTCGTGGTCGTGTGCGCGCAGCGGCCCTCTGGCTGGCACCTGCTCCAGACCGCCTCCACCGCCCTGAGCACCCTGATCGGTGCCCCGTACCTGGCCACCTCGGTACGGCTGGCACTCATCGAACTGGAGCGCCGTGGCCGTACCGTCACGGACGTCACCGACGCGGACATCGCCGCCGTGGCCGGCATCCCGCCGCAGCGGCTGGAGGCCGCCCTCGCCGATCGCGCCTCGATCCGCTCCGGCAGCGCCCGGCTCGTCCCCCTGCTCGCCTGCGTCGACCCCGACCTCGCCGAGGAGTTGCGGCGCGGGCAGGAGAACCTCCACGACCGCGGCGAACTCCATGACTGGCTCGTGGCCCGGCTCGACCTCGACCGGACCGACCGCCTCCTGGGACTCGTGGACGACAGCGACTGGCGGCGGAAGCTGTCCGCCCTGGGAGTGCCCCTGGCCGAGGCCAACCGGGCCTGGGAGGTACTGGGCCTGCCGACCGTCGACAACTCGGAGCCCCACCAACGGCAGTTCCGGGCCTGGCTGCAGCAGAACCGGGCCCGACTGGCCGACCGCGTCCGTGACGCCCACCTTCCGGCGTACGAGGCGGGCGGCCCCCTCACGGAGTACGTCCGCATGCGCTCGCTCCCCGGACTGGAGCCGGACCCCCGGTGGGGACGCGTCCACTGGGACCTCACCCCCGACCGGCTCGACGCCCACGCCGAGGCGTGGGCCGCCCTCCGGCTGCCCCCGGCACAGGCCCGGCAGCACCTGCCGCGCCCGGTGGCCGAGATCCACGAAGGGTGCGTCGACACCGTCCACATGCTCCTTCCCCGCCTGCGCGCCCGGATGGAGGCATGGCTCGACCGCCGGGGCCGTGAGGGGCCCCTGCCGCCTTCGGCCACCGAGGTCGCGTCGGCGATGGACGCCGAGGGCCTGCTCGACTTCGAACCGATCGGCGTCCGCACGCTGATCGCCTGGCTCGGTGCGCACGGCCACTGGCCCGAGGACATGCCCGCCACGGACCGGGCGGCCGACCTGGGCCTGAACGAGCCCCCACCCCTCGAACCGGCCCGGCCCGGCACCCCCGCCCTCCCGGCCGCCCCCGGGCCGTCACTTCTCCTCAACGGCCGGGCGCTCCCGATCGGCTCGGACGACCTGCGCGCTCTCGCACGCCAGGTCGCCGCGGACCTCACCCCCGGCCAACTCGACACCTCCCCGCGGCCCGGCACCCCGTCGGCACCGGTGCTCCCGGGCCGGCGAATCGCCTCCCCGGCCACCGGCCGCGGCGCGGGCCACCGGGCCGCTCCCCGCGACCCCCTGAAGGACCGGGCCGTCGGACTCGCGGGAGAGGTGGCGGTGGCCGCCTGGCTGGAGCGGCAGTACGGCGTCCCCCGCGAGGAGTCCTGGAAGTCGGGGCTGCGCCAGTACGTCTTTGCCGACGGCTCGGGCGACGACGGCCTCGGTTACGACTTCCTCGTCCACCACGGGGACCACACCCTCCTGTACGAGGTGAAGGCGTCGACCGGCAACCGGGGCGAGTTCGAACTCGGCGAGTCCGAGGTCGAACGGGCGAGCCGCCTGCGCCCGGACGAGAAGTACACCATCGTCTACGTCTCCCACGTCCTCGACAGCGCCCGCCGGCGCATCACCCCTCTCCCCAACCCCTTCGGCGCTCCCGGCCTCGCCGGCTACCGCCTGGTCGGCACGACCATGCGGCTGCGCTTCGAATGACGCACCACCGGCTCGCCGACGGGCGGGGCGTCCGGCCACCGCCCCCGGCGTAACCACGCGGTAACCGGCCCGGCCGACACCACCTGAGCTCCGACGGCTGGTCGCGCGGGGGCTGTTGTGGACCCTGTCGGCCGACTACGGCGCCCGCGTCCTGGGCCTGCCACCCCCGCCCCGGCCACCGGCCCCCCGGACCGGCTGTGGGACCGGCCGGCGCGGGAACGGGCCGCGACCGGGCACCCGGTCGGTCGATGGCGGCTCGCCACGGCCCCGCAGGCCGCGGTCCCGGCCCGGGTGCCGCTCCCCGTCCGCGCCTGCGCGGCGTCGCTCCGCCCGGCGACGCCGTGTGACCCCGAGGGGCTCCGTTTGACAGAGCTCACAGCGACGGCTTAGTTACTTAAAGTGTCCAGTTCGTAGCATTGTGTTACTGGCGGTGATCGTGTCATCCCCATCCGAATCTGCCGCCGCCCTCCACCCCCGCGAGGAGCCCCACTGTGACCACGACCCCCACCCGCCCCACCGCCGTCCCCTCCATCGAGCAGCTGCCCCAGCCGGAGCTGCGTGGGTCCACCGACATCCAGGGCAACATCCTGGCCGCGTTCAACAAGGACTTCATGGACTTCCGCTACCTGCACTTCCCGGACGCCGCCAAGGGCCGCGGCTGGCTCTCCGCGATCCTCAACACCGTTGCGACAACCAACGAGACGGAAGACTTCAACGAGCAGTTCTCGCTGGCCCGCCGGGCTTTCGGCCGCGACCCGTCGCTCACCGCCGTCCGCTGCGGAGTCTCCCTGACCTTCGAGGGCCTCGTGACGATCGCCGGCAAACCCGATCAGATCAAGAAGGACCTCAGCACCTTCACGTCGTTCTGCGCGGGCGCGGCCGCACGGGCCGAGAGCCTCGGGGACACCGGCGAGAGCGACCCCAGGACCTGGTTGTTCGGGGCCGGGACCGGCGACAAGGCCGTGCACGCGGTCCTCATCGTCGCCGCGGACACCGAGGCGCTGCTGAAGGAGAAGCTGAAGAACCTCGACACGGTGGAGCAGGCCCACCAGATCACCCGCGTTCATGTGGACGAAGGCCGCACCCTGGAGGGCGATCTGAAGGGCCACGAGCACTTCGGCTACAAGGACGGTATCTCCCAGCCCGGCGTCAAGGACTTCCACCGCGAGGACGCCGACCGCAAGGGGTTCCGCGACAACCACGCCGGAACCGAGCTGATCGAGCCCGGCGAGTTCGTCTTCGGCCACAAGAGCGAACAGGGCGACCGGAAGGCGCCGGAGTGGATGAAGAACGGCTCCCTCCAGGTGGTGCGCCGCCTTCGCCAGGACGTCGCCGGCTGGAACAAGGCGATGGTGGACGGTGCCAAGAACTTCACCGGGAACATGGACGCCGACCGGCTCGGTGCCTGCCTGGTCGGCCGGGCCAAGGACGGCACACCGCTCGCCCCGCCCTGCAGCGCCGTGACCGGCCTCGGCCCGGACCGGAACGGCTTCGACTACACGAACGACCCCACCGGCCGGCACACTCCCTGGGCCGCGCACATCCGCCGCACCCACCCGCGCGCCTTCGCCGGAATCGTCGACAAGAAACCGAAGAGCCACCGCCTGATGCGCCGCGGCATTCCGTACGGCCCCGAGTTCAAGGGCGGCCCGGACGACGGCAAGGACCGCGGGCTGATGTTCGTCTGCTACGGCACCTCGCTGGAGGAGCAGTTCGAACTGGTCCAGCAGCACTGGTCCAACGACGACACGTTCCCTCCCGGGGAAAGCCGGCCCGGCCAAGTGGTCGCCAACGGCTTCGACAAGGTCACCGGACTCGCCGGCAAGGCCTCGATCGAGCTGGAGGACGGCACCTCCGGCACGGTCGACATGAAGCGCTTCGTCCGCACCACGGGCGCGCTCTACGCCTTCACCCCCTCGATCAGCACGCTGCGGCTGCTCGCCGAGGGCAAGGACCTCCCCAACAAGCCGGTCGGCTCCTGAACGGCGAGGAGAAGCCATGAATGAGAACCCCACCGTCCAGGGCACGGCCGACAACCGCGCCCGCCGGCGGACCTGCGAGGAGCTGGCCCGCGAGCTGCTGCTGGTCGGTCCGGACGACAAGGACCTGAAGCTGCGCTACCTCGACGTCCTGATCAAGGAGGGCATCCCGGAGACCGACGAGCCCAAGGACGTGCTGATCGTCGGCGCCGGGATCGCCGGCCTGGTCGCCGGGAAGCTGCTCAAGGACGCCGGACACAACGTCACCGTCCTGGAAGCCAACGCCAACCGGGTCGGCGGCCGGATCAAGACCTTCCGCTCCACCGATGACGGGCAGGACGGCCCGTTCTTCGATCCGGCGCAGTACGGGGAGGCCGGGGCGATGCGGCTGCCCAGTTTCCACCCGCTCACCCTGGCCCTGGTCGACAGCCTCGGCCTGAAACGGCAGCTGTTCTACAACGTCGACGTCGATCCCGACAGCGGAAACCAGAACCCGCCCGTCCCGCCGGTGGTCTACGAGTCCTTCGAGGACGGCAAGGTCTGGAAGTACGGCGAGGACAGCCCGGACTTCCGCGAACCGGTCAAGCGCTTCAACAGCTGGATCCGCACCAACCGGACCCAGGCCCGCCGCCGCGAGTACGCCGCCGACCCCAGCAGCATCAACGAGGGCTTCCACCTCACCGGCGACGAGGCCCGGATCACCACCGCCGAGATGGTCAACCAGGCGCTGGAGCCGGTCCGCGACTACTACTCGTACATCGACAACGGCAAGCGGGTGCGCAAGCCGTTCGCCGAGTGGCTGGACGGCTGGGCCCGGGTGATCCGCGACTTCGACGGCTACTCGATGGGCCGTTTCCTGCGCGAGTACGCGGGCTTCAGCGACGAGGCCATCGAGGCGATCGGCACGATCGAGAACATGACCTCGCGGCTGCACCTGTCCTTCTTCCACTCCTTCCTGGGCCGCAGCGACATCAACCCGGACGCCACCTACTGGGAGATCGAGGGCGGCAGCTGGAAGCTGCCCCACGCCCTCGCCGAGGAGCTCCAGGACGAACTCGAAATGGGCGAGCGGATGATCCGGATGGAGTACTGGGATCCGCGCCGCGACGGCGCGGCAGGCCAGGACGTCGGGCCGAACGGCCCGCAGGTCGCCGTCCACACCGTGCCCGAGGACGAACCGGAGGCCGAACCCACGGTCTGGAAGGGCGACTTCGCGATCGTCACCGTCCCGTTCTCCGCGCTGCGGTTCGTCCAGGTCGCGCCCCCGTACTCGTACAAGAAGCGCCGGGCGATCATCGAGACGCACTACGACCAGGCCACCAAGGTGCTGCTGGAGTTCTCCCGCCGGTGGTGGGAGTTCACCGAAGCGGACTGGAAGGAGGAGCTCGACTCCATCGAACCCGGCCTGTACGAGTACTACCAACGGGCCGGTGAGGAGGACGCCGAGGCGGCCGTGGCAGCCGCCCACAACGGGCACCGGCCGCCGCCCAATCTGCCGAGGGTGCTGCTCGGCGCCCACCGGAGCGTGGACTCCAGCCGGATCAGCCAGGAACAGCTGGAACTCTTCGAGCACACCCCGCTGCGCCGGGCGAGCGTGCGCCCCGCCACCGACTGCTTCGGCGGCGGTTCGACCACCGACAACCCGAACCGCTTCATGTACTACCCCTCGCACCCGGTGCGCGACAGCGGCGGCGGTGGCGTGGTGCTGGCCGCCTACAGCTGGTCGGACGACGCGGCGCGCTGGGACTCGATGGACGACGCCGAGCGGTACGTGTACGGGCTGCGCAACCTCCAATCGGTGCACGGCCGACGGATCGAGGTGTTCTACACCGGCTACGGACAGACCCAGAGCTGGCTGCGCGACCCGTACGCCTTCGGCGAGGCGGCGGTGTACACCCCGCACCAGATGACCAGCTTCCACCTCGACGCGGTCAAGCCGGAGGGCCCGGTGCACTTCGCCGGCGAGCACGTCTCGCTGAAGCACGCCTGGATCGAGGGCGCGGTGGAGACCGCCGTCCGCGCGGCGATCGCCGTGCACGAGGCACCCCCGCCACCACCCCGGGCCGAACCGGAGACCTATCCCGAGGCGCGTACCGGAAGCGCACGCAGAACGGAGGTACTGAGCCGATGAGCAGCAACGACGAATGGACAGTGGGCCGTTACCTGGCCACCAGACTGGAGCAGTTGGGCATCCGGCACCTGTTCGGGGTGCCGGGCGACCACCTCGGCCCCTTCCTGACGATCATGCACGCCACCACCCAGGTGCGCTGGGTCGGCACCCCGACCGAGATCGGCGGCGGCTACGCCGCCGACGCCTACGCCCGGATGCGGGCCGCCGACGCCGACCTCGCCAAGGGCGAGCAGGGCGTCGCCGCCGTCGCGGTCACCTACGGTGTGGGCTCGTTCAGCCTGCTCAACCCGATCGGTGGCGCGTACGTCGAGTACGTGCCGGTGATCGCGATCAATGCGGCGCCGTCGTACGAGCAGTGGCTCAACTACCAGGCGGTCGGGCTGCTCACCTCGCACATGAGCCAGCGCCGGGAGAGTAACCTGGAGGTCTACCGGCAGGTCACGGTGGACGCGCAGGTGATCTCCAACCCCGGACTCGCGCCCTCGCAGATCGACAGCGCGATCATCGCCGGCCTGACCGAGCGCAGGCCGGTCTACCTGGAGGTGATGGACGACCTCTGGAGCGCCCCGTGCGCCGCGCCGCAGGGCGAACTCCGGCGTCAGGAACGGCCGTTCACCCAGAAGAACAAGGACATGCTCGCCAAGGCGGTGGAGGCCTCGGTGCAGCTGGTCAAAAGGCTCGGCACACCGGTGCTGTGGGCGGGCGAGGAGATCGAGCGCAACCGGCTGGAGCAGGAGCTGGTCTCGCTGGTGGAACTGACCGGCATCCCGTTCTTCACCACCGTCGGAGCGAAGTCCGTGGTCTCCGAGAACACCCCGGGCTTCAGCGGCGTCTACAACGGCAAGGCGAGCCTGGAGGAGGTACGCAAGGCATTCAAGGCCGCCGGGTGCCGGATCGGCCTGGGCACCTGGTCGACGTCGAAGAACCTCGGCGGCGAGAAGTCGATCGGCGACGACTGGATCGTGGCCGCCCACGAAGGCGTCAGCGTCGGCGCGCAGTATTTCCCGGACGTCCAGCTGGCACGGTTCGTCCCGGCGCTGCGGGACGCGCTGGGCACCGCCTTCGGCAAGCGGGCGTTCGATACCGACCTCTACGCGCTGGCACACGCCGAGGACCGGCAGGTCCCGGAGAGCACGGACGCCTTCCTGGCCAGTCTGAGCAGCACGGACCACGCCGAGGAGCTCACGTACGACGGGTTCTTCCAGCGCATGAACGCCTTTCTGCTGAGCCAGGCGAAGGGCGACGGCCCGGAGGCCACCTCGCCGTTCACGGTGGTCTCGGACGCGGCGTTCGCACTGCTGGGCTCGATGAACCTGCGGATGGTGGAGCGGGCGAGCTTCGTCGCGCAGAACAGCTGGCTGGCCATCGGCTACTCGGTCGGCGCGGCCACCGGCGTGGCGCTGGCCCGCCGGCAACCGCTCAAGCGGCCGCTGGTGTTCGTCGGGGACGGCTCGTTCCAGGAGATCTGCCAGGAGCTGTCCACGCACGTGCGTCACCACCTGCGGCCGGTGGTCTTCGTCCTGGACAACGAGGGCTTCTACGGCATCGAGCAGATGCTGATCAGCCCCTGCTACTACAAGGAGAAGCCGTCCGACGGGGCCGACTTCTACAATGTGCTGCACCCGTGGCAGTACGAGAAGCTGGCGGAGGTCTTCGGCTCGGAGAAGGACCGGATGCACGGGCGGGAACTCACCACCCACACCGAACTGGATGCACTGCTGCACGACGTCGCCGACCCGGACAATGACATCAACGACGCCCCGATCCTGGTCCGGGTCCGGCTCAGTCGGCACGACTACCCGCGAGCACTCCAGTACAAGATCGACGAGAAGTGCACATAGCCGCCGTACGGCGCCCCGGCCCTCGGGATGCCGACTCTGTCGGGGATCCCCAAGATCCCCGACAGAGCCAAGCCCAGGCCGTGACTCGCGGGCGCCCTTGCCGTCCCCCGCGAACGAGCCCCGGCCGGCACCGCCGCCGTGATCAGCGGACTCACGTGGTCGACAGGACTTTGCAACGCCCCTGGGGGCTCGCCCCGCCTGCAGGAGAGAACGGGCTGCCGTCCGGGGCCGTCGAAGGCCGTACGGCACGTCGGTGCCGGTAGTCACGCATGGCTTCCTCGCGCCAGGCGGCGAAGGTGAGGTCGCACAGCTGGTCGCGGAACCGGCCGATCCCCATCCAGCGCAGTGCGGCCCCGGACTGGTCCAGGAGAAAGTAGGTCTCCCCGGGCCCGGTGGTGCCGGCTTCCGGTTCACCGATCGGTTCAGGTGTCCATCCCAGGGCGGTGACCGTGTCCATGGAGCGCAGGTCCCCGAAGACGCCCGGCATCTGACGGGCCTGCTGTCCCAGATCGAGGTACTCCACCTGCACCGGCCCGGTGTCGTCACTCGCGTCCAGAGCCATGGTCAGGTCTCCGCCCATTTGTCCGGCGCGCCCCAGCACGACCTTCTCCTGTATCAGTACTTTTCCGGTGCCGTGCAGCCGGATCCGGGTGCCGCGGTGGGTGGCGATCTCGTCCGAGACCACGAACGGCTTGCCCGCCCAGGTCAGGACGGCGCCGTCGCCCACGGAGGCGTCAATCGTCCACGACGACGGTGCCTCGCCCTCATAGGCGACGGTGCCGGTCGTCTCCACGACGTCGAGCCAGGCGCCAGGAGCCACGTTCACCTCGATACGGACGTCGTCGCCGGACAGCAGCAGCGCCTGGGTGGCGAGCAGACCCACCCTGGCTCCGCCGGCGTCCTGGTCCATGACCCGCACTGTCAGGTGCCCGGTCGTGTGGTGGACGCGGCTGCGGCCTTCCCCGGGGCTGACACTCAGGCGGGTGGGGTCGGTCACGCGTCCTGCCCCGCATTCGCCGGTGCGTGGGAGTGCGTGTGAGTGGTGCCGTCGGCGTGGAAGTGCGGGGCCATGGGGCCCGGGTCGACAGGGGTGTGCTCGCCGGTTCGGTAGTGGGCGAGGGTGTCGCGGACCCAGCCGGTCAGCATCCGGATGGACGTCGCGTCGTGCCGGGACAGCGCGACCACCGGGGAGCCCCGGCGGGCTTCGCGGCCCTCCCGGGTCATGCGCTCGACGTCCACGCCCACGTACTGGCCCAGGTCGGTCTTGTTGATCACGAGCAGGTCGGCGCGGGCGATGCCGGGGCCGCCCTTGCGGACGACGTCACCGCCGCCGGCGACGTCCAGAACGAACAGCTGGGCGTCCACCAGGGCCGGGGAGAAGGTCGCGGTGAGGTTGTCGCCGCCGGATTCGATGATGACCAGGTCCAGGGGGCCGAAGTCGGACTCCATGTCCTCGGCCGCCAGCAGGTTGGCGGTCACATCGTCCCGGATCGCGGTGTGCGGGCACGCGCCGGTCTCGACCGGGCGGATCCGTTCGGGGTCCAGCACCCCGGCGCTCTTGAGGAAGCGTGCGTCCTCGTCGGTGTAGATGTCATTCGTGATGACACCCAGGCGCAGTTCGCCGGAGAGCGCCTGGCACAGCGTGGCGATCAGCGAGCTCTTGCCGGTGCCGACGGGACCGGCAACGCCCAGGCGCATGGCGCGGGTGGGGGCGGTGGTGTTCTCAGGCACTGAAGAGTCTTTCTGTGGTGGTGTCGTGAGTCTCGGCCCAGCGCTCGATGAGAGGGGCACCATGGGCAGGGATCTGTTCGGGGGTGTGCAGGTGGGCGACCTGAGCGGCCATCTCGTCGATGTCGGGCAGCAGGTCGTTCACCCACGCGGTGATGAGCAGCGGGTCCTGTGGTTCGAGTTTGAGCAGGGCCGCCGTCACCGTCTGGACGTCGTCGTACCCGACCAGGCGGGCCAGGTCGACCGGGTCCATTTCGGCGCGCTGGGCGAGCAGCCCCAGTACGACCGGCCGGGACCAGGTGCGTGCGCGGGCGTCGGTGGGGCCGGGCCACAGGGCGTGCAGGATGCGAAGGTATCCGCGCCCCAGACGCCGCCCGTTGGCCCTCAGCGCCGGGCTGGGAGTCCGGGCGGCCCAGGCGGCCTCGACCTCGGAGAGGTCACCGTCGTTCGCCGCGACCGCACGGGCGACGACAGCGGTTCCCGCTTCCACCCGGGTGACGGTGCGCAGACGGGAACGCAGGTACGCAGGTACCTCGGCGGGCGTCGTGCCGGCCCGCAACGCCGGCTCCAGACCGGCGGACTGCGTATGCCCCCCGGACGGGAGGCGGGCGTCGCCCAGCAGGGCGAGCAGGAGTGAGGAGGTGCTCACCGGGCGCCTCAGAACAGCAGGTAGCGCTGGGTGAGCGGCAGGCTCCGGGGCGGTTTCGACTGGTCGAGGTACCAGTATCCGTCGAGGCTCTTGTGCTTGGTGAGGCTGTGGCCCCGCGCCGGGCTGACCTCCGGGATCTCCACCGCGATCTTGAAGGTACTGGGGTCGATGTCGATCCCGGCCCGCTTGCCGTTGAAGACCATGTGCTTCTTCTCGACGTCCTTGACGGGCTTGGCACCCTTCAGTTCGCGCCGCAGGCCGAGGGTGGCCTTCAGGGAGTCCTTGAACACGCCCTTGCCCTTCACCGTGCTGTACGGGTCGGAGCCCTCGGGCGGGTTGAGCACCTTGTCCGAGACGAACGAGTACGACAGATGGGGGGCGATCGCGGCGGCCATCGCCGGGCGCAGGAGCGTGGGCTGCGGCGTCGACACCGAACCGTTGGGGTCGCCCAGGTTGCCCAGCACCATGGCCCCGCCCTTGATGACCATCTCAGGGCGCACGGCGAAGAACCGCGGATCCCACAGCACCAGGTCGGCCAGCTTGCCCACCTTCACCGAACCGACGTACTCGTCGATCCCGTGGGTGATCGCGGGATTGATCGTGTACTTGGCCACGTAGCGCAGAGCCCGGGCGTTGTCGCCCTTGCCGTGCTCGTCCCGGTAGAAGAAGTTCGCGTCCTTGAAGGTCTTGTGGCTCCACTCCTTCATGACGTGCGCGACCTGCCAGGTGCGGGTCACGACTTCACCGATACGGCCCATGGCCTGTGCGTCGGACGAGGTGATGGACATCGCCCCCATGTCGTGCAGCACGTCCTCGGCGAACATGGTCGTCGAGCGGATACGGGAGTCGGCGAACGCCTGGTCGTTCTTGTTGCTGAGATCGAGGTGGTGGGCGGAGGCCAGCATGTCGATGTGCTCGGCCACCGTGTTCACCGTGTAGGGCAGCGTCGGGTTCGTCGAGGCGGGCAGGACGTTCTTCTCGGCGGCCACCTTCATGATGTCGGGGGCGTGCCCGCCGCCGGCGCCCTCGGCGTGGAAGACGTGAATGCCGCGTCCGCCGATGGCGTTGAGGGTGGTCTCGACGAATCCGGACTCGTTGAGGGAGTCGGCGTGCAGGGTGACCTGCAGGCCCCAGTCCTCCCCGGCCTTCAGCGCGGCATCCAGGGCTGCCGGAGTCGCCCCCCAGTCCTCGTGGATCTTGTAACCGCCTGCCCCCGCGAGTGCCTGCTCGGCCAGACCGTCCTTGCTGACGGTGTTGCCCTTGCCCAGCAGCATGACGTTGACGGGCAGGTCGTCGAAGCTGCGGTGGAGGTTCACCAGGTGCTGCGGACCGGGCGTCACCGTGGTTGCCTTGGACCCCTCCGAGGGCCCCACGCCACCGCCGACAACGGTGGTCGTCCCGGTCGCCAGGGCCTCCCGGACAGCCGAGGGGGAGATGTAGTGCACATGGGTGTCGACGGCGCCGGCGGTGAGGATCTTGCCCTCGCCGGAGATCACGTCCGTGGAAGGGCCGATCTCCAGCCCGTCGGTGACCCCGCCCATGACGTCGCTGTTGCCGGCCTTGCCGATCGCGACGATCTCACCATGCCGGATGCCGATGTCGGCACGCACGACGGCATTGCCGTTCTCCCGCTCCTGGGCAGGAGCGACATCCAGGATGATCACATTGGTGATCACCGTGTCGGGGGCGCCCTGCGCGCTGGTGGTGGTGCCCTGCAGCATCGACTCACGAATGGTCTTGCCGCCGCCGAAGATCGCTTCGTCACCGCCGAAGGTCAGGTCCTCGGTGACCTCGATCCAGAGATTGGTGTCGCCCAGGCGGACCTGGTCGCCCACGGTCGGCCCGTAGGACTTCGCGTACTGTGCGCGGGTGATGCTCGCCATTACTTGCTTTCCTCCAGATTGGTGTACGAGCGCCCGGATGCTCCTATGGCTGTCAAGCCGCTGGAGTCAGGTCGGTTTGAGTGATTGGTTCGGTTGGTGTGCTGGTCAGAGCTCGGTGGACCTCGCGCGCGACGAACCGCTTGAGGCAGCGCATGATGTCCTTCTTGTTCAGCCCTTCCTCGGTGCGGCGTTCGACGTGGGCGCGGGTGCGTGCGTCGAAGCGCATGCGGGTGAGCACGATGGTGTGCAGGGCGTTGTCCGCGGCCCGGTCGCCGCCGCGGTTGAGGCGGTGGCGGTGGGTGCGGCCGGACGGGGCCGGGATCGGCGCGACACCGGCCAGGTGCGCGAACGCGCCCTCGGACCGCATCCGTTCCGGGTTGTCCCCGGCCGAGGCCGGCAGCTGGCCGGCGGTCTCGGGGCCGACGCCGAACAGCTCCAGCAGCGCGGGGGCGGCCCGCCTGACCAGCGGGCTGATTTCCTCGTCCAGCTCGGCGATCTCCTCGTCCAGCGCCTGGTGGCGTCGGGCGAGCCGCCGCAGCGCCGCCCTCGTCGCGGCCAGCGGGCGGGACAGGCCGTCGCCGGGCCGCAGCCGGGCCAGGGTCCGTATCAGCGCGGCCCGCTCCAGGCCCGCGACCTGCTCGCGCAGCATCGCGGGGGCCGCCACGCGCAGGCCACGGATCTGGTTCATCGCCTGTGTGCGGGCCTTGACGGCGCTGCGGCGGGCGGTCCGCAGCACCCGCACCGCCTCGACCACGCCGTCCCGGCTCCTGGGGATGCCGGTGGCGCGTCCGGACAGCACGGCCGTCGCGGCGGCGTAGGCGTCGATCGGGTCGGACTTGCCCCGCATGCGCCGTGTCCTGCGGTCCGGGCGGTCCACGTCGACGACAATGACCCCCGCGGCGGTCAGCACCCGGGCGAGTTCGGCTCCGCAGGCGCCGGTGCCCTCCACTCCGGCCGCGACCAGCGTGCCGTGCGTGCGCATCCAGTCCAGCAGGTCCCGGTAGCCCCGGATGGTGGCGGGGAACTCCCGGTCGGCCGGGTGCCGGCCGACCGGGTCGATCACGGCCGCGTGGTGGGTCGGGCCGAGGGTGTCGACACCGCCGGTGATCTGCGGGCCGTCGTGCGTCATGCTGGTCATGTCCGTCCTTGTGGAGTGTCCGTTCCGAGGGCGGCACGCGCCGGTCGGGCGGGTGGACAAGACAGTGACGGGGCTTCTGGACCAAGCTCCTACAAGGTCACAAACGCCCCTCCGGCCGCGTGCGTGGTGACGCCCGGCGGGCCGACAAATCCCCAACAGGACAGTCGAGACGTCAGTCAGTCGGAGGGTCAGACCCACCCGCAGCGTCACCGCGTCACATCCTCACTGTCAGTCGAGCTCGGCGTAGCCGGCCTGCTTGTCCTTGCGCAGGCCGGGAACACGCCGCTCACCGCCGATCGGCACGACTTCGATCGCGTCGCTGGGCGCGTTCTCGGGGCTGAACCGCATCGAGTCCCCCGGAGCGACATCGAGGCGGTATCCCCAGGGGGCCCGGCCCGGTGTCTTGGACCGGTCGTACGCCAACGCGCGGGCCGCGGCGATCTGCTCGGACCTCGTCCGCCGAGAGTCGGTAAGAACAGCCTCTGCCGCTGTGGCGGCGTCCAGGTCAGTGAAGAACAACAGGTCCTCGTTGACGTCGGCCAGGTGGAAGTGCGAACCGATCTGGATGTCGCGGTCCCCGACGTTGACCACATAGACGGTGGCCTTGCCGCTTCGAGGGTTGAGTACATGCTCCGAAGCCGGGTCCTTGACCCACACTTCCCCCACCTTGTACTGGGAGAAGTCGCATACCTGGCTCGGGTCCAGGGCGGAGGGCGGCAGGACTCCGGGTTTCTGGCCGGAACCATTAGTCGGGCCGGGGCCAGGACACACGGCCGGCCCAGTCGTCGAAGGAGGCGCGACCAGCGGCTGGAAGTAGGGCATGGGTTCGTCCTCAGCGGATCGGGGCGGGCTTCGGCGTGGCCTTCGGGGCACGGATCGGGTCATGGAGAGTGACGAGCTTGCGCCCGTCGGGGAAGGTCGCCTCGATCTGGAGGACGTCGAGCATCTCGGCCACCCCGTCCATGACATCGGCCGTCGTGAGGACGCTCTCGCCCTCGCCCTGGGTGTCGCCCTTCCGCGCGTCCAGAGGGACGCCGGCATCGCTCATCATCTGATCGACGGTGTAGGTGCCCGCCCGCGCCTCCTCAATGACCCAGCAACTGATGTAGGCCACCGCCTCGGGGTAGTTCAGCTTGATACCGCGCTCCTTGCGATAACTGGCCAGCATCCCGGCCACACTCAGCAGCAGCTTCTCCTGCTCCGAGGGAATCAAGTGCATCCGTACTCCTCTGTGATGATGGCGGCGCCCCTGACCCCGCTCGCGACCGGCGTATCGATCCCGCCCCGACGCGGACCCCCGGCACGACCCCGCCGGGCTCGGCAACGCGTTCTGCCGACGACACCCCCGCGATGAGGCGCCCTCGTGAGAGGTTTCCCGGTTCACCGAAGCACGCGCCGGACATCCGCTGCCCGAGAGCCGTCCGACGGGCACCTTGCGGTGGCGTCGTGGACAGCTGTGCGGAACGTTGCCACCTGAACGTGCGGCGCACCTCTGTGTGGGGACTGAAATGCCTACGGCCTTCCCGGTTCAGGGGCGAGTGCGTTCCGAGGCGGGACCACCGGACTCACCGGCCGGGCCACGCCGCGTCACAACCGATCGTCCTCCGGAGGGCCGAAGAGCTGTCGAAGTTCACACCGCTCCCACTCAAATGGATGCCGGTGCGCGCGTATGAACGAAACCGCCGTCACCCGGTCGGCCGCCATGCCGGTGGCGGCCACGCGCTTCTCGTCGACGCCCTCGCGCGCGTGGGATGTCGTTGGCACGCCAGGGAGCCTCGTGCGGCCGGCCCGCGCCTTGCGGCGTGACTTCGGCACCCTCCAAGCGTTCTCGGCCCGGACCGGTCTGCGGTCCGGTCGAAGATGAGGAGGAGGCGGCATGACCGGCTTGGATCAGCTCCGCGAGACGGCGGTACGCATCAGTTTCGACGGAGGAGGTATCGCGGTGATCGACGGACAAGCGTTCGCAGTCCTGCTGCCCGAGCCCCCGTCGGCCTGTGGAAGCTCGTCCCCGACGAGCGCACGGGCAAGGACCACTTCGTGATCGTCGACGAGAAGGAAGGCTTCGAGAAGGGCCTCAAACTCGCGGATCCGGAGGATGAGGACGCCCCGGTCGAGGCCGGAGTCATTCCTGTGGGAAGGAGCCTGCCGTCCTACTGCCCTCCGAACTGCGTCTGGGTCCTCGAAGAAGCCTTCGAAGCCGGCGGGGGTCGTCCCGGGCGGGAGCGGGTGACGTTGATCGAGGGCTCGTCGGTGGGCAGGCCGAGGTGCTCGTGCGGATCGCGGACGCGGAACACCTTCCCGGGGTGCTCGTTGAACGTGGTCACGATGCGCTGGTGGATGGTGGCGGTGGCGGTCTTCACGGGGGCCGGTGCATCGGGAGGGGTGGGGCCATCGATGGCCTTGCGGGTGGCGGCGGGCTCGGCCGGGCGGGCTTCGCTCTCGGCGAGGGTGGTGGTGAGCTGCTCGGTCTGCTCGCGCAGGTTGCCGGCTCGTGCGGCGGTCTCATCGTGTTCGGTCTGCAGCAGCCGCAGGAGTTCGCTGATGCCTATCCCCTCGTAGCGTGGAGCCCGTGATTGCAGGGGAAGTTGGGATTCATGGGGTCCAAGAAGAAGCCGCCGTACGACGCCGAGTTCCGTGAGGGCGCGGTGCGGATCGTGGTCGAGACCGGGAGGCCGGCCGGGGACGTGGCCGAGGAGCTCGGCATCAACCCGGGCACGCTGCACAGCTGGGTGTCGCGGTGGCGCCGTAACGGGACGACATCCTCGGACCGGCCCGTACGACCGGCAGCCGCCAGTGGTAGTGGAGGCGGTGGTCGGGTGCGGGAGGCCGAGCGGGCCGAGCTGGAGCGGCTGCGCCGGGAGATCGGGGAGAAGAACAAGCGGATCCGGGAACTGGAGATGGAGCGTGATGTCTTCGAGCGATGCATGGCCCTCTGGGTGAAGTGACCGAGAACGCTCCGGAGGCGGTGGCCGCCTTCATCGGTAGCCAGAGGGCCGAGCATGGCGTCCCGCACCGGGTGTCCTGCCGGGTGGTCGGGGTGAGCGAGGCGTGGTTCCACAAGTGGCGTCGGCGTCCCGACGAGCCGACGAAACGCGAGGTCAGGAGGGCGAGGCTGGAGGAGCGGATCATCCACTTCTTCACCGAGTCCGGCGGCACCTGCGGCTCGCCGAGGATCACCTTGGACCTGTGGGCGGAGAACTGGAAGGTGTCGGTGAACACCGTCGCCGAGATCATGGCCGAGCTCGGTCTGCAGGGCCGCAAGCCGCCCAGGCGGCGGACTGACCCGGCAGGGCAAGCGGAAGGCCGCCCCTGACCTGGTGAATCGCCGTTTCGACGCCGTCGCACCGGACGTGCTGCGGTACGGCGATGTGACCGAGATCGAGACCGGTGAGGGCAAGATCTGTCCGGCCACGGTCATCGGCGCGTTCTCGCGCCGCTGCCTCGGCTACGCCATGGGCGAGCACCATGACGCGGCCCTGGTCGGCGCGTCGTTGAAGAGGGCGGCCACGACGCGTGGCGGCCGAAGGGACGGGACGATCTTCCACAGCGACAGGGGGAGTGAGTGCACGTCAGAGGCGTACAGCACCCTGTGTGACCACCTGGGCGTGGTGCAGTCCATGGGGCGGGTGGGGTCGGCGCTGGACAACGCCGCCGCGGAGTCGTTCAACTCGCTGGTCAAGGTCGAGTACATCCACCGGCACCGGTTCGCCACCCGCACCGAGGCCCGTCTGAGGATCGCCACCTGGATCACCGGGTTCTACAACCCGCGGCGCAGACACAGCGCGGCCGGCGGCCTGCCTCCGGAAGAGTTCGAACGGACCATCACCGAAGCACGCAAGAAGAGCGACCAGAGGTGCCAGGCCGCATAGAAGAGGTCTCTACGAAACCAGGGGATTGACACCCCCGTGTGGAGCATGCCTTCGTCCACATGAAGAGCTGGAAGGTTCTGCGCGACTGCCCCCTCGGCCGACTTCGCCCGTCGGCGCTCCCGGGAAGCGGCTCCTTCTATGACCCTTATGTTCCTGATCTGTCGTCAGGTAAGTCAGTATCAGTCCTCTCACATCCTGCGACGGTTGTCCGAACAGGTGCAAGGGGTGATGGCATCGCAACAGCCTGATTCGCACAGAAGCGCAGGCAGGAAGCCTCCTCGCCAGAGGGAAGCGATGTTCCTCACAGTCTTCGAGTCCAACGTGTGCCCGTGTAGAGTGAAGAACGCCCTTGACCTGCACAAAGCAGGCAGGGAGCCGTCATACAGGAGTCCAAAGTGCTGCGTACTCTGTTCAAGTCCAAGATCCACCGGGCCACCGTGACCCATGCCGACCTGCACTACGTCGGTTCGGTCACCATCGACGCCGAGCTGATGGAAGCGGCGGACCTGTTGCCGGGCGAGCTGGTGCACATCGTCGACATCGACAACGGTGCGCGCCTGGAGACGTACGTCATCGAGGGCGAACGCGGCTCCGGCGTCATCGGTGTCAACGGGGCCGCTGCACACCTCGTTCACCCCGGCGACCTGGTCATTCTGATCAGTTACGCCCAGGTCGACGACGCCGAGGCCCGCGGCCTGGTCCCGCGGGTCGTGCATGTCGATGCCGACAACCGGATCGTCGAGCTCGGCTCCGACGCGTCGGAGCCCGTGCCCGGCACCGGCACCGGGCGGAGCCCGCACGCGGTCCCCGCCGCACGCTGACCCGGGCCAGCCCGTCGGGGATCCGTTCGGGAGCGTCCCTCGTGGCAGGGGTTCGGCAGGGCATCCGGAACCCGTACGTACGGCCCCACCGGGCGCGGGCGGCGGGTCCGGGAGACGGTGGAAGCAGATCCGTTCCGAACCGTTCGGAGGCTTCCGATGACCCACCCGTATCCCGATCCGGTGCCTCCGGCACCCACCCCCGGGCCGATGCCCGGACCGCCGTCCCCGCTGCCGGAGCCACCGCCTCCGCCACCCGGCCCGGTGCCACCGGGCCCGGCGCCGGATCCGATCCCGCCCACCCCGCAGCCCGAACCGCAGCCCGAACCTCAGCCGTCGCCCCAATAGGACGGTCGGCCGGGCCCGTTCGGGCCCGGCCGTTCAGGCGATGATCGGCACCACGGCCTCGGGCGTCAGCATCCGGAAGGTGAACGACTGGTGGAAGTAGAGCCTGACACTGGTCGCGTCGTGGTCCTGGTAGCCGATGGAGAGGTCCTGGCCGAGGCACAGTTCGAAGTCGCCGCCACGGGTGGACAGCAGCACCCCGCCCGTGACGGCGGGGGCCCACAGGATCTGGTCGTCGAGCAGCCGGGCCAGATGGGTGGCCACCGGGTACCCGTGGTCGGAGGTCTCGGTGGCCTCGGTGAAGGCGTCGGCGCCGAGCAGCAGCCGGTACGGGCCGTCGACCCCGGCCAGCCGCAGCCGGGTGAGTGCCTGGCTGACGGTGGCCGGGTAGTCGCGGGCGTCGGCGGGCAGTGAGAGCGGGGTGTGCGAGGAGCCGTCCCGCAGTCCGGTGATCCCGGCCGAGGCGTAGCCGTCGATGATCGACATGTCCTCGGCGAACGCGCAGGTGCGGGCGGCGTCCTTGACGGGCTGCCAGTCGCTGTCGTCCGAGCCGCGCTCGACGTCGTCCACGGCCGCCCGGGTCACCGTGAACGGCACCCGCCATTCGATGACCGGCATCGAGGTGCGGGCCCGGGCGATCACGTCCGGTGCGGGCGGATCGATCTCGCGCAGATGACCGTCGCCGATGGCGGCCAGCCCGGAGCCTTCCGGCCCGGTCACGTCGACGACGCGGCGGCCCGCCAGATGACGGCTGAAGGTGCGCCGGGCCTCCTCCTCGATCTGTGCCCAGGCGGCTTCAGTGACGGGGGCGAGTTCACGATGCAGGTTGTTCATCACCGGTCGCTTTCTTGCAGGCTGCCGATGCGCAGCGAACCGTCGGAGGGGCGGGCCGGGCCGGGAGCCTTCGCCGCCACCGGGACGGGCACCGGCTCCGGCAGGGCCTCGGTCCCGGCCGGCGGGGGCGGCGGGGGCGGGGCGTCGAGGAAGTCGGCGCGGGGGGCGTGGAAGAGGGTGCCGGTGACCGCGGTCGAGAAGTCCAGGATGCGGTCGTGGGTGCCGGGCGGATCACCGAGGAACATGTTGCGGAGCATCTGCTCGGTCACGCCGGGATCGGCGGCGTACCCGATGAAGTACGTGCCGAAGACGCCCTCCTCGAAACTGCCGAACGGCATGTTGGCCCGCAGGATGTCGTGTTCCGTGCCGTCCGGGTCGGTGATCGTGGTGAGGGCGATGTGCGAGTCGGCGGGCTTGAGGTCGTCGGGGAACTCGATGTCGTCGGCCTTCGTGCGGCCGATGACCCGCTCCTGGGCCTCGGTGCTCAGCGAGTTCCAGGCTCTGAGGTCGTGGAGGTACTTCTGCACGACGACGTAGCTGCCGCCGGTGAACGCGGGGTCCTCGGGGCCGACCAGCGCCGCCGACCGGGCGTCCGCGCCCACCGGGTTCTCCGTCCCGTCGACGAATCCGAGCAGGTCCCGCTGGTCGAAGTAGCGGAACCCCTGGGTCTCGTCGACCACCTTCACCGCCCCGCCGAGCCGGTCGAACAGCTGGGCCGCCCACTGGTAGCACACGTCCATCCGCTCGCCCCGGATGTGGAACAGCAGGTCCCCCGGGGTGGCGGGCGCGTGGTGCCGGGGGCCGCGCAGTTCCCGGAACGGATGCAGCAGGGCCGGCCGGGGCCCGGAGAACAGCCGGTCCCAGGCGTCGGAGCCGAAGCCGGTCACGCAGGCCAGGCCGGTGTCGGGGAACCGGAATCCGATGGAGCGGCCGAAGGCCGCCAGGTCGGGCAGCACCTCGCGCACCGCGCTCTCCCCGCCGGGCTCGATCGTGGCGACCAGGATCAGGGCGGCACGGGACAGCGGCGAGACGACGGGCTGGGCCGCGGGCGGCTCCGAGGCGGGTTCCGGGGTGGCGTCGGACATGCGGGGGCTCCCTGGGACGGGCGACGGCGGGCCGGGGCTACGGACCGGGGCGGCGGCGGGGCGGTGGGCCGGAGCCGGGGAAGGGGCTCGCTGCTACTTACGCACGGGCGGGCCGCCGCCGCACCCCGGGACATCCGGCCGGGCGACCCCGGCGGCGAGTGGACGAACGGGCCGCTCCGGGGAGAGTTCCCGCGCCGGTCCGCGCCGGTCGCCCGGCCACCTTGTCCCCCGCCGGCCGTCCCGCCCGGGCCCGTACTGCGTCGACCGTCCCGCCCGGGCCCGGTTCCCCACCGGCCGTCCCGCCCCGGTCATCCCGTGGCGACCTCCGACCGGTCGCCGCCCCAGAGCGTGTGGAAGGAGCCTTCCCGGTCGGTACGGCGGTAGGTGTGCGCGCCGAAGAAGTCGCGCTGTCCCTGGGTGAGCGCCGCGGGCAGCCGGTCGGCGCGCAGGCCGTCGTAGTACGAGAGCGCGGCCGCGAACCCCGGCGTCGGCACGCCCTGCCGCACCGCCTCGGCGACCACCGCGCGCCAGTCGTCCTGCGCCGCGCCGATCTCCGCGGCGAACTTCTCGTCCGACAGCAGGCTCGGCAGGTCGGGACGGGCGTCGTAGGCGGCCCGGATCCGGTCGAGGAACGCGGCCCTGATGATGCACCCGGCCCGCCAGATCGCCGCCACCGCACCGAGGTCGACGTCCCAGTCGTACGCCTCGCTGCCCGCCCGGATCTGGTGGAACCCCTGTGTGTACGAGACGATCTTGGACGCGTACAGCGCCTGCTCCACCCGGTCCGCGAAGGCCGCGGCCTCGGCCGCGCCGAGCGGGGCGGCCGACGGGCCGGACAGGTCCCGGGCGGACTCGCGCAGATCCGCGTGCCCGGACAGGGACCGGGCGAAGACGGCCTCCGCGATTCCGGAGACGGGCACTCCCAGGTCCAGGGCGATCTGCACCGTCCAGCGGCCCGTGCCCTTCTGCTCGGCGCGGTCCTGCACGACGTCGACGAAGGGCTTCCCGGTGGCCGCGTCGGTGTGGGCGAGGACCTCCGCCGTGATCTCGATCAGATACGAGTCGAGGCGGCCGGTGTTCCAGCCGCGGAACGTCTCGGCGATCTTCGCGGGGGAGTAGCCCGCCATGGTGCGCAGCAGGTCGTACGCCTCCGCGATCAGCTGCATGTCCGCGTACTCGATGCCGTTGTGGACCATCTTCACGAAGTGTCCGGCCCCGTCGGGACCGATGTGGGTGGTGCACGGGGTGCCGTCCTTCGCCCGGGCGGCGATCCGCTCCAGCAGCGGCCCCAGCGACTCGTACGACTCGGCCGAACCGCCGGGCATGATGCTCGGCCCGTTCAGCGCGCCCTCCTCGCCCCCCGAGATGCCGACGCCGACGAAGTGGATGCCGCGCCCGCGCAGCTCCTTCTCCCGGCGCCGGGTGTCCTGGAAGTGCGCGTTGCCGCCGTCGATGATGACGTCGCCCTCTTCGAGGAGCGGGGCGAACTCCTGGATCACGGCATCGGTCGGATCACCCGCCTTCACCATGATCACGAGCCGGCGCGGCCGTTCGAGCGCCGCGACGAACTCCTGCGGGGTGCGCGCGGCGACGAAGGTTCCCTCGCCGCCGAACTCCTCCACCAGGGCGTCCGTCCGCGCGGTCGTCCGGTTGTGCACCGCGACCGTGAGGCCGTTGCGGGCGAAGTTGCGCGCGAGGTTGCGGCCCATGACCGCGAGCCCCGTGACGCCGATCTGTGCCGTGCCGCTCATCCGTGTGCTCCACCATCTGTGTCGGAAATGCCCGGATCTTCGATTTTGCCGGGATCTTCAGTATGGATTCGGGGCGGGGGAACGGCCTGTTCGCCATCGATCGCGCGAAGTGACCTTGACGTGTTAGAAAAGTACCTAGGACCCCTAGGGTTGATTGCGGCGGAGGTGGCGGATGGTTCGCGCGGGACTCACGACCGAGCGCGTGGTGGAGGCGGCGGCCGACCTGGCCGACGACATCGGCTTCGACAAGGTCACGATCTCCGCCCTGGCCCGGGGCTTCGGCGTCAAGGACGCCAGCCTGTACTCGCACGTCAAGAACCTCCAGGACCTGCGGTTCCGGGTCGCGGTGCTGGCCTCCGAGGAGTTCATCGACCGGATCGCCGGCGCCGTGGTGGGCCGGGCCGGGAAGGACGCCCTGGTCGGGTTCGCCGATGCCTACCGGGCTTTCGCGCTGGAGCGGCCGGGCCGGTACGAGGCGACGCAGCTGCGGGTCGATCCCGCCGTCGCGGCCCGGACGTCCGCGTACCGCCGCACCATCGAGACCACGGGAGCGATGCTGCGGGCCTACGGTCTGGCCGAGCCCGATCTCACGGACGCCGTACGGCTGTTGCGCAGCACCTTCCACGGCTTCTGCGCGCTGGAGGCGAGCGGGGGCTTCGGTGCGCCCCGTGACGTGCAGACGTCCTGGGAACGAGCCGTCGAGGCCCTGCACTTCCTGCTGGAGCACTGGCCGTCGGCCCCGAACGACGGGGAGGACGAGGATGGCTGACCGCCTGGCACCGGACCGCGCCGGACACCTGGAGGTGCCCGGCGCGACGCTGTACCACGAGGTGCGCGGCGAGGGCCCGTTGCTGCTGTTGCTGCCGGGAGGCAGCGCCGACGCGGGGATCTACGACCGGATGGCGGCGCGGCTCGCCGACAGATGGACCGTCGCGACCCTCGACCCGCGCGGATACTCGCGCAGCCTCCTCGACGGTGGGCCGGCCGAGCAGCGGGTGGCGGTGCAGAGCGAGGACGCGTACCGGCTGATCGAGCTGCTCGCGCCGGGCGGCGGACCGGTGTCGGTCTTCGGTGCCAGTTCGGGGGCGATCGTGGCCCTGGACCTGCTCGCCCGGCACCCCGAGCGGCTGCACCGGGTGGTCGCGCACGAACCGCCCCTGGTGGAACTGCTGCCCGATCCGGAACGGGGACGACGGCTCTTCGCCTCGGTGCGGGACTCCTTCCGCGACGGCGGGGTGGCCGCGGCGCTGGCCACCATGACGGAAGGCCTCATGGACCCGGACGAGGCCCCGGCCCTGGACGAGCCCCCGGTTCCGGACGAGGCCCAGGCCCCGGACGCGCCGCCCGTACAGGGGACGACGACGGCGGCGAAGACGGGGAGGGCGGCGGAGCCGGTCGAGCAGACCGTGCGGGAGGCCGAGGCCGTGCAGCGGATGCATGCCAACCTTCCGATGTTCCTGGAGCACGTGCTGTGCTCGTTCAGCGGTCACACCCTGGACCTGGAAGCGCTGGCCCGCGGCGGAGGGAAGCTGGTCGTCGGGATCGGGGAGGAATCCGGCACCCTGCTCACGGCGGTTCCGGCCTCCCGGCTGGCGGACCGGGCGGGCGGCAGGCTCGTGGAGTTCCCCGGCGGGCACACCGGATCGAGCGAGCACCCCGAGGCGTTCGCCGCGCGGCTGCGGTCGGTATTGCTCGACTGAACCGGCCCCGGCGCGTGAGACCGGGAAGAACGGGGCGCGGGACGTAGGCTCTGTGCCGTCGGCCGCCACCTCGGCGAGACGCCGGCCGGGCGCGAGCGATGCGCCGGCAGGGCTGTACGGGCTGGTGACCGCGGCGGGGACGACTCCGCGAAACCCACCTCACCGCACAGGGGAATCTCGACATGCGCACTTCCCGGATCAGCACTCTCGCTCCGACCGCCGCCCTCGCCCTGTCCCTCACCGCCTGCGGTGGTTCGGGCAGCGCCCTCGGCGAGGCCACGAGCACCCGCATGGGGACCACCACCACGGTGGACGGTTCGGCGGGGGTGGAGAACGTGCGGCAGGTGTCGGGGACGGACGACGGCAGGAACGTCCTCGCCTCCGTCTCGCGCTCCGGCTCCGCCGGGGGCGGCACCGTCACCTCCGCCGGTGCCGTTCCGTGCACGGGCGACGAGATGGCGTACTCCGTCCTGCACCGCTTCCCGGACCAGCCGGGCGAGCACCTGCTGATCACCGCGCGGAACGCCGGCTCCGAACCCTGCTGGGTCACCTCGTCCCCGTCGGTCGTGCTCGGGAACGGCCCGGAGGTCCTGCCCCACTCGACGAAGGACGCCCCGGGCGGCAGCGCCCGGATCACGGTCCGGTCCGGCGGCAAGGTCTACTCCGCCGTGGCGCTCTTCGCCGACGGCCCGGGGCCCCGCACGGCGACAGGCCTCTCGATCGCCCTGCGCGACGGGACCGGGCACATGGGCCCGGCCGTCGAGCAGGACGCCCGCGACGGCGAGGGCGTGCCGTCGGAGTTCACCTGGACCAGTGCCGACGTCACGAACTGGAACACGGCCAAGCCCTACGACTTCTGACCGAGCCGGACCCGACCGGGCAGGACCGGGGCGCCCGGCCCACGTCGGCTCGTGACGGGGCCGGGCGCCCGCAGCCGTACCGGCACGTCGCGCTTCCTTCCGCACAGCAGCGCCCCCGGTGAAGTGCCGTGCGGGAAAAGTTCGTTGCGAACGCCCCGGCCGTGGCTGAGAGACTGGGCCCATGGAGACGACGAGGCGATTCCGGGCAGCGGCCGTGGAGTGGGCGGCCGACGGTGCCGGGGCGCCGGCGGCCGCCGCGGTCGCGCGCGAACTGGCCACCGGCCCCGCCCTGCGCACGGCCGTGCTCGTGGAGGGGGCCAGCGACCAGGTGGCGCTCGAAGTGCTGGCCGCACGCCACGGCCGCACCCTCGACGCGGAGGGCATCGCCGTCATTCCGCTCGGAGGCGCCACCAACATCGGCCGATTCCTGAACCTGTTGGGCCCCCGGGGGCTCGGCATCGCGGTGGCGGGCTTGTGCGACGTCGGCGAGGAGGGGCACTTCTCGCGCGCACTGGAGCGGGCGGGTCTCGGCCGCGACCTCACGCGCGCCGACATGGAGCCGCTCGGTTTCCAGGTGTGCGTCGCCGACCTGGAGGAGGAGCTGATCCGCGCACTCGGCGCCGACTCCGTGCAACAGGTCATCGAGGCCGAGGGCGACCTGCGGGCCTTCCACATCTTCCAGAAGCAGCCCGCCCAGCGTGAGCGGAGCGTCGAGCGGCAGCTGCGGCGCTTCATGGGAACCATCAGCGGCCGGAAGAGCCAGTACGCCCGCTCGCTCGTCGACGCCCTGGACCTCGCCCGAGTACCGCGCCCACTGGACCGCCTGCTCGCGCACCTGTAGCGGCTCGACCGGCGGATGCGGGGGAGTGACGCGGCTTTTCCCGCACCGCGCGACGGCACCCGGCCCCCCGTACGTCCGTACGCGGGGCCGGGGCCGGGGGCGGAGCGGTGCGTCCCCCAACCTCACGAGTCAGTACACCTAGAGCGGCGTGACGTACGCGCCGGAGAGTCCGCCGTCGACCAGGAAGTCGGTGGCGTTGACGAAGGAGGAGTCGTCGCTGGCCAGGAAGGCCACGGCGGCGGCCATCTCGTCGGGTTCGGCGAACCGGCCGACCGGGATGTGTACCAGCCTGCGCGCCGCCCGCTCCGGGTCCTTGGCGAACAGCTCCTGGAGCAGCGGGGTGTTGACCGGCCCGGGGCACAGGGCGTTGACCCGGATGCCCTCACGGGCGAACTGCACCCCGAGCTCGCGGGACATGGCCAGCACGCCGCCCTTGGACGCGGTGTAGGAGATCTGCGAGGTGGCGGCGCCCATCCGGGCCACGAACGAGGCGGTGTTGATGATGGAGCCCTTGCCCTGGCGGCGCATGTAGGGGATCGCTGCCTTGCAGCACAGGTAGACGGAGGTGAGGTTGACCTCCTGCACCCGCCGCCAGGCGTCGAGGCCGGTCTCCAGGATGGAGTCGTCCTCGGGCGGTGAGATCCCCGCGTTGTTGAAGGCGATGTCGACCGAGCCGTACGTGTCGAACGCGGCCTTGAACAACGCCTCGACCTGCTCGGCGTCCGTGACGTCGGTACGGACGAAGAGGCCCGCGACCTCCTCGGCGACGGCCTTTCCGCTCTCCTCGTCCACGTCCGCGCAGACGACGTGGGCGCCCTCGTCGGCCAGGCGCCGTGCGGTGGCGAGCCCGATGCCGCTGCCGGCTCCGGTGACGACGGCGGTGCGGCCGACCAGGCGGCGGCAGACGGCGGTGGTGTCGGTCATGGTGCTTCAGGCCTCCGTGCTGATGAAGACGTTCTTGGTTTCGGTGAAGGCGGCGAGGGCGTCGGGACCGAGTTCACGGCCCAGCCCGGACTGCTTGTAACCGCCGAAGGGAGTCGAGTAGCGCACGCTGGAGTGCGAGTTGACCGAGAGGTTCCCGGCCCGCAGGCCCTGCGCCACGCGCAGGGCGCGGCCCACGTCGCGGGTCCAGACCGAGCCGGAGAGCCCGTACTCCGTCGCGTTCGCCAGGCGTACGGCGTCCGTCTCGTCGTCGAAGGGCAGGACCACGGCGACCGGGCCGAACACCTCCTCGACGGCCACCGGCGCTTCCGGCGACACCCCGGCGAGCACGGTCGGCGGATACCAGAACCCCGGACCCTCCGGTGCCCGGCCGAGGATCGTCCGTACGCCGTCCGGCGGACCGTCCCCGCCGGGGCCGTCCACGAAACCGCGCACCCGGTCCCGCTGGGCGGCGGAGATCAGCGGCCCCATCATGGTCTTCTCGTCGGACGGGTCGCCGACCACCACGGCGGCGACGGCCGGTGCCAGCAGATCGAGGAAGCGGTCGTGGACGGAGCGTTCGACGAGGATGCGGGTCCGGGCGCAGCAGTCCTGGCCGGCGTTGTCCAGGAAGGACATCGGGGCGGCGGCGGCCGCGGCGGCCAGATCGGCGTCGGCGAAGACCACGTTCGGGCTCTTGCCGCCGAGCTCCAGGGTGAGGGGCTTCACGCGGTCGGCACAGCGGGCCATGATGTGCTTGCCGGTCCGGGTGGAGCCGGTGAAGACGATCTTGGCCACGCCGGGGTGCTCCACCAGGGCGTTCCCGGCCACCGCGCCCTCGCCCGGGAGCACCTGGAAGAGCCCGTCGGGCAGTCCGGCCACCAGGGCCAGCTCGGCCAGGCGCAGCGCGGTCAGCGGTGTGGTCTCGGCGGGCTTGAGCAGGACGGCGTTGCCGGCGGCGAGCGCCGGGGCCGTGCCCCAGGCGGCGATCGGCATCGGGAAGTTCCAGGGCGCGATGACACCGATGACGCCGAGGGGTTCCAGCAGGGTGAAGTCGATGCCGCCCGCGACCGGGATCTGCCGGCCCGTCAGGCGCTCGGCGCCCCCCGCGCAGTAGTCGAGGAGGTCGCGCACATTGCCCGCCTCCCAGCGGGCGTTGCCGATGGTGTGGCCGGCCTCGCGGACCTCCAACAGGGCCAGTTCCTCGACGTGTTCGTCGACCACGGCGGCGAAGCGGCGCAGCAGTCGGGCGCGGTCGGCGGGTGCGGCGGCGGCCCAGGCGCGCTGGGCGGTGGCGGCGCGGACGACGGCCGCGTCGACGTCGGCGGGGGTGGCGGCCGGGACGGTCGCGAGGACCTCGGCCGTGGCCGGGTTCAGGACGTTCAGATGGCGGGGTTCGGGCTGATGGGACACGTACGGGCCTCGATCATCGGGAGCAGGGAGCAGGGAGCAGGGAGCAGGGAGCAGGGCACGAGGAGTGGGGAGTGGGGAGTGGTACGGAGGGAGGTCACAGGCGCTCGAAGGAACGGCGCAGCTCCCAGTCGGTCACGGCGGCGTCGTACGCGGCGAGTTCGACACGCGCCATGTTCAGGTAGTGCGCGACGACCTCCTCGCCGAAGGCCTCCTTGGCGATGGGGCTGGCCTCCCACAGGTCGGCGGCCTCGCGCAGGGTGGTCGGCACCTGCTGGTAATCGGCGGTGTAGGCGTTGCCGGTGCACACCTCCGGCAGCGGCAGTTCGTGTTCCACGCCGTACAGCCCCGCGGCGACCAGACCGGCGGTGGCGAGGTACGGGTTGACGTCGCCGCCGGGCAGCCGGTTCTCGAAACGGCGGGAACGGCCGTGGCCGACCACCCGCAGCGAACAGGTGCGGTTGTCGTGGCCCCAGGCGACGGCCGTCGGTGCGAACGACCCGGGCTGGAACCTCTTGTAGGAGTTGATGTTCGGCGCGTACAGCAACGAGAAGTCGCGCAGCGCGGCGAGCTGTCCGGCCAGGAAGTGCCGCATCAGCGGCGACATGCCGTCCGGGCCGTCGCCCGCCATCGCGTTGTCGCCATCGCGATCGGTGAGCGAGAGGTGGATGTGGCAGGAATTGCCCTCGCGCTCGTCGTACTTGGCCATGAAGGTGAGCGAGACGCCCTCCTGCGCGGCGATCTCCTTGGCGCCCGTCTTGTAGACGGCGTGCTGGTCGCAGGTGATCAGCGCCTCGTCGTAGCGGAAGGCGATCTCGTGCTGGCCGAGGTTGCACTCGCCCTTGGCCGACTCGACGGTCAGCCCGGCGGCCTGCATCTCGTTGCGGATGCGGCGCAGCAGCGGTTCGACGCGGCCGGAGCCCAGGATGGAGTAGTCGACGTTGTACTGGTTGGCCGGGGTCAGCCCGCGGTAGCCGCGGTCCCAGGCCTCCTCGTAGCTGTCCTTGAAGACGATGAACTCCAGCTCCGTGCCCACCTGGGCCCGGTAGCCGAGTCCGGCCAGCCGGTCCAGCTGGCGGCGCAGGACCTGGCGCGGCGCGGCGACGACCGGGCTGCCGTCGTGCCAGGCGAGGTCGGCCAGCAGCAGGGCGGTGCCCTCGTGCCAGGGGACGAGCCGCAGCGAGGCGAGGTCCGGGATCATGGCGAAGTCGCCGTAGCCGTGCTCCCAGGAGGACATCGCGTAGCCGTCGACGGTGTTCATGTCGGTGTCCACGGCCAGCAGGTAGTTGCAGCCCTCGGTGCCGTGCTCCAGGACCTCGTCGAGGAAGAACCCGGCGGCGAACCGCTTCCCCTGGAGCCGCCCCTGCATGTCGGGAAACGCCAGCACGACGGTGTCGATCGACCCGTTCGCGACGAGCGAGCGCAGCTCCTCGACGGCGAGCGGGGGTGTGCGGTCTGCCACGGGATTCCTCCTTGGGTGCACCGAGATCCATAAGGTATGGCAGTTGACCATTGCTTGGGAAGAGGGGTGAAGGGTGGCGGCGGGGAGGGGAGTAGCGGAGTTCCGTCGCCGGTCGAAGGGATGATTCCGCCGTTGCCCGGGAAGGGTGTTCGCGCGGAGGCGTCGGAGCCGTGTGCGGCGTCGGCGTACGCACCCCGTTGCCGTCGCGGATGCCGTCCTTGTGGCGGCGTGTCGGTCGATGCCTCCTCCCGGGGCGCGGCGGGCGGGTGTTCCCGGCGGCGGTGCGGTGTGCATCCGTGACCACTCTTTTGCGTACGCCCCTTGTGTTTCCCCCGGCGTTCCACAAAGGTGTGCCACCGAACCTTTGCCGAAGGCTCGCTCTTCGCCCCCACGCCCCGGCGCAGCGCCGCCGACACACGACTGGAGCGCCTCATGACCCAGGGAACCGGTACCACCACCAGCCCACCGGGCGGCCCCGGCGACGGGGCGTCCGGCGCGGACGAGTACCTGCACCGCCGCACCCTGCGCCGGGGCAGCGCGGGCTGGCTCCTGCTGACCGGACTCGGCGTCGCCTACGTCGTGTCCGGCGACTACTCCGGCTGGAACATCGGTCTCTCCAAGGGCGGCTTCGGCGGACTGGCCGCGGCCACCGTGCTGATGGGCCTGATGTACGCGTGCCTGGTCTTCGCACTGGCCGAACTCTCCGCCATCCTGCCCACCGCGGGCGGCGGTTACGGCTTCGCGCGGCGCGCCCTGGGGACCTGGGGCGGCTTCCTCACCGGCACCGCGATCCTCATCGAGTACATTCTCGCCCCGGCCGCCATCTCGCTGTTCATCGGCGACTACGTCGAATCGCTCGGCCTGTTCGGCCTCACCTCCGGCTGGCCCGTCTACCTTGCATGCTTCGCCGTCTTCATCGGCATCCACCTGTGGGGCGTCGGTGAGGCGCTGCGGTTCAGCCTGGTCGTGACCGCCATCGCCGTGGCCGCCCTGCTGGTCTTCGCCATCGGTGCGTTCACCGAGTTCGACGCGAGCCGCCTCGATGACATCCCGGTGGACACCGGCGCGTTCGGCTCCTCGTCCTGGCTGCCCTTCGGGCTGCTCGGCATCTGGGCCGCCTTCCCCTTCGGCATGTGGTTCTTCCTGGGCGTCGAGGGCGTGCCGCTCGCCGCCGAGGAGGCCAAGGACCCGGTCAGGTCGATGCCGAAGGCGCTGGCCATCTCGCTGACCGTGCTGGTGGGCCTGGCGGTGCTCACCTTCCTCTCCGCCACCGGGGCACAGGGCGCGAAGGCCATCCAGGAGGCCGGCAACCCCCTCGTGGTCGCGCTGGAGGGCGACGGCGGGCCCACCGGCCTGAGCCGGTTCGTCAACTACGCGGGCCTCGCCGGTCTGGTGGCCTCGTTCTTCTCGCTGATCTTCGCCGGTTCCCGCCAGCTGTTCGCCCTGTCCCGGGCCGGGTACCTGCCACGATTCCTCTCGCTGACCAACCGCCGTAGGTCCCCCTACCTCGGTCTGCTGATCCCCGGCGCGATCGGCTTCACCCTGGCCGCCTGGGTCGGCAACGGCGGCCGGATGCTGAACGTCGCCGTCTTCGGCGCCACCATCAGCTACGCGCTGATGGCGCTCTCCCACGTCGTGCTGCGCCGCCGTGAGCCACATCTCGAACGGCCCTACCGCACCCCCGGCGGCGCGTTCACCTCGTCCGTGGCCTTCGTCCTGGCCTGCTCGGCGCTGGTGGCGACCTTCCTGGTGGACCGGAACGCGGCGTTCATCGCCCTCGGGGTGTACGGGGTGGCGCTGGCCTACTTCGCCCTGTACAGCAGGCACCGGCTCGTCGCGAACGCCCCGGAGGAGGAGTTCGCCGCACTGGCCGCGGCCGAGGCCGAACTGTCACGGGACTGACCGGCCGAACCTGACGGGTCGTCGGGACGCCACACGGGTACGTACGAATCGTCAGGAGTCCGTACAAGTCCGGGCGTCCGGGCGGCCCGTCCGTTCCCCGCCGTGCCATGCCACGGCGGGGAACGGGGTGGATGGGGCGGGTGGATACGGGTGCTCTCTTGCCATCCTCCTTTGACTGCACATAAGTTGGGCGCTTGCGACGTGTCCTATTGCCTGTGGGGGAGCCGAGTCATGGCCGCGAACGGACGGCACCGCAAATATCAGCCCAGCCGGATCAACCGTGCCTCGCTCACGGTCACCGCGGGCGGTGCGGGCCTCGCGCTCCCGCTCCTGGCGGCGGCACCGGCGGGGGCCGCCTCCCCGGACGTCTGGGAGAAGGTCGCCGCCTGCGAATCCACCGGAAACTGGCACATCAACAGTGGCAACGGCTACTTCGGCGGACTGCAGTTCACCCGCTCGACCTGGGCGGCCTACGGGGGCACGCTCTACGCCCCGCGCGCCGACCTGGCCACCAAGGACCAGCAGATAAAAATCGCCGAGAAGGTGCTCGAAGGGCAGGGCCCCGGCGCCTGGCCGGGCTGCTCGACGAAGGCGGGACTGACCAGGGACGGCGACACCGCAGACATCGCCCCGCAGTCCCAACGCACCGATCAGGTACGGGCGTCGGAGAAGCAGGAGCAGGCCGCCGACCGGAAAGCACGGGCGAAGCGGGCGGCCGAGGCCGCCTCGCCGACCTCCGTGCCCGGCAAGCGCGAGTCGTACACCGTGGCCCGCGGCGACTCGCTCTCCGCGATCGCGGCGTCCGAGCACGTCCGGGGCGGCTGGCAGCGCCTCTACGAGGCCAACCGCGAGGTCGTGGGGGACGATCCGGACCTCATCTTCCCCGGGCAGCGACTGAGCATCGACCCGGCCGCCCGGCCGCGGAGCACGGCCCAGGCCCCGGCGGCGAAGCCGAAGGCGGAGACCCCGGTTCGGACGAAGCAGCCGAAGGCGGGCGCGGCGGAGCCCGAGCACCGCGCGGCGGCCCCCGAGCGCCAGGAGGCCAGGTCCCACGACCGGACCACCGAAACCGGGACGAAGACCCGACCGGTCGCCTCGCAGCAGGACCAGGCGACGAAGGCGAAGCCGAAGACCCGGCCGGCGGCCCCCCAGCAGCAGGCGGCGAAGCCGAAACCGCAGCAGAGCCAGAGCCGGAGCACGAAGCCGCAGCAGAGCACGAAACCGAAGCCGCAGCCGAAGAAGACCGAGAGCCCCCGCCCGAAGGAACGGCCGGCGAGGCACAACGGCCTCGTCGCCCCCGTCTCGGCCGGCATCGGAACGCCGTACCACCAGGCCGGTTCCTGGTCCAGCGGCTACCACACCGGGGTCGACTTCCCCGTCCCCACCGGTACGTCGGTGAAGGCGGTGGCCTCAGGCACGGTCGTCTCGGCGGGCTGGGGAGGGGCGTACGGCTACCAGGTCGTCATCCGGCACAACGACGGCAAGTACAGCCAGTACGCGCACCTGTCCGCGCTCCACGTGCGCGAGGGGCGGCAGGTCTCCGCGGGCCAGCGCATCGCGCGCTCCGGCTCCACCGGGAACAGCACCGGTCCGCACCTGCACTTCGAGATCCGCACCGGCCCCGGCTACGGCTCGGACATCGACCCGCTGGCCTACCTCAGGGCGGGCGGCGCCAGGGTCTGAACGGTCCCGTGGGTCCCGGTCGCGTCATCCGGCGCGCCGGGACCGTCGGACGGGCGTCCCCGGAGCGCGGCGTCGGACCGGGGACGCCCGTCCCCGAACTCCACCTGCTCCACACACATCAGCGGCATCAGCAACGGCAGCCGGCGCCGCTCGGGCACCGTCTCCGGGACGGGCTCGACCGCACCCGCCTCCAGCACGGGTCCGACCGCACATCCCTCCAGGACGGGGCCGGCCGCCCCGGGCACCGTTTCCCTGCTGGGCACCGTCTCCGCGCCGGGCACCGTCTCCCCGGCCCGCGCCTTCCGCTCGTCCGTCCCGGTGCTCCAAAGCCCCTCGCTCGACGCGTCGTCCGGGAGCCCGCCGTCCGTCATCCGCGCGGCGTGCCGTTCCGCACCCAGGCGTTCCGTCGTGAGCAGGATCAGGCCTCCCGCCGCGAGCACCGCGCAGGCCTGGGCGAGCACGGCCCCGGTCGTGCCGTGCAGGAACTCCTCCCCGAAGAGCGTGAGGCCGACGACCGCGGCCACCACCGGGTTCACCACGGTCACGGTGGCCAGGGGCGCGGTCAGTCCGGCACCCCGGTACGCGGCCTGGGAGAGCAGCAGACCGGAGGCGGCGAAACCGCCGATCGCCACCAGGGCCGGCAGCCCGGCGCCCACCGGGCCGGAGGTCAGCCCGACCGCCACCGTCTTCGTGAACACGGAGGCGATGCCGAACGCGACCCCCGCCGCCCCGGCCAGGACCACACTGCGGACCACCGGTCGGCGCACACCCCTGGAGGCCAGCAGGAGCGCCGCGATCGCACCGAGCGTCAGACCGGCGAGCAGCAGCTGGTCCGGACCGTCCAGGGCGCGCGACTCGGCGTTCCCGGTGAGCGCGAGCAGACCGGCCAGCCCGACCGTCGTCATGATCGCGCCGCGCCACGCGGTGGCCCCCGCCCGGCGGCGCACGAAGAGCGCCGCCATCGGCAGGGCGAAGACGATGGTGAGCGCCCCGAGCGGCTGGACGAGGCTGAGCGGACCGTAGGCCAGTGCCACGACGTGCAGCACCGCGCCCACCCCGTTCAGGGTCACGGCGGCCCACCAGACGCGGTTGCGCAGCGGTGCGAGCGAGTCGCCGTCCCCGTCCGCGGCCACGCGTTCCTGGACGATCGCCCCGGCCGCGTACGCGACCGCGGAGACCAGTGACAGAAGCACGGACAGCGCAAGGGAACTCATGTGCACCACGATGTCCCTTCGGGACGGCCGCGTCGTCGTCCTTGAGGCTGCGATTCGGCGTACTGCCCAAGTAGTACGAGGGTGGTCCCGGTGTCCTCCTCCCGAGGGTAGTCATCCTCCCGGAGAACCTCGGACCATTACGGTGAACGCCGCGGCGCGGGCGTCCGGAGCCCCGCGCGCCGACGCCGGCGGCCGGGCGGCGAGAGGGAGCAGAGGGATGGTGGACGGGTCCGCGGCGGCCTCGGTGGGCGGGTTCTTCGCACTGCGGACCGGGGCACCGCCCGACGGCGCGCCCCGCCCGCTGGCGGAGCTGTACGCGGGGGAGTCCGCCCCGCTCACCGCCCGCATCGACACCGTCGCCGCCCGGCTGCGCACCTCGGAGCGACGGGTCGCCGCCTCGATCGCGCACCTGGGACTGGCCTCGCGCCTCTGGTCGGTCGCGCTCGGGTCCGCCGCGCTGACCGGCGGCTTCCCCGCGCTCACCCCCGGCCTCCTGCGCTGGGCCCCGGAACGGACGGCCCCCGACGACCTGTGGCTGGCGGACACCGTGCCGCTGCCCGGCACCGCCCGTCACATCCGGGAGGAGGTCCAGTACGGCCACCTCGTGCCCCTCGCCGAGGCGATCCACCGGGACGGCCCCCTGTCCGACCGGCTGCTGTGGGGCAACGCGGGCTCGGCACTGGCGGGTTCGCTGCGTCAGCTGGTCACCTGGGCGCGTACGCACCGGCGCCCCGACGTCGGCGCACGGGCCCGCGCACTGACCGCCGAACTCTTCGACCACCCGGACCTGCGGGACGCCGGCGCCCCGCACGACCCGGCGTTCCGCAGGCGCAGCTGCTGCCTGTACTACCGGGTTCCGGGCGGCGGACTGTGCGGGGACTGCGTCCTGGAACGGAACTGAACGCCCTGGAACCGAACGTCCCGGCGGAACCGGCCACCCCGCCCGCGCCGGGGTGGCCGTGGTCGTGGGGCGGGCGGCGTCCCGCCCGCCCCACAGCTCAACTGCTCAGCTGGAACTCGGCCCGGATGCGCTTGCCCACCGGCACGCGCTCGGCGGTCAGCCGGTCGCACAGCGCCACGACGATCTCCATGCCGTGCCCGCCGGGGCGCGCCGGGTCGGGGGCGCAGAACAGCGGCAGGGCGGCGCTGCTGTCGTACACCGTGACGCTGACGCGCTCCGCGGTGCCCTCCAGCTCCAGCAGATAGGGGCCCTGGCTGTAGCGGTCCGCGTTGGTGACCAGCTCGCTCACCGCCAGCATCAGGTCGCCGCGGGTGCGTTCGCCGAACACCGCGAGCCACTCGGCGGCCAGCCGGGCCAGGAAACGGTCGGCCAGCGCCCGCGCCCGCGCGATGCAGCCGGGCTCGCCGGCGAACACCTCGGCGCTGTGCAACACCTCCGGATACCGGTCCGGGCCGGGGCGGCCGACCGGGCGCGAGGTGACCTGTTCGTTCATGTGCTCCAGCCAGGGCGAGCGGGAAAGTCCGACGACAGCTTCTCGACGTCCGCCTACCCGCGGGAAACGGTCCCACTCCGGGCAGAACCCACCAGTTTTCGGCCACGGCCGGATCGGTCGGTCACCCCCTTCCCGCACGTCGCCCGTCGGCCCGGCCCGGCGGGGCGCCGCACGATGTCACGCGAACGGAGCAGCGTCGGGTGCATGGCAGACTTGACCGGGGCGTTCGGCCCGGCAGAGCAGGTCAGGTACGGCGGTCGGCGCCACGAGAGACGGATGACAGAGGAACGGCGATGACGGTGACAGAGGACAGCCCGGAGCTCGCTCCCGGAACTGAGGAGTTCGGTCCCGGCATCGACCCGGAGCGGCTGGCCGTCTGCCTGAGCGTGCTCGACGAACTCGACACGATCGAGATCGACCACCCCGACGCCGTCGCCGTGCGCCGCGCCACCGCCGGGATCTACCGGACCGTGAAGCAGCGCCGCCGCCAGGAGCGCCGCGCCGCCAAGACCGCGCACGACAAGGCGGTCACCGAGGCCACCGCGACCGGCTCGGCCGACCGGATCGACGACGAGACCCAGGGCGTCCTGCCGTCCTCGTCCACCCGCGGCGAGATCGCCGGGGTGCTCCAGCGCCCCCGTTCCTGCTACATCTGCAAGACCCGGTACGTCGAGGTGGACGCGTTCTACCACCAGCTGTGCCAGCCGTGCGCGCGGGAGAACCGGGCGCGCCGCGACGCCCGGACCGACCTCACGGGCCGGCGCGCGCTGCTGACCGGCGGCCGGGCGAAGATCGGCATGTACATTGCGCTGCGGCTGCTGCGCGACGGCGCCCACACCACCATCACCACCCGCTTCCCCAACGACGCGATCCGCCGCTTCAAGGCGATGCCGGACAGCGGGGAGTGGATCCACCGGCTGAAGATCGTCGGCATCGACCTGCGCGACCCCGCCCAGGTCGTCGCGCTCGCCGACTCGGTGGCGGCCGAGGGCCCGCTGGACATCCTGATCAACAACGCGGCGCAGACCGTGCGCCGCTCCGCGAACGCGTACAGCGAACTGGTCAACGCCGAGTCCGCGCCGCTCCCGGCGGGCGAGCTGCCCGCCTCGGAGGTCATCGGCACCTTCGGCAGCGGCACCGTCGACCGGGTCGCCGCGCTCCCGGCCGCCCGCAAGGAGGGTCTGAGCGCCCAGGACGTCACCGAACTCGCCCTGGTCACCGGCTCCGCCTCGCTGGAGCGGATCGCCGCCGGAACGGCGATCGACGCGGGCGGGCTGGTCCCCGACCTGCACCACACCAACAGCTGGGTCCAGACCGTCGACGAGGTCGGGCCGATCGAGCTGCTGGAGGTCCAGCTCTGCAACTCCACCGCCCCGTTCATCCTGATCAGCAGGTTGCGCCCGGCGATGGCGGCGGCCTCGGCCGAGCGCGCCTACGTGGTCAACGTCTCCGCGATGGAGGGCGTGTTCGGCCGCGGCTACAAGGGAGCGGGCCACCCGCACACCAACATGGCCAAGGCCGCGCTGAACATGCTCACCCGCACCAGCGCCCAGGAGATGTTCGAGAAGGACCGCATCCTGATGACGGCCGTCGACACCGGCTGGATCACCGACGAGCGCCCGCACCCCGACAAGATCCGTCTCGCCGAGGAGGGCTTCCACGCCCCGCTCGACCTGGTCGACGGCGCCGCCCGCGTCTACGACCCGATCGTGCGCGGCGAGGCGGGCGAGGACCTGTACGGCTGCTTCCTCAAGGACTACGCGCCGGCCAAGTGGTAGCCCGTCCGGCGGCGCGGTGACGCACGAGCCGCCGCGGACCCGGCCGGGAGACATTCCTGGCCGGGTCTTTCCCGTACGAGGTGGCCGAAAGTGACCATTAGCACACGTTCCATCGAGCGTGGCGGCGCTCATTTGGTTACTCTGATGTGAACGGACGTAATCGAGGAGTCCACAAACTCTCCTCGATTGTCCTGGGGCAGGCTGGTCAACCAAGTCGCCGTCCCGCCCCCGTACCCGGCGCCACCGCGACCGAACTGTTCTTGCCCCTGCCCCCACGAGTGGCCGATCTCCCGGTGATGAGGCCGGGACGTCGGTGACGTTCGGGGCTACGCGACACGAAGGAGTGCGCGGTGACGACACCGGAACTGACGAAGCACGAGAAACGATCCGCCGAACGGCACGGGGAGCGGCCCCGCAGACCCGAGAAGCTCCGGAACATCGAGGTCTGGGCCAGGTCCGCGCCGATCCGGCTGGCCGGCTACGAGGACGACCTCGCCGAGCCGCACATCCTGCCCGGCATCGACTGACGCCGCTCCACGGATCTGCGTCCGAACGCCCGGGTTCCGGTCCGCACGCCGCGGACCGGAACCCGGGCGTTCCGGTGCCCCGGTCCGCCGGGCCGGGCGACGGGTCCGGGTTCAGGACCGCCGGGCCGGACCGGTCCGGGCGGGGCCGAGCGAGACCGGGGGCATGAACTCCCGCACATGGGTCCGTTGCCACCAGCACCCGGTGGCCCGCAGCTCGCGCCAGGTGGTGAAGCGGTAGCGGTACAGCCGGGCGCGGACGTGCACGGGCGGGGCGTCGGGGAAGGGGTTGTGGCGCAGCAGCCGCAGAGTGTCCCGGTCGTTCTTCAGCAGCCGTTCCACGAACGGGCCGAACCAGGGCCGGGCGTACGCGGGGGAGAGCGCCGCGAACCACATCAGCCAGTCGAGCCGCAGATGGTACGGGGCGAACTGGCGGGGCATCCGGCGCGGATCGCCCGGCTTGCCGCGGAAGCCGTACTCCTGCCAGCGGGTGCCGTTGTGGAGCACCCGCTCGTCCGTGCCCTCGACCACCACCTCCAGCCGGACCCGGCTGATGCTGCCGAAGGCGCCGTAGGTGTTGACCAGGTGCAGCGGGTCGAACGAGCGGTTCATCACCTGGCGGCGGGAGACGAGGTTGAGCGCCGGGCGGTAGCTGAGGAGGACGACCAGCACGGTGACCGCGATGACGACGATCTCGTACCAGAGCGGCGGCGCGGACTGTGCGGGCATCCGGACGAACGGGGACCAGTCGACGGCGGGCAGGGCGAGGGTGATGGTCAGCCAGTTCAGCCAGGCGAAGTTCCCCGAGAACACCAGCCACAGCTGGGTGACGATCATCAGCCCGGCGGCGGCGCTCGCCACCGGCTGCGGGGTGAACAGGAGCACCGGCACCAGGAGCTGGGTGAAGTGGTTGGCCGCCACCTCGGCCCGGTGCAGGGGCTTCGGCAGCCGGTGGAAGAACCAGCTCAGCGGCCCCGGCATCGGCTGGGTCTCGTGATGGAAGTACAGGCACGTCAGCCTGCGCCAGCACTCGTCGCCCCGGATCTTGATCAGCCCGGCGCCGAACTCCACCCGGAACAGCACCCAGCGCAGCAGCCACAGCACCAGCACCGGCGGGGACGTGGGGCCGTGGCCGAGGAAGACGGCGAGGAAGCCGGTCTCCAGCAGCAGGGATTCCCAGCCGAAGCCGTACCAGGTCTGACCGACCTGGACGATCGAGAGGTAGAGGAACCAGGGCAGCGCCCACAGCAGCATCGCCGCCCAGAGCGGAACGTACGAGTCCACGCCCGAGAGCAGGGCGACGGCGAGCGCGCAGCCGGTCCAGGCGACGAGGGCGAAGAAGCGGTCGGAGTAGTGGAGCCGGAAGAGCCCGGGGCCCTCGCGCCAGTTCGTGCGCCGCAGGAGGTCGGGCACCGGCAGCATGCCGCGTTCCCCGATCAGGGCCCGGAACTGGAGCGCGGCGGTGAGGAAGGCGAACAGGTAGACACCGGCGAGAGCCCGCTGGAAGATCAGCCGACTGAGCCAGTACCCGTCCGCGGTGAACCAATCCATCACCTCCAGTATCGGCCCGGCGCCCCGCCCAGGTCCCTCGAATCCGCCCGGCGCCCCGCCCAGGTCCCTTGAATCCGCCCGGCGCGCTCCGGTTTCTCGGCTCCGCCCGCCGCGCCCCGGTCCCTCAGTTCCGTCCGGCGCGTTCCCCGGCCACGACGCGGCGGAGCACGGTGCCCAGCCACCGGGCGTAGCACCGCTGGAGCACCGGGACGAGGGGGCCCGCGAGCCGGGTGTACCAGACGGCCGGGCGGCTGAACGCCAGGACGGTGAACCACACCGTCCCGTCGTCCGCCAGCTCCACCACGAAGGACTCCTCGCCGCGTTCCGGGTGCCGGATCTCGGTCCCGTAGGCGAACCCGATGCGGTCCTGTTCGTACGCGGCCCACACGACCCGGCAGGGGGCGGTGAGCCGGAGCGGGCCGAGGCCCAGCGACACCTGCACGCGGACCCCGGCCTCGGCGCGGTCCGCCGACGCGCGGATTCGGGCCCCGCCGGTGCGGTGCATGCGCCATTCGGTGACCGCCGTGCCCGCCGCCTCGAAGTCGGCCCGGCCGCGCCCGACCCGGGTCCGGTGGTGGAGGTGGTGGTACCCGTGGGGGAGCGGGCCGAGACGGGTGGCGCCGACCTCGGGGTAGGTGAGGGTGCTCATGCGGTCCTGCTTTCGTGGTCGGTGCCGGTGCGGAGGCGCTGCCAGGCGAGCAGCGAGCAGAGGGCGAAGCCCAGGGCGTTGCCGAGGCCGTGGGTGGCGGCCATCCAGGTCAGTGTGGGGTGCGGGATTCCGGTGGCCTCGCCGAGCGCCCAGCTCAGGGCGAGCACCATGGTGACGACGAGCACGGCGGACGAGACGGCGAGCAGCACCCGGGTGGTCCGGTCCCGCTGGCCGGTGCGGACCGGGCGCCAGGTGAGGAGGGCGACGGCCCACATCCCCGCGGTCAGGACGACCGCGCCGGCCAGCTCGGCCCGGTCCCCGATGAAGTAGCCGATCAGGACGAGCAGGGTGCCCAGCGGGACGCTCAGCGCGGCGAACCGGCCCGCTGGGCTGTCGGCGATCCCGCAGACGAGCCCCGCGACGAGTGCGGCGGCGAACCCGGCGAAGTGGAAGTGCGGCACGGTCAGCGCGAGGATGTCGAGCCCGAAACCGAAGAGCGGGTGCCCCGAGCGTTCGGCGACCAGCGCGGTGGCGGCGATCGACGGGGTGACCAGCGCGGTGAGCAGGGCGATCTCGGCCGGTGGCACGGAAAGGGCCCCGGAGGCCCGGAGGCTGCGGAGCAGCCGGGGCGGGGCGTGCAGGGCGAGGAGCACGGTTCCGAGCGCGTAACAGAGCGCCAGTGCGGTGGCGGCCGTGCCGCGCGGCAGCCACAGGGCGAGGGCGCCGGGGACGGCGAAGAGCGGCCACAGCCGCCGCATCCGGTCCAGTCCGGGCGCGGCGATCAGCCGCAGCCCCGCGGGAACCACCACCAGCATGCCCAGCATCACGATCGAATTGACCAGCACCGACACGGCCGTCCCCTGACTTGAACGTGTTCAACTCTGTTCGGCGCCGACTCTATGGGCTTTCTTGAACGTGTTCAAGGCGCGTGCTGGAGGCGTGCGAGGGGGCCGGGCGGCGGGGGAGGACGACCCGGGGTGCGTCGTCGGAGAAGGGGCCGTGGCGCCGTACGCCTACGTCGTCCGCCCGGACGAGGCGCAGCGTCCGGCGCCGGACCTCACAGGGCTCCCCGGCGCCACTCCCGTACCAGCAGATAGCCGAGGTAGCCGCCGCCGATGGCCATCGTGTAGATGCCGACGGGCAGGTTGTCGAAGAGCGTCAGCTGCTGGGCGCACAGGTCCGCGAGCACCAGCAGCAGCGCGCCGGTCAGGGCCGACAGCGCCAGGTGCGGGCCGGAGATCCGGGTGATCCGCTTGGCGACTTGGGGGGCCGTCAGCGCGATGAACGCGATGGGGCCGGCGACGGCGACGGCGGCCGCCGAGAGCACGATCGCCAGCACGACGGCGGCCGTCTTCGTGCGGCGGGGCTCGGACCCGAGCGCGTCCGCGATGTCGTCGCCCATCTCCCCGATGTCCAGCCGCCGCGAGAGCAGCGCGGTGAGCGGCGCCACGACCAGCAGCACCAGCCAGATCGTGGTGGCGTCCTCCCACGACCGCGCCGACAGACTGCCGTTGACGTAGGCGGTGAGGACGGCGGCCCGGTCGCGCTCCATGGCGTAGACGACGTACTGGGTGATCGCGGTGCCGATCGCGGCGACCCCGATGCCCGCGACGACGAGCCGGGCCGGGTTGCGGAATCCGGTACCGGTCGACACGTGGACCAGAACCATGGCGAGGACGGCGCCGAGCAGCGCGCCGAGCGCCACCGGAACGGTGTCCGGGAACAGCAGCGCGGCGATCGCCGCACCCGCGCCGGCCCCGGACGCCAGCCCGATCACGTCGGGGCTGCCGAGCGGATTGCGGGTGACGGACTGGAACAGGGCGCCGGAGAGCCCGAGCGCCGCACCGGTGCCCACGGCCACCGTCAGCCGGGGGCCGCGCAGCCGCTCCAGGACGAACGCGTCCTTGCCCTCGGCCCCGCCGGCCACCGCCCCGGGCAGATCGGCGAGCGGAATGCCGAGCCGCCCGAGCGACAGCGTGGCGACGGCGCCCGCCACGAGCAGCACCAGCAGGACGAGGCCGGTCAGCACCGACACCCGCCGCACCGGCAGGGCCACCCTCCCGCCGATCCTCAGCACCTTTCTGGGCGATGCGGCCCGGACCGCGGCCTGATGCGACGTCATGCGGTGCCCCTCATCCTGCGTACGGCGACGAGCAGTGCGGGTGCCCCGATGAACGCGGTCACGACACCGACCATCAGCTCCTGCGGGCGCATGACCACCCGGCCCACGACGTCCGCGAGGAGCAGCAGCGCCGGACCCACCAGCGCCGAGAAAAGGATCTGCATGCGGAAGTCGACGCCGACCACGGCCCGCACCACGTGCGGCACGGCCAGGCCGACGAAGGCGATCGGACCGACCGCCGCCGTCGCCGCCGCGCTCAGCAGGGTGGCCGCGAGCAGCCCGCCCGCCCGCACCAGCGCCGGACGCGCCCCCAGGGACGCCGCCGTCGAGTCGCCGAGCGCGAGCGCGTTGAGGCCGGGCCCCAGCACGGCGGCGGTCACCAGACCGGCCACCGCGAACGGCAGGACCGACCACAGGACGTCGAAGTCCCGTCCGCCGAGCGCCCCGACGACCCAGTACCGGTAGCTGTCGAAGACCTGCGGCCGGCTCAGCGTCACCGCCTGGACGAACGCGGTGAGCACGGCGGAGAGCACCGCCCCGGCGAGCACGAGCCGGACGAGCCCGCCGCCCGACCCCGCCGAGCCGATCGCGTGGACGAGCAGCCCCGCGAGCAACGCGCCGGGCAGCGCCCACCACATGGTCTCCGTGCTGCCCGAGGCCCCCAGGAACGCCGTCGCGGCGACGATGCTCGCGGACGCGCCCGCGTTGATCCCGAGAAGGCCGGGGTCGGCCAGCGGATTGCGGGAGACCCCCTGCATGAGGGTGCCCGCGACGGCGAGGCAGAGACCGGCCAGCACGCCGAGCGCGGTCCGCGGGAAGCGGCTCTCGACGATGGTGGTGACATTCGGGTCCGCGGTGCCGGACAGGACGTCCAGCACATCGCCGAACGAGGTGGTGCGGCTGCCGAACATGACGCTCGCGAGCACGGCGAGCACGAGGAGGGCGAGCGCGAGCAGGACGGAGAACGCCTGCCGAGCGGTGCCGGTCCGCGAGGTACCGGCACCGCCCGGCGGTGCGTGCGTGGTGGTGGCCATGGGTGCGGGGTTCGGCCTCAGCCCTTGTCGGCGGCCTCGACGGCCTTGTCGATCAGCGGCAGGTAACGGTCGATCACCCACGGCACGGTGAGCGGGTTGATGATCGAGGAGGCGGTGACGAAGGAGTTGTCCTCGCCGGCCACCACGGCGCCGCTCTTGACCGCGGGGATGGCCGCGTACAGCGGCTGCGCCTCGATCTCCTTGCGGGACTTGTCGTCCGTGTAGAAGGTGAAGACCAGGTCGCTGTCCTTCAGCTTCTCCGCGTTCTCCAGGCCGATGAGCGCGGAGTCGGTGCCCTTGGTCTCCTTGAAGGTGTTCACCACCGGGTCGACCGTGAGGCCGAGCGAGGAGACCATCTTGACGCGCTGCTCATCGGGCTTGAACACCCCGAGGGTGCCGGGGCCGGTGTTGTAGATGTACGAGAACGTGTGCTTCTTGTAGTCCGGCCGGGTCGCCGCCGCGTCGGCCAGCTGCTTCTCGATCTTCGAGGTGAGGGTCTTCGCCTCGTCGGGCTTCCCCAGCGCCTTGGCGATGATCTCGATCTGCTGGTCCCAGTCCGTGCTCCACGGCAGGTCCGGGTAGGCGACGGTGGGGGCGATGTCCTTGAGGATGTCGTAGTCATTCTGAGTGATCCCGGACCACGGCGCGAGGATGACGTCCGGCTCCAGCTCGGTGATCGCCTCGAAGTCGATGTCCTCGCCGCCCGTGAACTGGGTCGGCAGCTTGTCGCCGGACCTCTTCACCGCCTCGTGGACCCAGGGCAGGTAGCCCGTCTTGTCGCTTCCCCACTCGTACTTCTCGACGCCCACCGGGGTGTGGCCGAGCGCGATGGCGGTCTCGGCCGAGCCCTGGCCGAGGGTGACGACCCGTTCGGGCCGCTCCTTGATCTCGGCCGTGCCGAGCGCGCTCTTGATGGAGACGGGGAACGCCCCGCCGCTCTTCCCGGACGCGCCGGAGTCCTTCTCGTCCCCGCCGTTCGACGAGCAGCCACCGAGGGCGAGAACGAGGGCCGCGGCGGCGGCAGTTGCGGCGAACGTCCGGTGACGCGCGCGGGTGAACCGGGACATGGAGGTTCCTCAGGTTTGGCGGATGGAGCAACGGGCCCCGTGTCGGTGAGCGGGGTCGCCGACATGGCGGTCGCAGCCGGAACGCGCGGAGCACGTCCGATGCAGACCGCAAAGGGTTAGGCAAGCCTAAGCTAAGCCTTTGTGTGGCGACAAACCGCCCCCGGAGGGGTGGCCCGGGGGCGGGTCGGGGTCCGGGGTTCCCCTCTTTGGTCCAGACCTATTGACGGAAGGTCTGGACCTCTTTAGCGTGTGGCCCACCGTGAGGTGCAGGAATCCGTACAGCGTTGTCAGGAGCATGACTTCCATGTGTCTGGCGCGCCCCGTGCCGGACCGTTCCCCGGGCGGGTGCCGCCGCCGGGAACGGTCCGGCGGCGACACGAAGGGAACTGGGTATGTTGGGACGGACATCGCGCCTGCTGGGGGTCGGCCTCGCGGCGGCATGTGTCGTACAGCTGCTGGTGGGCGCGACACCGAGCGCGGCGGCGCAGGACGACACCTGTGCCGTCAAGTCGAAGCCCGCGGGCAAGGTCCTCCAGGGGTACTGGGAGAACTGGGACGGCGCGGCGAACGGGGTGCACCCCCCGCTCGGCTGGATCCCGATCACCGACAGCCGGATCACGCAGCACGGCTACAACGTGATCAACGCGGCCTTCCCGGTCATCCTGTCGGACGGCACCGTCCTGTGGGAGGACGGGATGGACGCCACCGTGAAGGTCCCGACCCCGGCCGAGATGTGCCGGGCGAAGGAGACCGGGCTCACCACCCTGATGTCCATCGGCGGCGCGACCGCCGGCATCGACCTCAACTCCACGGCCGTAGCCGACCGGTTCGTCGAGACGATCGTGCCGATCCTCAAGAAGTACAACTTCGACGGCATCGACATCGACATCGAGACCGGCCTGACCGGCAGCGGCAACATCAACCAACTGTCGGCCTCGCAGGCCAACCTGATCCGCATCATCGACGGCGTGCTCGAACGGATGCCGTCGAACTTCGGTCTGACGATGGCCCCGGAGACCGCCTACGTCACCGGCGGGAGCATCGTGTACGGCTCGATCTGGGGCGCGTACCTGCCCATCGTGAAGAAGTATGCGGACAACGGCCGCCTGTGGTGGCTGAACATGCAGTACTACAACGGCAGCATGTACGGCTGCTCCGGCGACTCGTACTCCGCCGGCACGGTCGAGGGCTTCACGAAGCAGACGGACTGTCTGAACAAGGGGCTCGTCATCCAGGGCACCACGATCAAGGTCCCCTACGACAAGCAGGTGCCGGGGCTGCCGGCCCAGCCGGGCGCGGGCGGCGGCCACATGTCGACGGGTCAGGTCGCGCAGGCCTGGAACCACTACGGCAACGGCCTCAAGGGCCTGATGACCTGGTCGCTCAACTGGGACGGTTCGAGGGGCTGGACCTTCGGGGACAACGTCAGGTCGCTCCAGGGACGCTGAGGCGGCGAAACCGCCCCCGGGGCGGTGCTCCGGGGGCGGAGGAATGCGGACGGGCGGCTTCGCCGAGGGGGCGGGGCCGCCCGTCCGTACGTCCGCCGGCGGGACGGGCGGACGTACGGGGCAGACGTACGGGGCGTCCGTCCGGTCAGTCGCGGGGCTCGGAGGCGTCCAGCATGGCCTCGCGCTCCACGACCTTGATCCGCTCGCGTCCCTGCTCGGCGCCCAGGGCCTGCTCGTGCGCGTCCAGGCGGTGCCAGCCCTCACGGGTGGTGTAGCGGACGCCGCGCTCCTCCAGGAAGGCGGTGACGGCCTCCGGCTCGGGCCGTACGGGGGCGGGCAGCCGGCCCTCGGCCCGGTCCTCCAGCAGGCAGGCCACCGTCTCGTTGGCGTCGCCCTTGGTATGGCCGATGAGGCCGACCGGACCGCGCTTGATCCAGCCCGTGACGTACACCGAGGTCATGTGCTCCCCGCCGTCCAGGACCCGCCCCGCGGCGTGCGGAACGGTGCCGGAGACCACGTCGAACGGGAGCTTCGGCAGCTCCCGCGAGTAGTAGCCGACCGCGCGGTAGACGCTCTGCACGTCCCAGTCGGTGAAGGTGCCGGTGCCCTTGACGTTGCCGGTGCCGTCCAGCTCGGTCCGCTCGGTGCGCAGGCCGACGACCCGGCCGTCCTCGCCGAGGATCTCCACCGGGGACTCGAAGAAGTGCAGGAACAGCTTGTGCGGCCGGTCGCCGACGTCGCGGATGGCCCAGTTCTCCAGCGTGGAGGCCACCATGTTGGCCTGCTTGTTGCCCCGCCGGGTCTCGATCGAGCCCGCGTCGTAGTCGATGTCCTCGGGGTTGACGATGACCTCGATGTTCGGCGAGTGGTCCAGCTCCCGCAGCTCCATCGGGCTGAACTTGGCCTGCGCCGGGCCGCGGCGCCCGAAGACGTGCACCTCCAGGGCCTTGTTGGCCTTGAGGCCCTCGTAGACGTTGGCGGGGATCTCGGTCGGCAGCAGCTCGTCCGCCGTCTTGGCGAGGATGCGCGCCACGTCCAGGGCCACGTTGCCCACGCCCAGCACGGCGACCTTCTCGGCCTCCAGGGGCCAGGTGCGCGCCACGTCGGGGTGGCCGTCGTACCAGGAGACGAAGTCGGCGGCGCCGTGGGAGCCCTCCAGGTCGTGGCCCGGGATGTCGAGCGCGCGGTCCGCGTCGGCGCCGGTGGAGAAGATCACCGCGTCGTAGAACGAACGCAGGTCGTCCAGGCCGATGTCGTTGGGGTAGTCGACATTGCCGAAGAGCCGCAGCTGCGGCTTGTCGAGGACCTGGTGGAGTGCCTGGACGATGCCCTTGATCCGGGGGTGGTCCGGGGCCACTCCGTAGCGGATCAGGCCGAAGGGGGCGGGCATCCGCTCGAACAGGTCGATCGAAACACCCGGGTCCTGGGCGGCCTCGGATTTCAGCAGCGCGTCCGCTGCGTAGATGCCGGCGGGGCCGGCTCCGACTATGGCGACGCGGACGGGGCGGGTCATGGAGGTGCTGGTCCTTAGAACGAGCGGATGCGGACGGTGATGCGCGGGGTAAAGGTAAGGCTGGGCTTACTGCGCTTCACGCACACCGTATCCGTTACCCGTCCGTCATCCCGGGATGGTTCGTTCTGCGAGACATTCGGTCTCGTGACGTCGATCACCCGGGTGCGGAGCGAAGCGGTTCCGGAGCCGTCGGATTCCGCCTCCTGCCGTGCAGTTCGCTCGAAGAATCGGACAAATGATGGCAGAGTGACCCACATGGATGATCGGGTAGCGGGTGCCCTGTCACTCCCGGACGACTGGCCCGCCCACCCGGATCTCAGCCTCGCCCTGAACCGTATGGGCAGCTTCGACTGGGACCTCGACAGTGGCCTGATGCACATGGACCGGCCCGCCCTCGCCGTGTTCGACCTGCGGGCCGAGGAATACGACGACCGGCCGGAGACCCTCAAGCTCCGGGTGCCGACGGACGAGGGCGTCCGGCTCGACGCCATGGTCTCGCAGGCCCTCAAGAGCGGGCAGGCCAACTACGGCGCGTACTTCAGGCTCCGCAGGCGCGACGGCAGCCTGCGCTGGACCCACACCCAGGGCTTCATCCGGCGCGACGGGACCGGCCGCCCCCGGCGCATCATCGGCATCGTCCGCGACGCGACGCAGGAACTGTCCGACTCCACGGCCCGCCGCGAACTGGACCTGGAGCGCCGGCGCCGCACCAGCCTGGTGGACGGCACCACGGCCGCGCTGGCCCACGCCCGCACCGTCCGGGACGTCATCGACGTGCTGAAGAACTCCCAGGGCCTGGCGCACCTCGGGGCGACCAGCCTGGTCATGGGACTGATCGAGGCCGGGCGCATCCATCTGGTGGCCGACGGGCCGGAGGACTCGTTCGTGCCCGGCACCCGATACACCCGCACGGACGAGCAGTACCCGATGAGCGAGGTCGTGCGCACGCTCTCGCCGCGCTTCATCGAGTCCGCCACCGACTTCGCCACCTCGTACCCGATCCTGTGGCCCCACATCAGCCACCTCGGCATCACCTCCGCCGCCTATCTGCCGCTGATCGCCCAGGCCCGGCCCATCGGCGCGCTCGGCCTGCTCTACAGCGACAAGGACGGCTTCACCGGCGACGAGCGCAACCTGCTGGTCGCGCTCGGCAGCTCCATCGCGCAGAGCCTGCAGCGGGCCATGCTCTACGAGCAGGAGCACGATCTCGCCGAGGGCCTCCAGCAGGCCATGCTGCCGCGCCGCATCCCGGACGTGCCGGGCGCGCAGGTCGCCGTCCGGTACCGCTCGGCCCGGCTGGGCCGGGACATCGGGGGCGACTGGTACGACGTCATCCCGCTGCCCGGCGGCCGGGTCGGGGCCGTCATCGGGGACGTGCAGGGCCACGACACCCACGCCGCGGCCGTCATGGGGCAGCTGCGCATCGTGCTGCGCGCCTACGCGGCCGAGGGCCACAGCCCCGCCACGGTGATGGCCCGCGCCTCCGTCTTCCTCCACGAGCTGGACACGGACCGCTTCGCGACCTGCACCTACGCCGAGGCCGACCTGACGACCGGGGTGGTCCAGCTGGTCCGGGCCGGCCACGTCGACCCGCTGGTGCGCGAGGGTGACGGCTCCTGCCGCCGGCTGCCCGTGGAGGGCGGGCTGCCGCTGGGGCTCTCCGCCGAGTTCGGGCGGCTGGAGTACCCGGTGAGCACGGTGGAGCTGGACCCCGGGCAGACCCTGGTGATGTTCACCGACGGTCTGGTGGAACTGCCCGGCGCGGACCTCGACGAGGGCATGCAGCTGCTGACCGCCCTGGTGCGCAACGGCCCGCAGGATCTCCAGAAGCTGGCCGACCGGCTCTGCGAGGAGGTCGACGAGCGCCGGGGCGAGGACGACGTGGCGGTGCTGCTGCTGCGCCGCAAGGCCGCCCACGCGCCCCAGCCGGGCGGCCGGCTCCAGCAGCACGTCGCGCAGAGCGATCCGGAGGCGCTGAGCTCGGCACGGCACATGATCCGGGCCGCGGTACGGGCCTGGGGCGCCAAGGCGCGGGCCGACGAGGTCGAACTGGCCGCCGACGAGCTGATCACCAACGCGCTGATGCACACCGACGGCGGGGCGATCGTCACGATCCGGGTGCTCACCGGGCCCGAACGGCGCCTGCGGGTCGATGTCGAGGACCGGTCCAGCGCGCTGCCCAGGCGCCGGGACGCGGGGGAGGCCGGGGTGTCCGGACGGGGGCTGATGCTGGTGGACCGGCTGGTGGACCTGTGGGGCGTGGAGTCGCGGGGGAGCGGCAAGTGCGTCTGGTGCGAATTCGTCATGCCGGCGCAGGAGTGACGGAGGGGGCGGTGCCGGGCCGTCCGGCCCGGATGTCGCCGACTGTGGTCGACGGATGATCGACCCCTACTCGACGGTAACGGAAAGTGACATGTTTGTGCTTGACCGTGACCATGTGCGAGCGATTGACTGCGGCTTTGTCAGTATTTGTCTTCGATGACATGAGGACCCGTGGGAACTGAGCTGCTGGCACCCCTCGATCTGGCCTTCTGGCACCTCGAGACCGATGCCCACCCGATGCACCTCGGCGCGCTCGCCGTCTTCTCCCCGGCGCCCGGCCCGGCGCACGGCACCGGTGCGGACGGTGTGCTGGAACTGCTGGGCGCCCGCGCCGCCGCCATCCCCCGGCTGCGGATGCGGGTGCGGGACGTGCTGCTGCCGGTCGGCGGCGCCGCCTGGTTCGTGGACAAGGACTTCGACGTGCGCCGGCACGTCGAACGGGTACGGCTGACCGGGGCGGAGTCCGGCGACGAGGGCGGCGCCTTCATGGCGGCCGCCACCCGGCTCGCCGGCGAGCTGATGGAGCGCCCGCTCGAACGGGGCCTGCCGCCCTGGCAGATGTACGTGATCGGCGGCTCCGGCGACGGCCCCTTCGCGGTGCTGGTCAAGCTCCATCACGCGCTGGCCGACGGGATGCGCGCGGTCGCCATCGGTGCCGGGATCTTCGACGAGATCGCCTCCGTGACGGGCCGCCCGCACGGTGGTGCGGTCACCCGGCGGGCGCGCACCGTCCCGCCCCGCTCCTGGATGCCGGGCCCGCGCCAGGTGGCCGGGCTCGCGCTGGGCCGGATCGAGGACCTCGGACGGGCGTTCGGGGTGGGTGCCTCCATGGTGCGGGCCAGCCGCCTCGACCCGCGCGGCGCGCCCGCCCTCACCGCGAGCTCCAGCGGCACCCGACGGCTGGCCACCGCGGACCTGGACCTCGACGCCGTCCGGCGGGTCCGCCGCGTGGCCGGCGGCACGACCAACGACGTCCTGCTCGCGGTCGTCGCCGGCGCGCTGCGCCGCTGGATGCACGAACGCGGCGAGTCGCTGCCCGAGGAGGACCCGCGCGCCCTGGTGCCGGTCTCCCGCCGCCGGCCGGGACAGGCCGCCGCGACCGGGAACAGGCTCTCCGGCTATCTGCTGGAACTCCCGGTCCGCGAGCCCGACCCGTGGAGACGGCTCCACGACGTCCGCGCGGCCATGGACCGCAACAAGGCCGCGGGCCCCCTCAAGGGCGCCGGCGCGGTCGCCGTGCTCGCCGACCAACTGCCCCTGCTGGCCCACCGCTTCGGGGCCCCCCTCGCCGGGAACGCGGCCAGGATGCTCTTCGACGTCCTGGTCACCAGCGTGCCCCTGCCGCGCTCGGAGCTCTCGCTCGGCGGCTGCCCGCTGCGCGCCGTCTACCCGATGGCGCCGCTGGCCCGCGGCCAGTCCCTCGCCGTCGCGCTGTCCACCTACGGCGGCCGGGTGCGGGTCGGGCTGGTGGCGGACGGCAAGGCGCTGCCCGACCTGGAGCGGCTGGCGCACTGCGCCGACGAGGAAGTGGCCGAACTGCTCGCGCTGCTGCCGCGGGGGTGAACGGCGCTGCCCTCCCAAAGGCCCGCCTTCCCGGGGCCCGCGTGGTCCGGGGCCCGGGTGGGGCACCGGACCTGCAAGGACCACGGGGCCCGCGCGGACCGGGCCTCCGTATTCCGGCGGTTAGAGATCGGACAGATTTCCGCGAAAGAGCCGTAGTTCATGACATCGGAGGTGTTGACGCGGCCAAGTGATCCGATGAATATTCGCTGTGTGCACGAAGCGATCATCGGGGAGGGCGGCGGAGGCATGCGGCGCAACAGGCTGGGCAACAGCGCGGTCGAGATCACCGAACTGTCCTTCGGGGCGGCCGCCATCGGCAATCTCTTCACCGCGGTCGACCCCGAACGGGCCGCCGCCGCCGTCGACGCCGCCTGGGACGAGGGCGTCCGCTACTTCGACACCGCCCCGCACTACGGACTCGGCCTCTCCGAACGGCGGCTGGGCGAGGCCCTGCGCGACCGGCCCCGCGACGCGTTCGTGCTGTCCACGAAGGTGGGACGGGTGCTCGACCCGCTGCCCCCGGACGCCGTCGCGAAGGCCGCGGGCGACGGCCTCTCCGAGGGCTTCGCCGTCCCCGCCACCCACCGCCGCCGCTGGGACTTCAGCGCCGGCGGCGTACGCCGCAGCATCGAGGACAGCCTGGAACGGCTCGGCCTCGACCGCATCGACATCGTGTACCTGCACGACCCCGACGACCACGCCGGGCCCGCCTTCCGCGAGGCGTACCCGGAGCTGGAGAGGCTGCGCGCGCAGGGGCTCGTCGGCGCCATCGGTGCCGGGATGAACCAGACGGAGATGCTGACCCGGTTCCTGCGCGACACCGACGTCGACGTGGTGCTCTGCGCCGGGCGCCACACCCTCCTCGACCAGTCCGCCCTGACCGAACTGCTGCCCGAGGCGGCCGCCCGGGGCCGAGGCGTGGTCGTCGGCGGGGTCTTCAACTCCGGGCTGCTCGCCGACCCGCGCCCCGGCGCCACGTACGACTACACGGCCGCGCCCCAGGCCCTCCTGGACCGGGCGCTGCGCCTCAGGGCCGTCACCGAGAACCACGGCGTCCCGCTGCGGGCCGCCGCCCTCCACTACCCGCTCGCCCACCCGGCCGTCGCCGGAGTGCTCGTCGGCACCCGCTCCCCGGACGAGGTGCGCGACGCCGCCGCCCTGCTCCGGCGCGAGGTCCCGGACGGACTCTGGGACGAACTGCGCGCCGAGGGCCTGCTGACCGAGAACGGACACTGACATGAGAATCGCCCTGCACACCAAGGTCCGCGCCGACCGCATCGAGGAGTACGAGGCCGCGCACCGCGAGGTCCCCGCGGAGCTGACCGACGCGATCCGCGCGGCGGGTGCCACCTCCTGGACGATCTGGCGCAGCGGCACCGACCTCTTCCACGTCATCGACTGCGAGGACTACGCCGCCCTCCTCGCCCGGCTGGAGAAGCTCCCCGTCAACGTCGCCTGGCAGGCCCGGATGGACCAGCTCCTCGACGTCGCGCACAACTACTCCTCGGACGGCGCGCAGGCCGGCCTCCCCGTGGCCTGGGAGCTCTGACCATGACCGGCCGGGAAGGGATCGTCGACGCCCACCACCACGTGTGGGACCTGTCGGTGCGCGACCAGGACTGGATCACCGGCGACGAACTCGCCCCGCTCCGGCGTAACTTCACCCTCGCCGACCTGGAGCCCGAGGCGCGCGCCGCCGGGGTGCGGGCCACCGTCCTCGTCCAGACCGTCACCGTCCCCGAGGAGACGCCCGAGTTCCTGGCCCTCGCCCACGGCAGCGACCTCGTCGCGGGCGTCGTCGGCTGGTGCGACCTCACGGCCCCGGACGTCGCCGACACCCTGGCCGCGCTGCGCGAACTGCCCGGCGGCGACCGGCTCGTCGGCATCCGCCACCAGGTCCAGGGCGAACCCGACCCCGACTGGCTGCTGCGCCCCGACGTACGGCGCGGACTGCGCGCCGTCGCCGACGCCGGACTCGTCTACGACCTCGTCGTCCGGGCCCCCCAGTTGCCCGCGACCGTCCGGGCCGCGACCCTGCTGCCCGAGCTGACCTTCGTGCTCGACCACGCGGGCAAACCGCCCGTCGCCACCGGTGCGCTGCGCCCCTGGGCCGACGACCTGCGGGCCCTCGCCGCCCGTCCCAACACCGTGTGCAAACTCTCCGGCCTGGTCACCGAGGCCGACGTGCGCTCCTGGACCGTGAGCGACCTGCGCCCCTACACAGACACCGTCCTCGACGCCTTCGGCCCCGACCGGCTGATGTTCGGCTCGGACTGGCCCGTGTGCCGGCTCGCGGCGACGTACCAGGAGGTCGTCGACACGGCCCGCACCCTGATCGGCGACCTCGGCGAGGACGAACGCGTCCGCGTCCTCGCCACCACGGCCGAACGCGTCTACGGCCTCTGAACGAGTGTTCAACGGCTCCTCCGGTGGTCGGTCTACACTCCGGCCCATGCTGCGCGTACTGGCCGTCGACGACGAAGAACCAGCCCTGGAAGAACTCCTTTACCTGCTGCGCGCCGATCCCCGCGTCCGCAGCGCGGAGGGGGCCACCGGGGCCACCGAGGCGCTGCGCCGCATCGGCAGCGCCGTCGAGGCGGGCCCGGACCACCCGGCGGCCATCGACGTGGTGTTCCTGGACATCCACATGGCGGGCCTCACCGGCCTCGACGTCGCCCAGCTGCTGGCCGGCTTCGCGGCACCGCCCCTCATCGTCTTCGTCACCGCGCACGAGGGATTCGCCGTCCAGGCGTTCGACCTGAAGGCCGTCGACTACGTCCTCAAGCCCGTGCGCCGCGAACGCCTGGCCGAGGCGGTGCGCCGGGTGGCCGAACAGGTCGGCGACCGTTCCGCGCCCGTCCTCGACACCGCGGGCGACCAGATACCGGTGGAACTCGGGGGAGTGATCCGGTTCGTCCCGATCGACGACATCGCCTACGCCGAGGCCCAGGGCGACTACGCCCGGCTGCACACCGCGACCGGCAGCCACCTGGTCCGCGTCCCCCTCACCACCCTGGAGGAGCGCTGGCGCTCGCGCGGCTTCGTCCGCATCCACCGCCGCCACCTCGTCGCGCTGAGCCGGATCGACGAGCTCCGGCTGGACGCGGGCAGCATGAGCGTGCGCATCGGCGCCGCGGAGCTCGCCGTCAGCCGCCGCCACACCCGCGCGCTGCGCGATCTGCTGATGCGCCGCACCGGCCGCTGACCAGGCCCTACCGGGAATCGTTCCCCTTCCCACGAAGGACCGGGGCTGCGTACACTCCGGGCCCATGTCCGCAGAGCCCACACCCCGGCGCGAAGTGGTGACGGGGGAGCCCCGACGGGTGCGCCCGCTGCCGCGCTACCGCACCCAGTCGGAGATCGACGAGCAGACCGCGCTCGGCGGCGCGTACGTCCGTTCCCTGGTGCGCAGCCAACTGCGCGCCGGACTCACCGCGTTCGGCGTCCTCGCCGTGGTCGTCGGGACGCTGCCGCTGGTCTTCGAGGCCCTGCACAGTTCCGCACTCGTCTGGGCCGTCCTCGGATTCGCCGCCTATCCGCCGCTCGTCCTGATCGCCCGGTGGTACGTGCGCCGGGCCGAGCGCAACGAACACGACTTCGCCCGGCTCGTGGAAGGCCGCTCCGCGCAGTGAGCCGTACGTACGCGGTGGCGGCCGTCGCCGTCGTCGTCCTCGCCACCGTCCTCGTCGGCGGCTTCGGACTCCGGATCTCCCGGACCACCTCCGACTTCTACGTCGCCTCACGCACCGTACGGCCCCGCCTCAACGCCGCCGCCATCAGCGGCGAGTACCTCTCCGCCGCCTCCTTCCTCGGCATCGCGGGACTGGTCCTCGTGCACGGCCCGGACATGCTCTGGTACCCGGTCGGCTACACCGCCGGCTACCTGGTGCTGCTGGTCTTCGTCGCCGCGCCGCTGCGCCGCTCGGGGGCGTACACCCTGCCCGACTTCGCCGAGGGGAGACTGGAATCGCGCCAGGTGCGCAGACTGGTGAGCGTCTTCGTGGTCGCGGCGGGCTGGCTCTACCTCGTACCGCAGCTCCAGGGCGCCGGGCTGACGCTGAAGATCCTCACCGGGGCGCCCGGCTGGCTCGGCGACGTGCTCGTGGCGGCGGTCGTCGTCCTCGCCGTCGCCGCGGGCGGCATGCGGTCCATCACCTTCGTACAGGTCTTCCAGTACTGGCTGAAACTGACCGCCCTCCTCGTCCCCGCGATCTTCCTGGTCCTCGCCTGGCAGGGCGACGGGCGGCCCCGCGCCGCCTTCGACGAACAGCTCTCCGTCTTCCGCGCCGAACACCCGATGTACGCCACGTACGGGCTGATCATCGCGACGTTCCTGGGCACCATGGGCCTGCCGCACGTCGTCGTCCGCTTCTACACCAGCCCCAACGGCCGCGACGCCCGCCGCACGACGGTTGTCGTCCTCGCCCTCATCGGCGTGTTCTACCTGCTGCCCCCGGTCTACGGCGCCCTGGGCAGGCTGTACGCCCCCGAGCTGATCCGGGGCGGGGACGCGGACGCGGCCGTGCTGCTGCTGCCCGGCCGGGTCATCGGCGGCCTCGGCGGGGACCTGCTCGGCGCACTGGTCGCGGGCGGCGCCTTCGCCGCGTTCCTGTCGACCGCGTCCGGCCTCACGATGGCCGTCGCCGGGGTCATCACGCAGGACGTGCTCCCCTCGCGCGGGGTCCGGCACTTCCGGCTCGCCACCGTGCTCGCCATGTGCGTTCCGCTGGCCGGTTCGCTGCTGGTCAGCCGGGTGCCGGTGGCCGACTCGGTGGCGATGGCGTTCGCCGTCTCGGCGTCCTCCTTCTGCCCGCTGCTGATCCTCGGCATCTGGTGGCGGCGGCTCACCCCGCCCGGCGCGATCGCCGGACTGCTGCTCGGCGGCGGCTCCGCGTTCCTGGCCGTCACCATCACCGTCAGCGGCGCGGTGCGCCCGCCGGGCTGGGCCCACGCCCTGCTCGCCTGGCCCGCCGTCTGGTCGGTGCCGGTCGGCTTCCTCGCGATGGTCCTGGTCTCCCTGGCCACGCCCGGCCGCATCCCTCCCGGCACCAACGCCGCCATGACCCGCTTCCACCTCCCGGAGACACTGGCCTCCGGCAGGCACCGATGACCCCCGGGGGACCCCGATGACCGGCGCCGCCCACGCGGTACTCGTCCTGCTCGTGCTCCTGCTGCTCACAGCGGCCTTCCTGCTCGGCCGCCGCACCGCCCGGCCCGTCCGCACCAGCGACGTCGGCACCCCCGTCGAGCACGCCACCTTCGAGACCCTGCACACCGCCTCGCTCGCCGCGCCGCCGCTGCGCGCCGGACTCACCGGGGAGAGCGCCCGCAAGGCCGCCCGCGGGCTGCGCTCGCTGCTGGGCACCGACGCGCTCTGCCTCACCGACCGCGACCGGGTGCTGGTCTGGGACGGCGCGGGCGAGCACCACGGCCGGCACGTCATGGACCAGGTGCGCGACCTCCTCGACAGCGGCCGGGACACCGCCTTCGCCAGCGACTGCGACGACCTGGACTGCCCGCTGCGCTGGGCCGTGGCCGTACCGCTCACCGTCGACCACCGGGTGCTCGGCACCCTCGTCGCCTACGCCCCGCGCGAGTCCGCGGTACTGGCCAGGGCCGCCGGGGAGGTGGCCCGCTGGGTCTGCGTACAGCTGGAACTCGCCGAACTGGACCGCTCCCGCACCCAGCTCATCGAGGCCGAGATCAGGGCGCTGCGGGCCCAGATCTCCCCGCACTTCATCTTCAACTCACTGGCCGCCATCGCCTCGTTCGTCCGCACCGACCCGGAACGGGCCCGCGAACTCCTGCTGGAATTCGCCGACTTCACCCGTTACTCGTTCCGCAGCCACGGCGACTTCACCACCCTCGCCGACGAGCTCCACTCCATCGACCAGTACCTGGCGCTGGTACGGGCCCGCTTCGGCGAACGGCTCGCGGTCACCCTCCAGATCGCCCCCGAAGTGCTGCCCGTCGCCCTGCCCTTCCTCTGCCTCCAGCCGCTGGTCGAGAACGCCGTCAAGCACGGCCTCGAAGGATCGGCCGCCCCGCCCCGCCCGCTCGGCACCGGCCGCACGGAGGAGACCCCGACCCACATCACCATCAGCGCCTTCGACGCCGGTTCCGAGGCCGAGGTCGTCATCGAGGACGACGGCGCCGGCATGGACCCGCGGCGGCTGCGCCAGATCCTGCGCGGCGAGGGCGGCCCCTCCACCGGCATCGGACTGCTCAACGTCGACGAGCGGCTGCGCCAGGTCTACGGGGACGACTACGGGCTCGTCATCGAGACGGGCGTCGGCGCCGGGATGAAGATCACGGTGCGGCTGCCGAAGTACCGTGCCGGCGTGCACGGTTCCTGACCGGCGGACGGAGCGCTCAGTGCAACTGGATCGCCAGATGTCCCAGCGGCAGACCCAACTGCCAGGCCGGTGTCCACACCTGGACGGCCTCCTCCGCGTCCGCCCCGTCGCCCAGCGGCCCCCGGGCCCGCGGACCGATCGCGTCCAGATCGGCCGCCAGCAGCTCGGTCTCCTCCAGCCACCGCCAGGCCGCACGGGCCAGTGCCAGATCGGGGCTTCCGCCCTCCGCCCCGGGACCGGGGTCCCCGCCGAGCGCGTCGAGCCGTTCGCGGACCCAGCCGCGCCAGGCGACCCCGTACGCCGTCAGCAGCCGCAGCTCGTCCAGCCGGGCCGCGGGCAGTTCACCGGCCACCACCATGTCGTCGCGGAGGAAGACGGTGAGCGCGAGCGCGTCCCGCCCCGCGCGGTACTCCAGTGTGGACGGCTCCATCAGATCACCGGTCCGCAGTATCCCGTCGGCGAGGTACTCGGCGTACATCCAGGCCATCGGGATCAGCAGCCCGCCCCCCTGGGTTCCGTCCTGACGTTCCGGGCACATCCCGTCTCGCCTCTTTCCGTTCTCGCCACCGGGCTCCACGCAGCATTGAACCGGGGGAGCGCGCCCCGCGTGGCCAGAAGGGCAGGATCCGTCCCGACCGGGTCCGCACACGACACGAGGATGCGATGAGCGCCGATCCCGGGAAGGACCCGCACGTGCGGCAGTTGCTCGGTGCCTATGTTCTCGACGCGCTCACGGCCGGCGAGGCCCGTGAGGTCTGCCGCCACCTGCAGACCTGCGACGGCTGCGCCGCCGACTACGTGCAGGTCGCGGAGGCCGTCCCGCTGCTCGCCCTGCTCGCCGAGGAGGAGCTGCTGGAGTAGCCCGGAAGACTGCGGGCGAGCCGGCGCAGCGCGTAGTAGGACCGGGACTTGACCGTGCCCGGCGGAATGCCGAGCGCCTGGGCCGTCTCGTTCACGGTGAGCCCGCGGAAGTACATCTGGACGAGGACCTCGCGGTGGTCCGGGCTCAGGGCGCGCACCGCCTCGCGCACGTCGAGGGCCGAGACCGTGGCCTCGGCGGTGTCCTCCCCGTCCGCGGCCGTCTCCAGCACCACGTCGCCGACCTCGGCCGGGCGGGCCTGCCGGGACCGGCGCGCGTCGATCGCGAGCCGCCGCGCCACGGTGAAGAGCCAGGGCCGCATCGACGCGTACGGGGCGTCGAACGCCTCCGGATGCTGCCAGGCGCGCACCAGCGTCTCCTGGAGCAGGTCCTCGGCCCGCTGCCGGTCGCCGAAGGTCAGCCCCAGCAGGAAGCGGAAGAGCGCGGCACCGTGCTCCCGCTGGAGGTCCGCGAGGGTCCGCTCGTCCGTCGTGGTGGTCATCGTGAACGCCCTTCCCGCCGAGGCACTGCCGCTTCGCTGCCGACGGGCGTATACGAACGCATCGGGGCGCCGAGGAACAGGCGGTGGGCCCCGCCGTGCGACGAGCGGTCGCACAGTGCGGCGAATGGTGCGGTGAACGGTCGGGCGGTGCGATGTGTGTACGGGCGACGGGCCCGGAGCACCGGCGGCGCGCCCCGGCCGCCCGTGGCCCGGGCCCGTCGGCGGACGCCGCCACGGGGAGCCGGGGCCGCGCTCAGGACTTCTTCGTCCCCGGGCCCGTCCCGGTCGTCCTCGCCATCTCCGACTTCCGGTAGGAGTAGCCGAAGTAGATGACCAGCCCGACCAGGAACCACACCGCGAACCGCGCCCAGGTCTGCCACTGGAGGAAGGTGATCAGCCAGATCGAGAACACCACACCGAGGGCCGGGACGAACGGCATCCCGGGGGTGCGGAACGTACGCGGCAGGTCGGGCTGCTTGTAACGCAGCACGATCACGGCGATGCACACCACCACGAACGCCAGCAGGATGCCGATGTTGGTCAGCTCGGCGGCCTCGCCGATCGGCAGGAACCCGGCGATCGCCGCCGAGGCCACCCCGACGATCCAGGTCACCCGGGTCGGGACGTGCCGGGTGGGGTGGGTCTTGGCGAACCACTTCGGCAGCAGCCCGTCCCGGCTCATCGAGAACCAGACCCGGGTCACCCCGAGCATGAAGGTGAACATGACGGTCAGGATCCCGATGATGGCGCCCACCGCGATCACGTCGGCGAGCCCGCTGAGGCCCACCGCCTTGAAGGCCGTGGAGAAACCGGACTCCGGGTCGATGTCCTCGTAGCTCTGCATCCCCGTCAGCACCAGGCACGCCGCCACGTAGAGGGCCATGGAGATGGCCAGGGAGTACAGGATCGCCTTCGGCATGTGGCGCTGGGCGTCCTTGGACTCCTCGGCGGCCGTCGACATGGCGTCGTAGCCGAAGACCGCGAAGAACACCGTGGCCGCGCCCGTGAAGGCACCGCTCACCCCGAACGGGAAGAAGGGGTGGTAGTTGGCGGTGTTGATGTGGAAGACGCCCACGCCGATGACCAGCAGGACCACCAGGACCTTCAGGACCACCACGACCGTCTCGAAGCGGGCCGCGTTCCTGATGCCGAGGGTCAGCAGGTACGCGACCAGCAGACAGAGCAGCGCGGCGAACAGGTCCACCTTGTGGCCGTCGCCGGTGCCGGGCGCGCCCAGCATCCACTTCGGCACGTCCAGCCCCAGCTCCCCGAGCAGGAAGCTGAAGTAGCCGGAGATGCCGATCGCGACCACCGCCACGATCGCGGTGTACTCCAGCAGCAGGTCCCAGCCGATGAACCAGCCCACCAGCTCGCCGAGCACCGCGTACCCGTAGGTGTACGCGGACCCGGCCTTCGGGATCAGCCCCGCGAACTCCGCGTAGCTGAACGCGGCGGCCGCGCTCGCCACGCCCGCGATGAGGAACGAGATCAGGACGGCGGGACCGGCGGTGCCGTTGGCCACGGTGCCGGCGAGGGTGAAGATGCCCGCCCCGATGATGCCGCCCACACCGATCGCGGTGAGCTGCCACAGCCCGAGCGTTCTGGTGAGCTGAGCGGTGGCCTCCCCTGCGGGGCTCCGTTCGTCGATCTGCTCGATCGGCTTGCGACGCAGTACGCCCTCGCCCACCCGGAGCCTTGCCATGAGTCACCTCTTCGCTGACGGCCGTCGCTGACGGGCGCTCATGATGACTCAGCCGGAGCCGCTGCGGAAGAAGGCGTGCCGTTTGGCGGAAGGAAGGATTCCGCAGAGGTCAGGGGACCACCGTGACGGGCCAACGACCCGCTTTCACCAGCCGGATCGCCACCGATCCGACGAACCGGTGCCCGGCCGATTCCGACGCGCCCACCACGACGGCGTCCGCCTTCAACTCGTCCGCCGCGGTCACGAGTCCGTTGTAGGGGTCGCCGCGGAAGGTGTGGAACTCCCAGCGCACGTTCCACACGTCCTTCAGCCGCCGGGCCGCCTCCCGGATCTCGTTCACCAGCTCCTCCGCGACCTCGCCGGTCGTGTCGGCGATCGGCGCCCCGAGTGCCGCCCCGGCGGGCAGCACGGGCTGTACGTGGACCAGGACGAGCATGGCTCCCTGGCGGCGGGCCAGACCTGCCGCGTAGGCCGCGGCACGCATGGAGGAATCGGACCCGTCGATGCCGGCGACGATCACTTTCGGGCCGTCCGTGCCACGTTCGAACTCATGAGGCTGCGGTTCTGTCACGGCAGTGAGGTTATCCGCTGCCGTGGACCGTCCTCCGGACCGGCCCGGTCCGAAGCTGCCGCCTGCCCCACCGCCGATCCCTCCATCGGGTGCAAAAACCTCCACCACCGGAGACGCCGACCGGGACACGCCCGCCCGCCGTGCGAGCAGTTGGTCATGAAGAATGATCAGAGCTTTCCGGGACGCAGGGCGTTGCTGCGCCTGGCCGCCGGACTCGGCACGGCCGCCGCCGTGCGCATGATCGCCGCGGACCCGGCCGGGGCGCCGCTCCGGGACCCCGCACCGGCCCGGGCCGGAGCGGCCGGACCCCCGTCGGCCGTCCGGACCCGGCCCGCCTCGTACCGGCTCCGGCCCATGACCGCGGGTGCTCCGCCCCGCTTCCGGCCCGCGGCGCCCCCGGTCCGCACCCGGCCCTTCGAGGAACTGCCCGGGATCGGGCACGCCATGGTCCTCAGCTTCGACGACGGCCCGGACCCGCAATACACCCCGCCCATCCTCTCCACCCTGCGCGAGTACGACGTCCGCGCGATGTTCTTCGTCTGCGGCGAGATGGCCCATGACAACCAGGACCTGGTGCGGGCCATCGCCGAGGACGGCCACACCATCGGCAACCACTCCTGGACCCACCCCCTGGTCACCGGACTCTCCCGGGCGGGCGTCCTCGACGAACTCGGCCCCACCAGCGAGGTGATCGAGCGGCTCACCGGCACCGCGCCGCTCTGGTACCGGGCGCCGTACGGGGCGTGGAACCGCAACTCCTTCGAGATCGGCGCCGCCCTGGGAATGGAGCCCCTGGCGTGGACCGTGGACACCCTGGACTGGACCGAACCCGGCACCGGCACCATCGTCCGCCGGGTCCGGGAGGGGGCGGCGCCCGGCGTCGTCGTGCTCTCCCACGACGCGGGAGGCGATCGTTCGCAGAGCGTGGCGGCGCTGCGCCGGTACCTCCCCGAACTGCTCGACGCCGGCTATCGGATCACGGTGCCGCAGCGTCGCTGAACACGTTCCGGTCCCGGGTTCCGGTCCTGGCCCGGGTACGCCCGTCGCCCCGGCTCCCGGTGCACGGGATCCGGGGCGACGGGCGTACCTCCCCTGCCGTCAGCGCGGGCGGCCTTCCCCGCGCCGGCGCGCCATGTGGACGGCGCCGGTGGTCGCGGCCACCGCCAGCACCGTTCCGGCGACGAGCTCCGCGGTGCTCGGACCGCCGCCGCCGAGGCCGCCCCGGACACCGGCCGGGGCGACCGCGGATCCGGTCGTCGGCGCGCGGGAGGCCGCGGCGACCGTGAGACGGACCTTCGCCGTGGTGCCGGGCGGCGCGCCGCAGACGAACGTCACCTCGTGGGAGGCGCCGGGCTCCGCGTCCCGGTCGACCGTGGCCGCCGCGGAACCACCTGCGGGAATGGTGACGGTGTCGAAAACACCCGATCCGGCCGTTGCGGTTGCAGAGCACCCCCGGGCCGCCAGGGTGACCTGGCCTCCCGGCGCGATCACCGACGGGGTGACGGTGTATCCGGTCGCGGAGGACGCGCCTCCCGACGACGCCACGGACGCGAACGCGGCCGGAGCGGTCAGGGCGAGGGCGGCGGCGCCGAACAGTGCGACGGGTGCGACACGTATGGAACGCATGGATGAATCCTCCGGATCCCCGAGGAGCACGTGCGGAACGGATTTCCACAAAGCGTCAGAAATGCGCCTCGACCCGCCAAACGCTAGGAGTCGTGCATTCCGCTCGCGATCGGGGTACGCCGCCCGGGGCACCGGTTTCGCCCGAGCGGCGCACCCCCGTGTCACCGCCCGCCCGCGGCTTCCGGGAACAGATCGAGGAACGGCGCGGTGGTGGCCGAGAGACCCCGCCCGAAGGGGGTGTCGAAATCCCAGATCAGGAAGAGCAGAAAGGCGATCAGAACACTGAAGAAACCGGCCAGAAGAAGTTCACGGAAACTTCTGCGGATCTGCAACGTGAAGATCATTCCAACCGTCACCAAAGCCCCGATGACCAGGCCGAACCAGACCACGCCCGGCATGGTCGCCCCCGCGCTCTGCCCGCGTGCGCTGCGCGCGTCGTCGGCCGCGGCGACCTCGTCGACCAGCGGCTGGTACGCCTGCCCCTCGTGGTCGTTCGCCGGCCGGTACTGGGTGACATCGGTGCGCACCCGGTCGAGGAGCCGGGTGCCTTCGGTGGTGAGCGTGCCGTGCTCGCTCATCGACTGCCACTCGTCGTGCACGACATGGCGTACGTAGGCGTCGACATCGGCGCGGATGCGGGCGCGCACCTCGGCCGGGTAGACGGCGGAGCGGGCCTTCACCTCGTGCAGCGCCTGGGCCTCCTGGCGCACGTACTCCTGGGCGGCGCCGCGGCCCTCCCAGACGCCCGCGATGGCGAGGCCCAGCACGATCGCGTAGACCACGCCGATCATCATCGTCATGTACTCGATGACGTCGGGGGTCTCGGACGGGTCGTCGTCCTCCCCGACCCGGCGGTTGTTGAGCACGGCGATGGTCAGGACGACGGCACTCGCCGCGACCATGGCGAGGGTGAGAACAAGCCATTCCGACATGAGACTTCTCCGGAGGTCAGCGGGAGCGGGGACGCAGGACGGCGACGGCGAACACCGCGGGCGCCGTGATCAGCAGGGTGAGGGTGACCAGGGAGGCGCCGCGCCGGGGGACCTTGCGCGGTGGCTTGCGGTAGGTGGGGAGCGCCACGGGACGGGACGAGAGGGGTGCGGGACGTGCGGAGGGCGAGGCCGCGGGGGAGGAGGGGGCGGGCGGGAGGACGGGGGACGGTGTCACTGGCTCCGGTTCCGGTCGTGGTGATGCGGACGGCGCGGGTGGGGCGGGCCGCGGAGTGGGTGGGGGAGAAGGTGGGGGCGGGGGCTCGGGAGAGGGCGGTGGGGGGCGCGGTGTCGGTGGTGGGGGCGGCTCGGTCGCCGGACCCGGCCGGCAGGGGCCGGTACCCGACACGACAACCGGTGAACTCCCGTCGTTCTCACCGATGTAGGCGTACGCGCAGCTGTCCGCCGCGGCCGGTAACGGGGTGCTCAGCAGCCACAGCAGTGCGACGGCCGCGGCGAGCCGTCCTATGAGTGATCCGTACACGACGGCGAGCATGATCCGGCCGATCGCGGGACACGCGGGGAAAGCATCGGGTTCGCCTGATGGTGGGACATCGGACGGCCCGTGTTCGAGCCCGGGAGAAGCCTTTTGGGCGCGTCGTACGACGTGAGAGGCGGTGTCCGGGTGCCGTGCCGGACCGGCGGAGACGCGCGGGACAACTGGGCTCACACGTACGGAAGTTGACGTGAACAGCCGAGGAGCGTTCCGTTCACGCCGCCCCCGCCCACCCTGCGGTCGGTGTGAGGACGGGCGGTGGAACCGGCCTCGCGGCGCTGCGGACAGGCTGCGGAACCAGGTCTTCCGGCGGCGGGGCGGGAGGTGGAAGCGGGCCTTCCGGTGGTGTGGAAGGCCGGGCCCGGACCGGGTGGATTGCTAAGGCGATCGAGCGAAGGCGCCTGGCCGGGCCGTCCGGCCGGAGAGGGGCGGATACGAGGCCCCGGGGGACGGCTCCCGCGTGCGGATCCGTTTTGGTGCCAGGCGCCGGATGATCGACGATTTCGCGCAGGCTCCCGGCCCACCGGTCAAATCGCGCTCGCGGAAAGGATGTTGCCCCCACGGCGAGGAATAGCCGTCACATCACCACCGACAAAGGATTCGTCACCCGTGACGGGTCCGGTGAACCACGGTGCGGACCGATGCCCGCCAAGTGGTCCGTACCTTTTCCGGCGGGGCGAAACCGGAGGGCGGTGACGGGAAACCGGGACGGCAATGGCGTTGGTTCCGCGGGTACATGTTACGGGGTGCTCCCCGGTGCCGGCGCGGCGGGTTCCTCCCGTGAGGGGCAAAGCCTTCCCGGAAGGGCCGTTCGTCGCCGAATGTCACACGTAGCGACTGATCGGTTGCACATGCCACTGGTGTGTGACCAATAACGGACGGCTAATTTCCGTTTTCACTCGCTCTCTTGGCGGACGATCAGTAGCCTCTGGTCAACACTGACCATGAACATGGCCGGATCGCCGTAGCGACTTGTTGGAGACATCGATGGAGCGTCCCGCCTGGGCACCGCGAGGCATAGACATCACGGTGCCGAGCGTGTCCCGCATGTACGACTTCTATCTGGGCGGATCGCACAATTTCGAGGTGGACCGGGAAGCGGCGCGCAAGGCCATGGAGTTCATGCCGGGACTCCCCAAGATCATGCAGGCGAATCGCGCCTTCATGCGCAGAGCAGTGCATTACGCGGTCGGCGAGGGCATCAGTCAGTTTCTGGACATCGGTTCCGGAATACCGACCTTCGGCAATGTCCACGAAATCGCCCAGGCCGCCGACCCCGCGGCCCGGGTGGCGTACGTCGACCACGACCCGGTCGCGGTCGCACACAGCAAGGCCGTGCTGGAGGGGAACGACCGGGCGGTGATCGCCGCCGCGGACCTGCGCCGCCCCCAGGAGATCGTGAAGAACCCGGAGATCTCCGGACTGCTCGACCTGGACCGCCCGGTGGCCCTGCTGCTCGTCGCCGTGCTCCACTTCCTCGAGGACGCCGACGAACCGCAGGCCGCGGTCGCCGAGCTGCGCGAGGCACTCGCCCCCGGCAGCCTCGTCGTCATCACCCACGCCTCGTACGAGGGCATCCCGCTCACCCGGGAGGAAGCGGGCGGCATGGTCGGGGTCTACGAGAACATTCGCAACCCCCTCGTCATGCGGTCCCGCGACGAGGTCATGCGCTTCTTCGAGGGGTACGAGATGGTGGAGCCCGGACTCGTGTCGATGCCGCACTGGCGGCCGGAGACCCCGGTGGTGGCGGAGCAAGAGGATCCGTATGCCTTCTCGGGCTTCGCCGGCGTGGGACGCAAGGCGTGAGCATTCCCGCCCAGTCGTCCGGAGTGCCGGACGCGGAGCCCGACGGGCCCGAGAGCCGGCTCCGAAGATTCGCCACCATCTGGAGCCGGGCCATCTTCCCCTCGACGGCCACCTCCCTGACGCGCACGGAGTTCGAGCAGCATCTGCTGCCGCTGGCCCGCAGGCTCAGCGACATCCTGCACGAGCGGCCCTTCGACGCGGCCCCCGCGGGCGAGGTGGGCGCCGCCCTCGTCGCCGTGCACTGCACGGACCCCGACGCGCTCAGCAGCACGCTCGGCGTCATCGACTCGTACCTGGTGCTGTACTGCGGCGGCAACGGCCCCACGGCGCTGTCCACCGAGGACGCCAGGGCCCGCTGCGCGCGGATGCAGCACATCCTGGCCGGCGGCTTCACCGAGGCGCTGCGCCAGCGCACCCTCGCCGAACAGGAGGCCATCGCGCGCTCGGCGCTCGCCGCCCGCTCCGACGCCGAACAGGCGCTGCACGCCACGGAGGCGCGGTTCCGGGCCGTCTTCAAGGACGCGGCCGTCGGCATCGGCATCGCCGACCTGGACGGCAACGTGCTGGAGATCAACGACACCCTCACCCGGATGTTCGGCGGCCTCGACCACCACGTGCGCAGCCACAAGCTCAACGAGTGGGTCCACCCAGAGGACTCGCCGCACGTCTGGAAGTACTACGACGAGCTGGTGCGCGGCGAACGCGAGCACTACCGGGTCGAGAAGCCGTACTACCGCAACGACGGCACGGTGCTGTGGACCAACCTGACGGTCTCGCTGCTGCGCGACGCCGAGGGGAAGCCGCAGTACCAGCTGGCGCTGATGGAGGACACCACGGAACGCAGGCTGCTGAACCTGCGGCTGCGGTACGAGGCCACCCATGACGCGCTCACCGGACTGCCCAACCGGACGCTGTTCTTCGAACGGCTGGAGAAGGCTCTCTGTGCCGACGACGGCAGCCGTTTCGGTCTGTGCTACCTCGACCTGGACGGCTTCAAGGCGATCAACGACAGCCTCGGGCACGCGTCCGGCGACCGGCTGCTGGTCGAGGTGGCCGACCGGCTGCAGAGCTGCGCGACCGCGCCCGGCGAGATGGTCGCCCGGCTCGGCGGCGACGAGTTCGTGGCCCTGACCACCGGCCCCGACACCGAGAAGGAGGTCACCGAACTGGCCTGCCGCATCCTCAACGCGCTCGGCGCCCCCATCCGGCTCGAAGGCCGCGAGCTGACCGTGCGCGGCTCCATCGGCGTCGTCGAGGGCCCGGCGGGCGAACGCGGCGCCGCCGAGGTGCTGCGCAGCGCCGACATCACGATGTACCGGGCCAAGGGGGCGGGCGGCAACCGGTTCGAGTTCGCCGACGCGGAGGCGGACGCCCGCGCCATCACGCGGCACGGGCTGACCACCGCGCTGCCCGCCGCACTGGAGCGCGGCGAGTTCTTCATCGAGTACCAGCCGCTCGTGCACCTCGGCGACGGCACGGTGCACGGCGCGGAAGCACTGGTGCGCTGGTGCCATCCGCAGCACGGGGTGCTCGGCCCGGACCGGTTCATCCCGCTCGCCGAGCACACCGGCCTGATCGTGCCGCTGGGCCGCTGGGTGCTGGAGGAGTCCGTCCGGCAGGCCAACTTCTGGCAGGAGCGGCACACCGACGGCGGACCGCTGCGCATCAACGTCAACCTCTCACCGACCCAGCTGCACCACCCGCGACTGGTCGCCGAGACCGTCGACGTGCTGGAGCGGTCGGGGCTCGAACCCGGCGCGCTGTGCCTGGAGGTCACCGAGTCCGCGCTCATCGGCGCGGACGACGACCTGCTCAAGCCACTGCGGCAACTGGCCGAGATGGGCGTCGACATAGCGCTCGACGACTTCGGCACCGGCTACTCGAACCTGGCGAACCTGCGCCGGCTCCCGGTGAGCGTGCTCAAGCTGGACCGTTCCTTCACGATGGGCATGCAGCAGCACCCGGCGGACCCGGTCGACCTGAAGATCGTCGAGGGGATCGTCTCGCTGGCGCACAGCCTGGACCTCGCCGTCACGGTGGAGGGGGTGGAGACCGGGGCCCAGGCCGAACAGCTGCGCAAGCTGGGATGCGACACGGCCCAGGGCTGGTACTACGCCCGGCCGGGCGCCCCCGACCGGATCCACTCCCTGCTGCTGGCCGACGCGGTGTGAGACCCGGGGGCTCTCCGCGGCCGGCCGCCCCGGCCGCGGGGAGCCCGTCGGCCGCGGCGGGTCCGGGTCAGTCCTTCCGGGTGGCGAGCAGCACCCGCTGGAGTTCGCGCGCCGCACGCGGCGGGGCCACGTCGCTGCGGTGCGCGAGCGCGATGGTGCGCCGCAGGCCGGGGCGGGCCAGCGGGGTGGTCCGCAGCTCGTGCCCGAACCGCCCGGCGACCATGCTGGGCACCACCGCGATGCCGAGCCCGGCCCGGACGAAACCGAGCACCGCGTCCATCTCGCCGCCCTCCACCGTGAACGACGGCTCGAAACCCTCCGCCCGGCAGGCGGCGACCGTCAGCTCCCGCAGGTCGTAGCCGTGCCGGAACATCACCAGGGGCTCCCCCTGGAGGTCGGCGATCCGCACGCTCCCGCCCCGGCCGGGCCGCGGCCCCCGGGCCGACGACACCACGACCAGGTCCTCCTGTAGCAGCTCGACCGTGGTGAGCACGGGGGAGGCCGCGGGCAGCGGCAGGACCACCAGGGCGAGATCCAGCGCGCCGCGCGCCAGCCCCCGCACGAGGTCGAGCGAACCGCCCTCCTCCAGCAGCAACCGGATCCCCGGATGGCGGTCGTGGAAGGCGCGCAGCACGTCGGGGAGCAGGCCCGTGCAGAGGCTGGGCGTGGCCCCCAGCCGCACCCGGCCCCGGCGCAGCTGCGCCAGCTCCTGCACCTCGTGGCGGGCGGTGTCGGCGTCCGCGAGGATCCGGCGGGCCAGCGGCAGCAGCGCCTCGCCCGCGTCGGTGAGCGTGATGTTGCCCCGGGCCCGGCTGAACAGCTCCGCCCCCAGCTCGTTCTCCAACGCCCTGATCTGCTGGGAGAGCGAGGGCTGCGAGACGTGCACCGCCTCGGCGGCACGGGTGAAGTGCCGGGTCTCGGCCACGGCGACGAAGTACGTCAGCTGCTGGAACTGCATGCGCTCACCTCCGTCACCCACGATAGCCCTAGTCTATGAAGATGAGCTATTCCATGTCTTGGACTGATGGGGTCGTTCGGCCCTAGCGTCGTGTTCATGGCATTGGCAACGCGGACGGACCGACGGCCGTCCATGACGCGCACGATCTGGGACTCGTCCGTCGGCAAGAAGACGGTCATGGCCGTGAGCGGCCTGGTCATGCTCCTCTACCTGGTCGCCCACATGCTCGGCAACCTGAAGATCTTCTTCGGGGCCGGCGAGTTCAACCACTACGCGCACTGGCTGCGGACCCTGGGCGAGCCCTTCCTGCACTACGAGTGGGCCCTGTGGCTCCTCCGCGTCGTGCTGGTCGCCGCCGTGGTGCTGCACGCCGTCTCCGCGTACCAGCTGAGCCGCCGCGACATCCGGGCGCGCCCCGCCAAGTACGTGCACCGCAGGCCGCGCGCAGGCTATGCCACCCGCACCATGCGCTGGGGCGGGATCATCCTCGGCCTGTTCATCGTCTGGCACATCCTCGACCTGACGACGGGCACCGTGCACCCCGGCGGCTTCCAGCCCGGACACCCCTACCAGAACGTCGTCGACACCTTCTCCACCTGGTACGGCAACGTGGTCTACATCGCCGCCGTCCTCGCCCTCGGGTTCCACGTCCGGCACGGCTTCTGGAGCGCCGCCCAGACCCTCGGCGCGGGCAACGCGACCCGGGACCGGGCCCTCAAGGCCCTGGCCGACGCCCTCGCGCTGGTACTCACGCTGGGCTTCATCTCCGTACCCGTCGCCGTCATGACCGGAGTCGTGAGCTGACATGACCGACTACACGCACTACGAGACGGGCGCGCCCCTCGTCGACACCAAGGCCCCCGCCGGCCCCGTCGCCGAACGCTGGGACACCCGCCGCTTCCAGGCCAAGCTGGTCAACCCGGCCAACCGCCGCAAGCACACCGTCATCGTCGTCGGCACCGGCCTGGCCGGTGGATCGGCCGGCGCGACCCTGGCCGAACAGGGCTACCACGTCGTCCAGTTCTGCTTCCAGGACTCGCCCCGACGCGCCCACTCCGTCGCCGCCCAGGGCGGCATCAACGCCGCGAAGAACTACCGCAACGACGGCGACTCCATCCACCGCCTCTTCTACGACACGGTCAAGGGCGGCGACTTCCGCGCCCGCGAGTCCAACGTCCACCGGCTCGCCCAGATCTCCGTCGAGATCATCGACCAGTGCGTCGCCCAGGGCGTCCCCTTCGCCCGTGAGTACGGCGGCCTCCTCGACAACCGGTCCTTCGGCGGCGTCCAGGTCTCCCGCACCTTCTACGCCCGCGGCCAGACCGGACAGCAGCTGCTCCTCGGCGCCTACCAGGCGCTGTCGAGGCAGATCGCCGCCGGCAACGTCGAACTGCACGCCCGCACCGAGATGCTCGACCTGGTCGTCGTCGACGGAAAGGCCCGCGGCATCGTCGCCCGCGACCTGGTCACCGGGAAGATCGACACCTACTTCGCCGACGCGGTCGTCCTGGCCAGCGGCGGCTACGGCAACGTCTTCTACCTGTCGACGAACGCCATGAACTCCAACGCCACCGCCGTCTGGCGGGCCCACCGCAGGGGCGCCTGGTTCGCCAACCCCTGTTTCACCCAGATCCACCCCACCTGCATCCCGCGCACCGGCGACCACCAGTCCAAGCTGACGCTGATGAGCGAGTCGCTGCGCAACGACGGCCGGATCTGGGTTCCCAAGGCCAAGGGCGACACCCGCCCCGCCAACGAGATCCCCGAGGACGAGCGCGACTACTACCTGGAGCGCATCTACCCCTCCTTCGGCAACCTCGTGCCCCGGGACATCGCTTCCCGCGCCGCGAAGAACGTCTGCGACGAGGGCCGCGGCGTCGGCCCCGGCGGCCAGGGCGTCTACCTGGACTTCGCCGAGGCCATCGCACGCATGGGCCGGGACAAGGTCGAGGAGAAGTACGGCAACCTCTTCGACATGTACGAGCGGATCACCGCGGAGAACCCGTACGAGACCCCGATGCGGATCTACCCCGCCGTGCACTACACGATGGGCGGGCTCTGGGTCGACTACGACCTCCAGACCACCATCCCCGGCCTCTTCGCGATCGGCGAGGCCAACTTCTCCGACCACGGCGCCAACCGCCTCGGCGCCTCCGCGCTGATGCAGGGCCTCGCCGACGGCTACTTCGTCCTGCCGTCGACCATCAACGACTACCTGGCCCGCAATCCGCACCGCGACGAGGTCGACGCCTCCCACCCGGCCGTGCAGGAGGCCGTAGCCGACACCGAGGACCGGCTCAACCTGCTGCTCTCCATCGACGGCGACCGCACCCCCGACTCCTTTCACCGCGAGATCGGCGAACTCATGTGGGAGTACTGCGGAATGGCCCGCACCGAGGAGGGACTGCGCACCGCGCTGGAGCGCATCCCGAAGATCCGCGAGGAGTTCTGGCGCCGCATCAAGGTCCCCGGCACCGGCGAGGAGTTCAACCAGTCCCTGGAGAAGGCCAACCGCATCGTCGACTACCTGGAACTGGCCGAGCTCATGTGCCTCGACGCACTGCACCGCGCCGAGTCCTGCGGCGGCCACTTCCGCGAGGAGTCGCAGACCCCGGACGGCGAGGCCGCCCGCCGGGACGAGGAGTTCTCCTACGCCGCCGCCTGGGAGTTCTCCGGCACCGGCGAGGCCCCCGTCCTGCACAAGGAAGACCTCGTCTTCGAGTACGTCCACCCCACCCAGCGGAGCTACGCATGAAGCTCACCCTGCGCGTCTGGCGCCAGAAGAACGCCGACGCCCCCGGCGCCATGTCCACTTACGAGGTGGACGGCATCTCGCAGGACATGTCGTTCCTGGAAATGCTCGACACCCTCAACGAGGAACTCATCCTCGCCGGCGACGACCCGGTCGCCTTCGACCACGACTGCCGCGAGGGCATCTGCGGAGCCTGCAGCCTCGTCATCAACGGCGACGCCCACGGACCCGAGCGCACCACCACCTGCCAGCTCCACATGCGTTCCTTCGAGGACGGCGACACGATCGACATCGAACCGTGGCGCGCCTCCGCCTTCCCGGTCGTCAAGGACCTGGTCGTGGACCGCTCGGCCTTCGACCGGATCATCCAGGCGGGCGGCTACATCTCCGCCCCGACCGGCACCGCCCCCGAGGCCCACGCCACACCGGTGCCCAAGCCGGACGCCGACTTCGCCTTCGAGCACGCCGAGTGCATCGGCTGCGGAGCCTGCGTCGCCGCCTGCCCCAACGGCTCGGCGATGCTCTTCACCTCGGCGAAGATCAACCACCTCAACGTGCTGCCGCAGGGCGCGCCGGAGCGTGAGACCCGGGTCCTCGACATGGTCGGCCAGATGGACAGCGAGGGCTTCGGCGGCTGCACCCTCACCGGGGAGTGCGCCACGGCCTGCCCGAAGGGCATCCCGCTGCCCTCGATCTCGGCCATGAACAAGGAGTGGCTGCGGGCGACCCGCAAGGTGCGCCGCTGACCGGCGCGGACCACGGATTCCCGGTCCCGGGGGCCGCCCGCCCCCGGGACCGGGACGTCGCGTCCGGAACGGACCAGGACGCCCGGGAACGGATGATCAGGACCTCACTGATCGGATCAGGGCGTCTCGGAGCGCATCAGGACGTCACTGATCGGATCAGGAGGTCACGGAGAGGTCGTCCGCGTATACCGTTCCCTGCCCGTACCAGCCGTGCAGATAGACGGTCACCGCCCCGGTCGAACCGGTGGTGAAGGTCACCGACTGCTTCGCGTAACCGCTCGACGAACCCCAGACGTCGGCCGAGGCATCGCCCCGCACCCCGAGGTAGCCGTAGCCGCCCTGCATCCAACCGCTCAGCGTGTACGCGGTGTTCGGGGCCAGGGACAGCTCCTGCGTGCACTCGCCCGTCTGCGTGGCGGTGGCCGCGACGGCCAGCGCGTGCGCACCGCCGTGCACCGGCGTGGAGACGACCGCGCCGCCCGGCTGGCAGTTCCAGGGGCCCGGCGCACCCGACTCGAAGTCCCCGTTCACCAGGGAACCGGTGCCGCCGCCCGGCCCCGACACCGTCAGGGTGAGCACCGCCGAGTGGCTGAGCGTCCCCGAGGCGCCCGTCACCGTGAGCCGGTACGTTCCCGGCGCGGCCGACTCCGCGGCGGACACCGTCAGTTCCGACGTGCCCCCGGCCGTGACCGAGGCCGGGGCGAGCGTCGCCGTCACACCGGCGGGCGCCCCGTCCACCGTCAGCTCCACGGTCCTGGCACTGCCGGAGGTCACCGCGGTTCTCACCTCCGCCGTGGTGGAGCCGCCCGGCGCGACCGAGGCCGAGGCGGGCGCGACGGCCACCGAGTAGTCGTCCGTCACCGGACCGGAGCCTCTGGTGAAGGGCGCGAAGGTGTGGCTGAAGTACCAGGTGTCCTGGGGGATGCCGGAACAGGTGTCGTTGCCGCCGGTGCCGGGGCAGCCCCCGTTGTCGCGCTGGAGCGCCCAGAACGACAGGGTGCTGACGCCCTTGGCGACGGCCCAGTCGTAGACCACCGGGGCGTCGGCCGTGGTGAACGTCTCGGCGGGGCCGTAGTCGTCGATCCCCGGCATCTCGATGATCCCGGTCATGCCCCACAGCTGCGCGTCGGTCCTCGACGGGTACAGATCGGCGAGCTGGTCCTTGAGACCGCTGATCGCCGTCTTGGTGTCCTGCGCCATGTTGTGCGGGGCGCCGTCGTAGTAGTCGAACGTCATCAGGTTCACGACGTCGACCTTCGTGCCGTTGGCCACGGCGTTCTCCAGCACCGCCAGACCGCTGTCGGCGAGGCCGCTCGTGGTGGTGGGCAGGGTGTAGGAGATCTGCAACGGGCGGCCGTTGGCCGCGGCCCAGTCCTGCACCTTCTTGATCGCCTTGTTGCGGCGGTCGATCCCGGCGCTGTTCTCCAGCGAGTTGTCCTCGATGTCCATGTCGAGACGGGACACGTCGTAGGTCGTGATGACCTTCTGGTACGCCGCGGCGATCGAGTCGACGCTCGTACAGCTGTCGGCGATCTCGGTGCCGCCGTTGTCGGCGGTGTAGCCGCCGAACGACGGGATCACATCACCGCCGCGCGACCGCATGGTGGTGAAGTCGGCGCCGAAGACGGACTGGGCGATGGGGGTGCTCGCATCGCCGTTCCAGTAGGGGGTGCAGGAACCACGGGCCTCCGTCTGGATGAAGGCCATGGTCAGGTACTTGGCACCGGACGCCTGCGAGAGCGCGGCCGGGCTGTCGCCGTTCCACGACTCGAAGTACGGGGCGAAGACATGGGCCGGCAGGGGAGTGGCGGCGGTCGCGGCGGCCTGCGCGCCGGTTCCCGATCCGAGGACCAGGCCGGCGGACGCGACGGTCGTCGCCAAAACACTCAGGACTGCGCCGAGTGCTCTTGGACGTCTCATGGGGTGCTCCCAGCGGGGTGAGGCAACGGGCGGATCGCACGGCTCTGCCGCGCCCGGTGCGGGGGCGCGGCCCGTTCCTGTGAATCCCGGCCGGGGTCACATGCCGCACGGCGAGCAACGGCCGTGAGGCATGCCCATGATTGGTCTGGACCAGCTCGTGGTCAATGTTCTTTGCCGTTTCATTCCCCATTGCTTGCCCGATGCGGCAACTCGGCGCGCGGGAAAGCGAGTTGAGTGCGGTGCGGGCCGTCAGGCCGGGCCGAGGTGGGCGCCGAGGTACGGGGCCGTACGGCTGTCCACCGCCCGCGCCACCTCGGCGGGCGTTCCCGCGGCCACGATCCGGCCGCCCCGGTCGCCGCCGCCGGGGCCGAGGTCGATCACCCAGTCGGCGCCCGCCACCACCGCCATGTCGTGCTCCACGACCACGACCGTGTCGCCCGCGTCGACGAGACCGTGCAACTGCCGTGTCAGCACCTCGACATCGGCGGGGTGCAGCCCGGTCGTCGGCTCGTCCAGCAGATACAGGGTGTGGCCCCGACGGGTGCGCTGGAGCTCGGTGGCGAGCTTGATCCGCTGGGCCTCGCCGCCGGACAGCTCCGTCGCGGGCTGGCCGAGCCGCAGATAACCGAGCCCGACGTCGAGCAGCGTCCGCAGGCTGCGCCCGGCGGCGGGCGTGTCCGCGAAGAAGTCGGCCGCGGACTCCACCGTCAGGTCCAGCACCTGCGCGATGTCGAGGCCGCGCAGGGTGACCTCCAGGGTCTGCGGGTTGTACCGCGCGCCGCGGCAGTCCGGGCACGGCGCGTACGTGCTGGGCAGGAAGAGCAGCTCCACGGAGACGAAGCCCTCGCCCTGACAGGTCTCGCACCGGCCGCCCGCCACGTTGAAGGAGAACCGCCCGGCCCGGTACCCGCGCTCGCGGGCCGTGTCCGTCCCGGCGAACAGTTTCCGCACGACGTCGAAGAGCCCGGTGTACGTGGCCAGGTTGGACCGGGGCGTGCGGCCGATCGGCTTCTGGTCGACCTGGACGAGGCGGTCCACCGCCTCCAGTCCCAGTGCCGACGCGCACCCGGGTACGGGGCCCGCCACGGGCGCGTCCGCGGCCCCGGCGGCCTGCCGGTCGGCGAGGGCCCCGGCCAGGACCTGACCGACCAGGGTCGACTTCCCCGACCCCGAGATGCCCGTGACGGCGGTGAACACCCCCAGCGGGAACGCGGCGTCCACGCCCCGCACGTTGTGCCGCTCGACCCCGTTCAGCCGCAGCCAGCCCATGGGTTCGCGCACCTCCCGCGCCGGGGCGGGCCCTTCGCCGAACAGGAAGCGCCGGGTGGCCGACTCGGGCACGTTCGCCAGCCCGGCCGGGGGACCGCTGTGCAGCACCCGGCCCCCGTGCTCACCGGCCAGCGGCCCCACGTCGACCAGCCAGTCCGCCCGGCGCACCACGTCCATCTGGTGCTCCACCACGAAGACCGAGTTCCCGGCCTCCTTCAGCCGGCCGAGCACCCCGAGCAGCGACCGGGTGTCCGCCGGGTGCAGACCGGCCGAGGGCTCGTCCAGCACGTAGACGACGCCGAACAGCCCGGAACGCAACTGCGTGGCGAGACGCAGCCGTTGCAGCTCGCCGGACGACAGGGTCGGGGCCGTGCGGTCGAGGCTGAGATAGCCGAGGCCGAGTTCGGTGACCGTCTCGATCCGGGCCAGCAGATCCGCCGTCAGCACCCGCGCCGCGTCGTCGCCGCCCGCCGTGCGCAGCAGTTCGGCCAGCGAGGTGAGCGGCAGCCCGGCCAGTTCCGCGATCGAACGGCCGGCGAAGGTGACGGCCAGCGCCTCCGGACGCAGCCGGCCCCCCTCGCACACCGGGCAGCGGGCACTGGTCAGGAAGCGCTCGGCCCTGGCCCGCAGGGTGCGGCTCCGGGAGTCCGCGAATGTGTGCATCACATAGCGACGGGCGCTCATGTACGTGCCCTGGTAAGGGCGTTGGATGCGCCCGGCCTCCCGTACCGGATGCACCGTCACCACCGGCTGCTCGTCGGTGAACAGGATCCACTCCCGGTCCCCGGCGTCGAGCTCGCGCCACGGACGGTCGATGTCGTGGCCCAGCGCGTCCAGCACGTCGCGCAGGTTCTTGCCCTGCCACGCCCCGGGCCAGGCGGCGATCGCCCCCTCCCGGATCGACAGCGAGGGATCGGGGACGAGCAGTTCCTCGGTGGTGCGGTGGACCCGGCCGAGGCCGTGGCACGCCGGGCACGCCCCGGCCGCCGTGTTCGGCGAGAAGGCGTCGGAGTCGAGCCGTTCGGCGCCGGCCGGGTAGTCCCCGGCCCGGGAGAACAGCATGCGCAGGGAGTTGGAGAGCGTCGTGACCGTCCCCACGGACGAACGGGCGCCGGGTGCCGAACGCCGCTGCTCCAGCGAGACGGCGGGCGGCAGCCCGGTGACCTCCCCGACGGCGGGCGCGCCGACCTGGTGGATCAGCCGGCGGGCGTACGGGGCGACGGACTCGAAGTAGCGGCGCTGGGCCTCGGCGTAGATCGTGCCGAAGGCGAGGGAGGACTTCCCGGACCCCGAGACTCCGGTGAACACGGTCAGGGTGTCGCGCGGGATGTCGACCGAGACGTCCTGGAGGTTGTGCTCGCGGGCGCCGCGCACCCGGACGTACGGATCGTGGGGAGTGGACATGCGCGCGGCTTTCCGTGGGGATCGGGTGCGGGCCCGGCGGCCCGGGGCAAACACTCCGATTCTAGGGCGCAGCCGACAGGGGTGCCGGTCGCCGTCCGTCCGCGGGGCGTCGTGCGCCGGGTGTTCGCGGGGCCTCGTGCGCCGGGCCCCCTCGGCAGGGAAAACCCTCGTCACGGGCCGGTCCCGTCCGGACCGGCCCCCGTCTCATCCGGTGCTCAGCGGGAGGGGCGCAGCGCGCGCTTGAGGGGCCGTCCCACGGCGCTGCGGGCGCGCTGGTACGTGGAGCGCTGGGAGGGCAGCAGGGAGGTCTTCGAGAGCTTCCGCTGGAGCTGGGCGTTCTCGGTGGCGAGCTCGGTCAGCTGGGACTGGAGCCAGTTCATCCGTGTCGCCGTCGCGGCGACGTCCGTACCGGTCCAGGGCCGGACGCCCGGCGGGAAGGCCAGCTTGCTCATCTCCGCCTCGAAGGCGGCGCCGCCGTCGCCGTGGGTGAAGGTGTTCTCCAGGCCGTTCTTGTCGAGGAAGTTCATGAACCGGTCGAACCGCTCCCGGTGACCGCGCGTCAGCGGTCCGAAGTCCGCCTCGGCGTACAGGTCGGCGGGGTCGAGGTCGGCCGGGACCTTGGAGAGCATCCGGTGCGGGATCTCGAAGTAGCGGCACAGCTCCAGCGTCCGGGAGTCGCCGCAGAGCACGGTGGCCGGCGTGCCGGCCAGCAGCGCCGCGATGTTGCCGTGGATCCGGGAGCCGAAGGAGAAGTCGAAGCCCCGCAGATCCTCCATCCAGGTGGCCGGGTCGATGTAGACCCGGACCTTGTCCTCCCCGTACATCGGGTGGTCGGGGTGGGTGGGGATGGTGGTGAGCGAGGCGTTCGGGTGGGACATGTCGCGCCAGTGCAGCTGCCGCGCCTCGGAGATGTTCTGGCCGATGAACCGGAGGTGGGGGTAGTACGCGTGGGTGCGGTCGATGATCTGCCCGAGCTTGTGCTTGCGCACCGCGTCGTGCGATCCGTTGACGGCTATGCGCGACCCGGGCCCGAGCGGTCCGCCGCCCTCCCGGACGGTGAGGCGGTCGCCGTGCAGGAACATCGAGGGGCAGCCGATGACGTCCACGTCCCGGAAGCCCATGTCCCGCAGGTACCGCTCGGTGAACTCTCCGCGCACCCCGATGGAGGCGCTGTGGTCCAGCACGGCGGAGACGAACGCGTAGACCGTGGGCTGCATGGGCTTCAGCCGGTCCGCGGAGTAGTTGACGCCGGTCTGGGCGCCGACCCCGGGGACCACGACGGGTATCTTCAGCTTCGATATGAGCTGGGTCAGCCGCTCCAGCTGGCGCTCGAAGGAGGGCCGGAAGGCGTTGGCGAGCGGGACGACGAAGACGTCGTACTCCTCGTTGATCCGGCCGGCGTCGGCGACCCTGGTGGCGATGCCGTTCGACACCACCTCCGACCGTGGCGTCCGAAGGATCTTGTGAGCGGCGTCGCTGAAGATCAGGTTGCCCGAGTTGGTGGCGAAAACGTCCTCATGGAGGGCGCGCTCGACAGGGACGACGTCGTAGGGACTCTTCCCCGAGCGCAGGAGTATTCGCTTCACACCGTTAACGTTGGATGCCACAAACCTGAATATAGCTTTACAAACGCTTCTCGTTCCACGCGCATCCTGTGCAACTTTTTACCACCTGGACGGAACGCGGGGGCGGGATCACCCCTCCGCGGGCGCGCACGCGATGTGTACGGACTCCCGGAGCGGTGCGGGCCCCACCGTACGGCCCTCTTGAGCCCCCGGCGACACCGCCCCTACGCTGCGTTCTGCGTACGGGCGCGCCTACCGGGGAGGTGGAAGCGCCGTCATGGCCGACTCACTGTCCGAGGACGAGGTCCTCGAAGCGGTCGCCCGGCACCTGGGCGGACCCGGCCGGGGGCCGCAACTGCGCCGGAGCGGTGCCGACATCGCCCGGCTCCCCATGCTCGACCTGCGCATCGTCCGCTCCCTGGAGAGCCGCACCACCCGGTCGGAGAGCAGGCCCGGCAGATACGACCTGTCGGAGCTGCCCACGTACGAGGGCGATCTGCACGACCATCCGGTCGAGCCGCCGAAGGACCCTGCCCGGACGCGGACGGTGGAGCTCGTGCTCCGCGGCTCGGTGAAAACGGTGGACTGCGGCTGCGACGGGGGACGCAAGCCGTGCGCGCGCTGCCGGGCCAAGGGGAAACTGCCCTGCGACACCGGCCCGATGTGCCCGGCCTGCGGGGGAGTGGAGCCCTGCACCTGGTGCGACGGGACGGGGGAGCGCCGCGAGGACCGCGCGAGGTCCGGCCCGGCACAGGAGCGGAACTCCCGGGGGCGCACCACCTGCCTGAAGTGCGGCAAGCCGCGCACCGCCTGTCCGGAATGCCGGGGCCGGGGCACCCGCGTCTGCCCGCGGTGCGACGACACCGGTTTCAGGGACTGCCCGGTCTGCGAGGGCGAGCGGTCCACGGAGCACACCCCGTGCGAGGGAACGGGCCTGGTCACGCTGTGGACGGCGGGATCGGTCCGGCAGGCCCCCGAGTGGAGCTCGCTGAAGCTCCCGGACCCGGCGCCGCCGCTGCGTGTGCGGCAGCAGGCCGGACGTACCGGCGCGTGGGAGAAGGCCACCCTGACCTCGGTCGACGTCCCGCTCCCCGACGGACTGGACCCCGCCCACCGCCGGGCCGTCGAAGAGGTCCTCGCCCCCGCGCGGCGGGAGGTCGCCCGGCGCGTCGACATCGGCCGGCTGTCGCTGGCGGCCGTCGAGCTCCCGGACGACCCGGACCACGTCTTCTACGTCTTCCCCGGCCACGACGGTCCGCAGGTGCTCCCGGTCTGGTCCCGGCGCCGGTCGCTGCGGGTCGCCGCGGTGGTGGCCGGAGTGGTCGTCCTGGTGCTCCTGGTGGTCGCGCTCGTCTGATGTGCTGGGGACGTGAGAAACGACCACCGGCCCCTGGCCGTATTCGACTTGGACGGCACGCTCGCGGACAGCGCTCACCGGCAGCACCATCTGGAGGGCCGCCGGTGCGACTGGGGCCGCTTCTTCGCCGCGGCCGTCGACGACCCGCCGCTGGCCGAGGGCTTACGGCTGGTCCTGAGCAGTGCCGAGGAGTGCGAGATCAGGTACCTCACCGGCAGGCCCGAGCGGTGCCGCCGGGACACGGTGGCGTGGCTGGCCGAGCACGGTCTGCCCCAGGGGCGGCTGTACATGCGCCGCGACGGCGACCGCAGGCCGGCCCGGCGCACCAAACTGGAAACGCTCCGGCGACTGGGCCGGGAGCGTGAGGTGCGGATGCTGGTCGACGACGACGAGCTGGTCTGCGACGCGGCGGAGCGGGCCGGTTTCACCGTGGTGCGGGCCCGCTGGGCGACGGTTTCGTCCGCGATGCAGGACGCGCAGGAGCGCGAGGGCCGCACCTGAGCCCGGCGGCGGAACCGGCCGGCCCCGTTGCCCGGGCGGGCGCGGGGCGGCGTGACGACGCGTCGGCCGGACCGGCGCCACCGGCGGGCGGGCGGCGGTGGACGGCGGTGGACGGCGGTGGACGGCGGGGCGGTGCGGGCGCGGTCAGCCCGTCTCGTCGAGCCGGAAACCGACCTTCAGCCCCACCTGGTAGTGCTCGACCCGACCGTCCTTGATCTCGCCGCGTACCTGGGTGATCTCGAACCAATCGAGATTGTGCAACGTTTCAGAGGCTCTTGCGACGCCCCTGCGGATGGCGTCGTCGACGCCCTCATGTGAGGTTCCCACGATTTCGGTGACCCGATAGACATTGTTAGACACCTTATGTCCCCTTTCGTTCCTACTACGGTGCCCCACCCGGGCCGGGGGCGCGAGGGGTCGGGGGGCGTAATGTTCCGTGAACGGAGCTTGACCAAAGTATTGGTACATACCAAAATCCAGCCAAACCCGTGCGAGCGCAGCCCGCAATCCCCCACACCGGGTACTGAATTTTGTCGCGCCGTTTCGCAGAAGGTGAACCTGGTGAAGAACCGCATACTCGTCGGAGCCGTCGCGCTCGTTTCCACCTTTGCGCTGGGCGGATGCGGAATCCTCTCGGGGGCAGAGGCATCCGGCAGCAAGAAGGTCACGATCTGGCTGATGAAGGACAGCGTTTCCGGTGATTTCCTGAAGCGCTTCACGGAGGAGTACCGGAAGGAACATCCCTCCGTGGAACTGGAGTTCAAGTTCCAGAGCTGGAGCGGAATCGGGCCGAAGGTCACCGAGGCCCTCAGGAGCAAGGACGCCCCGGACGTCATCGAGGTCGGAAACACCCAGGTCGCCCAGTACGCGAAGAGCGGCGGGCTGCGCGACCTCACCCTGGAGTCCGTACGGGACCTCGGCAGCGAGGACTGGCTCCCCGGCCTCGCCGAGCCGGGCAGCATCGACGGAATCCAGTACGGAATCCCCTGGTACGCGGCCAATCGAGTGGTCATCTACAACAAGGAACTCTTCGAGCAGGCCGGAATAAAGAACCCGCCGAAGACCCGGGACGAGTGGATCGAGGACAGCGAACGGCTCAACCGCGGCGGAAACCAGGGAATCTACCTCGCGGGCCAGAACTGGTACGTTCTCGCCGGGTTCATCTGGGACGAGGGAGGCGAACTCGCCGAAGAACGGGGCGGGAACTGGGCCGGTGCCCTGGACAGCCCGGAGGCGCTGCGAGGGATGGACTTCTACAAGGAACTCCAGACGCTCGGCGACGGACCCAAGAACGCGGACGAGGAAAAGCCCCCGCAGGCCGACGTGTTCGCCAAGGGCAATGTCGCACAGATCATTTCGGTGCCCGGGACCGTCGCCCAGATCGAGAAGAAGAACCCCGAACTCAAGGGAAAACTGGGCTACTTCCCGATCCCGGGCAAGACCGCGAAGGAGCCCGGTTCCGTCTTCATCGGCGGGTCCGACCTGATCGTGCCGGAGAACGCCGACCAGCGCTCCGCGGGCATCGAGGTGGTCAAGACGCTGGCGGGCCGCAAGTGGCAGGAAGAGCTCGCCAAAACCATGAGCTACGTCCCCAACAAGCCCGACCTCGCCAGTGTCATCGAGGGCCAGGAGGGCACCGCGGCCATGGCCAAGGGCGCCAGGCGGGGACGCGCCACCCCCAACTCCCCGCAGTGGGCGGACGTCGAGGCCGACAACCCGATCAAGCCGTACATGACGGCCGTGCTGGAGGGCCGCGACCCGGAGCAGGAGGCCAGGCGCGCCTCGGAGAAGATCACCTCCAGGCTCGCGGGCAGCTGACCGCACGGGCCGCCTCGCGGCAGCCGGCCGCAGGGCGGCCCGGACCGCTGCCGGAGACCCCCGGGATTCAGACTTCGCACATCCCGGCGCTCCATGGCGGTCATGTCGAATCCAGCCGGCCACGGAAGAAGTAAGGGGTGCCGGGCCCTCGCCGCAGTGCGCGGGGCCGGTGGCCGCCCTTGCCGATCCGTCCCCGGAGACCGTCATGAACGCGCTGCCCGTCACCCCGCTCCCCACCGCCCCCACCGTTCCCGCGCAGCCCGTCGCCCCCACCACCGCCCCCGCTCCGCCCCGTTACCGGGTGTCCCTCGCGACCGGCCAGGAGGAGGTCCGGGCCGCCCAACGGCTGCGCCACCTGGTCTTCGCCGGTGAGCTCGGCGCCAGGCTGGAAGGGCCCGAACCCGGCCTGGACAGCGACGAGTTCGACGCCCACTGCGACCACCTGCTGGTACGGGAGGAAGCCACCGGCGAAGTCGTCGCCACCTACCGCCTGCTGCCGCCCGACCGGGCCCGGGCCGCCGGACGCCTCTACGCGGAGGGCGAGTTCGACCTCGGCCGGCTCGCCCCGATCCGCGACGACCTGGTCGAGGTCGGCCGCTCCTGCGTCCACCCCGCCCACCGCGACGGCGCCGTCATCGCGCTGGTCTGGGCCGGACTCGCCCGCTACATGGAACGCACCGGCCACAACTGGCTTGCGGGCTGCTGCTCCATACCCCTCTCCGACGGGGGCGCGACGGCGGCCGGGGCCTGGGAGACCGTACGGACCAGGTACCTGGCCCCCGAGGACCACTGGGTCACCCCCCACCGCCTCTGGCGGCCCACCGGGACGGAGGGACCCGTGCGCACCGGGCTCGCCACGCTCCCCCCGCTGCTCCGCGGCTACCTGCGCCTGGGCGCCCAGGTATGCGGGGCACCCGCCTACGACCCCGACTTCGGCGTCGCCGACCTGTACGTGCTGCTGTCGCTGCGCCGCACCGACCCGCGCTACCTGCGCCACTTCCTCGCCCTCGCCCCGCTGCGATGAACCCCTGGCTGCCCGCCGCGCCCTGCACCCCGGGCGACTGCGCCACCCACCACGGCCGCAGCCGCGGCCGCCCGGCCGCCGCGGGCCTGCTGCTCGCCGGGGCCGCCGTCATCCTGGCCGGGGCACTCGCCGCCCCCTTCGTGCTGATGCTCGGCCCGGCCCGGCGGCAGTGGCTGATCCGGCACTGGGCGTACGGCGTCGTGCGCGCCTTCGGGGTACGCGTACGGGTCACCGGCCCGCCGGCACCCACCGACGCCCCGACCCACCCCACCGGACACCCCACCGGCGCGGCCCCGGACCCGCCACGACCGGCAGCCGGGCGACCCGACCCACCGGGGCCACTCAGCACTGCCCCCGACTCACCGGGGCCGCCCGGCACTGCCCCCGACCCACCGGGCACGCTCGTCGTCGCCAACCACATCTCCTGGCTGGACGTCCCGCTCGTCGCGGCGGTGTTCCCCGGGCGGATGCTGGCCAAGCGCGAGATACGCGACTGGCCGCTGCTCGGCCCGCTCGCCGCCCTCGGCGGCACGCTCTTCGTGGAACGCGACCGGCTGCGCGCCCTGCCCACGACCGTGCGCGACATCGCGGCGGCCCTGCGCGGCGGGTCGTGCGTGGTCGTCTTCCCGGAGGGCACCACATGGTGCGGGCACGGACCGGGCGGCCGGTTCTCGCCCGCCGCCTTCCAGGCGGCGATCGACGCCGGGGCCACCGTCCGCCCGGTCCGTATCGCCTACCGCGCCGCACCGGCCGGGAGCGCCGGCCGGCCCCGGCGGGCGGCCACCCGGCCGGCCACCGGGGCGCGGCCCCGCCGGACCACACCGGCGCAGCCGCGTTCGTCGGCGACGATCCGCTCGTCGCCTCGCTGTGGCGGGTGGTGACGGCGGCCGGCCTGACCGCCGAGATCGGCGTCCTGCCGCCGATCCCGGCGGACGGCCCGGCCGACCGTCGAGCCCTGGCCCGACTCGCCCAAAGCCTGTCGGGCGGTCACTGACCGGGCGGGGGCGAGGTCACCCGGCCGGCTCCCCGACCACCGTCGACGACGAGAGCGCGAACCGGCCCCCCGCATCCGTCCACCACCGGTCCAGGCGCAGACCGGCCGCGGCGAGTTCCGCCCGGACGCCCTCCCGGCGGAACTTGGCCGACACCTCCGTGCGCAACTCCTCACCCGCCTCGAAGGACACCACCAGGTCCAGCTCCGGGATCTTCACGCTGTGCGCCCTCCGGGCCCGCAGCCGCATCTCGATCCACTCCCGCTCCGGATCCCAGCGCGCCACGTGGTCGAAAGCGGCCGGATCGAAGTCCGCGCCCAGCTCGCGGTTCAGGACCCGCAGCACGTTCCGGTTGAACTCCGCGGTCACCCCCGCCGCGTCGTCGTACGCGGCGACCAGCACCTCCTCGTCCTTCACCAGGTCCGTGCCGAGCAGCAGCGCGTCACCGGGGGAGAGCAGCGACCGCACCGACCGCAGGAACACCGCGCGCTCCGCGGGAAGCAGATTGCCGATCGTGCCGCCCAGGAACGCGACCAGCCGCGGCCCCGGAGTGCCCGGCAGCGCGAGACCTCCCGTGAAATCGGCGACCAGGGCGTGCACGGACAGCTCGGGCCGCTCCGTGAGCAGCGCCCCGGCGGCGCCGCGCAGCGCGCTCTCGCTCACGTCGACCGGTACGTAACTGTGCAGGGCGGGCAGCGCGTCCAGCAGGTGCCGGGTCTTCTCCGAGGACCCCGACCCCAACTCGATCAGGGTCCGCGCCCCGGACGCCCCGGCGATCTCCCCGGAGCGGTCGACCAGGATCTCGCGCTCGGCACGGGTCGGGTAGTACTCCGGGAGCCGGGTGATCTCCTCGAACAGTTCACTGCCGCGCGCGTCGTAGAACCACTTGGGCGGCAGGGTCTTCGGACACCGGGTCAGACCGTGCAGGACGTCGGCGCGCAGCGCCGCGTCCGTCGCGTCCACCGGCAGGGTACGGGTCAGCAGGAAGGGACTCACGCAAGGGGCTCCTTGAGCGGGGTCAGCAGGACGTCGGTACGGGTCGCCGTCAGCAGCGTGCGGTCGGCCACGGTGCGCCAGCGCGGGTCGTCGTCGTACGGCTCCGAGGCCACGACCGTGCGCGGACCGGGCCCGGAGAGGTACGAGAGGGTGTCGCCCCAGGCCGTGGCCACGATCGTGGTGCCGTCGGTGACCAGCAGGTTCAGCCGGGACTCCGGTGCCGCGGCGGCCACGTCGAGCACCGTGTCGGCGACGGCCTGCGGCAGGGCGTCGCCGTCGGCCAGGCGGTGCCGCACCAGGGCCCAGATCAGGGCCGAGTCGCAACGGGCGGCGAGGCCGAGCAGTTCGGCCGGCGGCAGCGCGGCGGCGAGCGGGGCCATCGAGAGGGGCCAGCCCTCCACCGCGCCGTTGTGACTGAACAACAGCCGCCCGGCGGCGAACGGCGCGGCCGCGGCCTCGCCGTCCTCACCCGCCTCGGTGGCGTCCCGGACGGCGGCGAGCAGCGCCGTGCTGCGCACCACCCTGGCCAGGTCGGCGAACGTGCGGTCGCCCCAGACCGGACCCGGCCGCCGGTAACGGCCCGGCACCGGATCGCCCTCCGCGTACCAGCCGACACCGAAACCGTCCGCGTTGACGGTCCCGTACCGCTGCCGGCGCGGCGCCCAGGACTGGCGTACGAGCGAGTGGGGCGGCTCGGTCAGCAGTTCCCCCAGAGCCACCGACGGCCCCAGGTAAGCAATATGACGGCACATCAGACATCCCTGGCGGTACGGAAACCGGAGAAGATCTGGCGCCGCACCGGCAGGTCCCAGTTGCGGAACGTCCCCCGGCACGCCACCGGGTCCACGGCGAACGAACCGCCGCGCAGCACCTTGTGGGCCGGGCCGAAGAACACCTCGGAGTACTCGCGGTACGGGAACGCCACGAAACCGGGGTGGGGCAGGAAGTCGCTCGACGTCCACTCCCACACGTCACCGATCAACTGCCCCACGCCGAGCGGCGACCGGCCCGCCGCGTACGCACCCGCGGGAGCGGGTCGCAGATGGCGCTGCCCCAGGTTCGCCCGCTCGGGGGTCGGGTCCTCGTCCCCCCAGGGATAGCGCCGCGAACGCCCCGACACCGGGTCGTGGCGCGCCGCCTTCTCCCACTCCGCCTCCGCGGGCAGCCGGCGTCCCGCCCAGCGGGCGAACGCGTCCGCCTCGTACCAGCTGACATGGAGCACCGGCTCGTCCTCGGGCACCACCTCGGTGACGCCGAAACGGCGGCGCAGCCACTGCCCGGCGTCCCGGTGCCAGAACAGCGGGGCCGCCAGTTCGTGCTCACGGACCATCGCCCACCCCTCCGGCGCCCACCAGCGCCGCTCGGTGTAGCCGCCGTCCTCGATGAACTCCTGGTACGCACCGCAGGTGACCGGCGCCGTGTCGATGAAGAAGTCCGGCACCTCCCGCACGTGCGCCGGCCGTTCGTTGTCCAGCGCCCACGGCTCGGTGGACGTGCCCATGGTGAACGGACCGCCCGGGACCAGGACCTCCGCCGCGAGACCCGCGGCGTCGGTGGGCGCGGGCGGGACCGGAGCGGTCAGCACCGCGGGCCCGGATCGCAGCTGATGGGTGATCAGCATCGTTTCGTCGTGCTGCTGTTCGTGCTGGGCGATCATGCCGAAGGCGAAGCCGGACCGCAGCAGCGGACGGGCGCCGTCCAGCTCGGCCCCGTCGAGCACGTCCAGCGCCCGGCCGCGCACCTCGGCGGCGTACGAACGGGCCTCGGCGGGCGCCAGCAACGGCAGCGACGGACGCGTCGCCCGGGGATGCTCGAAGGCGTCGTACAGCCCGTCGATCTCCGGGCGCATCGCGCTCCGCCCGGCCACCTCGCGCAGCAGCCACAACTCCTCCTGGTTGCCGATGTGCGCGAGGTCCCAGACCAACGGGGACATCAACGGCGAGTGCTGGGCGGTCAGTTCGCGGTCGTCCACGCTGTCGGTGAGCAGTGCGGTGCGTTTGCGCGCGGTGAGCAGCGCGGCGAGAGCGCGTTCCCGGAGCGGTTCGGGGTCCGTCCCGTGAGGTGCGGACCCGGTGGGTGCGGTGGAATCGGTCATGAGCGCAGTCCCTCGGAACGGTGGCCCGGCCGGTCGGGCGAGCCCGGCGCGAGCAGTTCGGGAAGATCGTCGGCCGGACATCGGCCCCGTGCGGTGAACCGGTCGTGGAACCCGGTCACCGTCTTCAGCACGCCCTTCGTGACCCCCAGCCGGGGCAGCGCCTCCAGCGCGATCCCGAAGCAGGCGGTGGCCGCCGCCCGCAGCGCGGGATCGGCCAGACCGCTGCGGGCGGCGGCCGTCCAGAGCGGATTGCACGGCGCGGGCCGCGCACCGGCCGCCCCGGTCAGCGGCTCCACGACGCGGTACACCGCCTCGGCGGCCTCCGGATCGTCGAACAGGGCGGTGGTGACGGCGAGCGGCACCAGCCACCCGTCCGCACCGTGCTGCGCGTCGATCATGCGGAGCTCCAGGTGCCCGCGCGGGCGCACCGGAGGGAAGAGCGTGCTGATGTGGTAGTCGAGATCGGCGCGCACCGGTGGTCTCGGCGCGCCGGTGCGGATCCAGTCGCGGAACGTCAGCCCGTCCGGCACCGCCCAGGGGCCGGTGTCGTCCCGGATGCACATCACCGGCGTGTCCAGGACGTGCGCGGCCCAGGCGTCGCGCGGCGGCAGCAGGCCGGGCGGAGCCAGGGGGCGCCAGGGATCGAGAGCCGCCCAGAGCGACTGCCGGGCGGACCGCCACGGCGTCGGGCGGCCGAGCCGGTAGGGCGAGTTCGCGAACACCGCCACCAGGACCGCGCCCAGCAGGTGGGAGAGGAGCCAGCGCCGTTCGTGACCCAGCGGCCCCGGCTCCTCCGTCCCGGCGTCCAGGCAGATCTGGACGGACGCGCTGGTGCACATCATGGCGCGGCCGGCCGGCCCCGACCGGTCGAAAGCGGTCTCCATGGCGTCGTAACGGGGCTCGTGCAGCAGCCGGCGCGGGGAGTGCCACGGGTCGACGCCCAGACCCACCGGGGCGAGACCCGCCCGGTCCAGGGCGTCACGCACGGCGGTGAGATCGGCGGTGGTGGCGTCGATGCACGCCATCAGGGAATCGGCGGGGAGCGAACTGAGTTCCAGCTGGCCGCCGGGTTCGAAGGTGAGCGCCGCGTTCAGGGGCAGGGCCCGCAGTGCGGCGGCCGCCGCGTCGAGACGGTCGGGGGAGACGGGGACGCGGGGTCGATCACGGTCGTGGATGAGCCATTCGAGTTCGACGCCGACCCTGCGGGGCGGTCCCGTCTTGAAGCAGATGCCACGCAGTAAATCCTCCGCCTCGCCCTCGCCGAGGGGCGGGGACTGGCCGGGCGGACTGTGCTCTCCGGGCGTGTCGGACGACATGCCGGGGCCTCCTTTCCGAGTGCCTCCGTACCACCCAAACCCCTGCGGATGGATCGCACAAGGGCACCCCCGCGCAGCGGAAAACCGGTTGCGTCCGTGCGGCCGAGGCGATGAGCATGCACCGTATGCACCACATGGGGGAGTACCTGTGAGCGCCCGCCTGCGCGGCATCGCGCGTGAGACCGAGGCCATCGTCCGGGCCGGCCGCTACCGCACCGGGGACGGGCGGGAGGTGAGCATCGAACGCGCCCTGACCGCCGCACTCTCGGGCACGAAGCTGTACGGACCGGAGCCGGTGCCGGTCGCGGCACTCGACTCCGACCGCACACCCGTCGTCGAGGTCACCGACGAGAGCAGCCTGCGGGCGGCCCACCGGATGACCACCGAGGGCCCCGGCAAGGTCGCCGTCCTGAACTACGCCTCCGCCCGCAACCCCGGCGGCGGCTACCTCAACGGCGCACAGGCCCAGGAGGAGGCCCTGTGCCGCGGCTCCGCCCTGTACGCCACCCTGCTGCGCGCCCCCGACTACTACGCCCACCACCGCGCCGAACGCAGCGCCTTCTACACCGACCGGGTGATCCACTCACCCGGCGTGCCGGTGCTCCGCGACGACCGGGGCGCACTGCTCGACACCCCGTACACCGTCGGTTTCCTCACCTCACCGGCGCCCAACGCCGGAGTCATCCGCAAAAGCACCCCCGAGGAGGCCCACCGCATCCCCGCCGCGCTCGCCTCCCGGGCCGAGCGGGTGCTGGAGGTGGCGGCGGTGCGGGGGTACCGCAGGCTGGTGCTGGGCGCCTGGGGCTGCGGTGTGTTCCGCAACGACCCGGCGGAGGTGGCCGGTGCGTTCCGGGCACTGCTCCTGGACGGCGGCAGGTTCGCCGGGCACTTCGAGCAGATCGTCTTCGGCATCCTCGACCGGAACCCCGAATCCGCCACCCGGGCCGCCTTCGACCGGACGTTCGGCGACCGGCCCCGGCGGTAGATTCGGTCCGGCGGCAGAGCCGGTCCGGTGGCAGACCAGTGCGGCGGCGGATCGGCCCCGGCGGTGGAACCGGCCCCGAGGGCAGCCCGGCCCCGGCGGATCAGCTCCAGCCGTAGCGCTCCCGCAGCCGCCCGGCGACCAGATCGAACCTGTTCCGGTCCAGCGCGCACGCCTCCCGCCGCATCCCGTCCTCGTGCACCCGCAGGACCCGGTCCAGATCGACCCACGACGGGCGGCCCGAGCCGTCCCACGGCCCGGCCCCCAGCGCCACCCACTCGTGGTCCCGGTCGTGCTGCTTGCTGGACAGCTGCACGGCGAGCAGGGTGCCCGCCTCCTCACGGGCCACCACCAGGACCGGACGGTCCTTGCCGCGCCCGTCGCCCTCCTCGAACGGAACCCAGGTCCAGACGATCTCGCCGGGGTCGGGGTCGCCGTCCCGGTCGGGGGCGTACGAGGTGCGGACCGGGCCCACCTCGCGCGGTTCCGCCTCACGGGTGGCGGCCGGGCCGGTGCGGCCGGGGAAGTCGTCCGGGTGGGTGACGCGGTCGTCACGGTGCTGGATGGCCATCCCCACACCGTAGGACCTGGGCGGTCCCTCACGGGGAAAGGGGCCGGTGGGCCGGGTCGCGCGCCGGACGGCGGCCACCCGGCGCCACGGTGCCCCCGCCCGGTGCCGACGGGCCGACCGTACGCCCGCCGCGCGGGTCTGGAAGACTGCCCGACGCCATGAGCCAGTTATCGAACCAACCCGCCCCACGCCCCGTTCCCACCAGCGCCGACGTCGCACGGCTCGCCGGTGTCTCCCGGGCCACCGTCTCGTACGTGCTGAACAACAACGCGACCGTACGGATCAGCGAATCCACCCGCCGCCGGGTCAGGGAAGCGGCCACCGATCTGGGCTACGTGCCGCACGCCGCCGCCCGCAGCCTGCGCGCCGGACACACCCGCATGGTGCTGCTGCCCACCACGAACTTCCCGGCCGGCCGACTCCAGCACCGGTTCTTCCACGAACTGGAATCCGGCCTGCGCCGCCTCGACTACACCGTGGTCCAGTACGGCAGCACCGGCCTCGCCCCCGAGGACGTGCCCCGCGCCTGGGCCGAACTCCGCCCCGTCGCCGTCATCGCCCCCAGCACCATCGCCCTCACCCCGCAGGGCATATCCGTGCTCGGCCGCTCCGGGGCCCGAGCCGTGATCACCCTCGGCCCGCAGCCGGTACCGGGCGCCCACGCGCTGGTCATGGACCAGCGAAAGGTCGGCAACTGCGCGGCCGGACACCTGCTGGAGCGCGGCCGGCGGCACATCGGCGTGGTCATGCCGGAGGAAGCGGGCCTCGCCCCGTTCTCCGAACCCCGGCTGGCCGGGGCCCGGCAGGCCGCACGGGGCGGCGACGCCCGGATCGAACCGCTGCCGCTGCGGTACGACGAGGAATCGGCCGCCCGGCTCGCGGCCCGCTGCCGCCCCCTGGGCCTGGACGCCGTGTTCGCCTACAACGACGAGTACGCGATGCTCCTGATGCGTGCCCTGCAGGACACGGGCATCGACGTGCCGGGCGAGGTCGCCGTGGTCGGCGCCGACGACCTGATGCTGGGCAGACTGCTGCGGCCCCGCCTCAGCACCGTACGCCTGGAACTGGCCACCGCCCAGCCGCTGGCGGACCTCGTCGACCGGCTGGTGCGACAGCCCGGCGGACCCCCCGAACACCACGACCTGCTGCGCGCCGGGGCGGTCCACCGCGAGTCCAGCTGAACCCCCGCGACGGCCGGTCCGCGGCCCGCGGCACCGCCGCGACATGCGGGCCGCGCACCCTGTGCCTAGCGTCATGACCATGAGTCATCCGCAGAGCTACGAGATCTTGCTCGTCCCCGCAGTCGCCGGGCAGAGCGACGACGACGCCGAGCCGGGCGGTCCGGTCCGCTCGGCGACCGTCTCGGCCACCGGCGAGACGGGAGCCTCGGGCTACCCGCGGTACGCGGGCGAAGGCATCGTGGCGGACATCGACCCCGCCACCCACGCGGTCGAGGCTCTGCTCGTCGACGGCGCCGAACTGGCCTACGGGCTCTCGGCGCGGGTCGGGGAGAAGAACGCCGAGACGGGCGCCGACGCCTGAACCGGCCGGTGCCCGGACTCCGGCTCCCGAGACCGGTGCCCGGCCCGTCGGCCCGACGCGTCCCGTGCCCGGAGCCGACGGGCCGGGCGCCCGGAGGCGGCAACGAGCCCGGCCGCGGACACGCCGGGGCCCGGCCCGTCGCGAACCGCCGACCGGCCGGACCCCGCCAGGGGTGCGCGGAACCCGCTACTTCCCCTTCTGCTGCTCCTCGATGGACTTGCGGACCTCGTCCATGTCCAGCTTCCGGGCCTGCCCGATCACGTCCTCCAGCGTCGCCGGGGGCAGCGCCCCGGGCTGGGCGAACACCGCCACGTTCTCCCGGACGATCATCAGCGTGGGAATGGACGTGATCTCGAAGGCCGCCGCCAGCTCCTGCTGCGCCTCCGTGTCGACCTTGGCGAAGACCAGGTCGTCATGGCGCTCCGAGGCCGCGTCGTAGACCGGCGCGAACTGCCGGCACGGGCCGCACCAGGAAGCCCAGAAATCGATCAGGACGAAGTCGTTCCCACTGACGACCTGGTCGAAGTTTTCCTTGGTGAGCTCGATGGTGCTCATACTCCGCTACCTCTTCCTGTGCCCGTTCGGACCTGCCCGGCACAACGGTGCCCGGGCGTGTGCTATTCCACCTGCCCGTGTGGCCCCCTCCCACACCCACCAGCAGACTGGCCCCATGACTGATCCCTCACTGAACGCCGCGTACGACGTCGTGGTGATCGGAGCCGGTCCGGTCGGCGAGAACGTCGCCGATCGGACCCGTGCCGCCGGACTGAGCACGGCGGTCGTCGAGTCGGAACTCGTCGGCGGCGAATGCTCCTACTGGGCCTGCATGCCCAGCAAGGCCCTGCTGCGCCCGGTCGTCGCCCGCGCCGACGCCCGCCGCGTCCCGGGCCTCGCCGACTCCGTGCGCGGGCCGCTCGGCACGGCGGCGGTGCTCGCCCACCGCGACGCGTACGCCTCGCACTGGAAGGACGACGGACAGGTCGCCTGGCTGGACGGCATCGGCGCGGACCTCCACCGGGGACGGGGCCGGCTCACCGGCGAGCGAACGGTCTCCGTCACCGCCCCCGACGGCACGGAGCACCGGCTCACCGCCCGGCACGCCGTCGCCGTCTGCACCGGCAGCCGGGCCGTCGTCCCCGACCTGCCCGGCCTCGACGGTGCCCGCCCCTGGACCAGCCGGGAGGCCACGAGCGCCAAGAAGGTGCCCGGCCGCCTCGTGATCGTCGGCGGCGGCGTGGTCGGGGTGGAGATGGCCACCGTCTGGCAGGCCCTCGGCGCCCGGGTGACGATGCTGGTCCGCGGCTCCGGAATCCTGCCGAGGATGGAGCCCTTCGCGGGCGAACTGGTCGCCCGAGCCCTGACGGAGGCGGGCGCCGACATCCGCACCGGGGTCTCGGCGACCTCCGTGCGGCGTCCGGTGCCGGACGGCCCGGTCCTCGTGGAACTCGACGACGGCACGAGCGTCGAGGCCGACGAGATCCTCTTCGCCACCGGCCGCGCCCCGCGCACCGACGACCTCGGCCTGGAGACGGTGGGCCTGGAGCCCGGCTCCTGGCTCACCGTCGACGACAGCTGCCGCGTCGACGGCACCACCTGGCTCTACGCCGTCGGCGACGTCAACCACCGGGCGCTCCTCACCCACCAGGGCAAGTACCAGGCACGCGTCGCGGGCGCCGCGATCGCCGCCCGCGCCACCGGAGCCCCACCCCCGGAGACCGGCCCCTGGGGCGCCCACGCCGCCACCGCCGACCACGCGGCCGTCCCCCAGGTCGTCTTCACCGACCCGGAGGCCGCCTCGGTCGGCCTCACCCTCGCCGAGGCCGAACGGGCCGGCCACCGGGTCCGCGCCGTCGACCAGGACCTCGCCGCGGTGGCGGGGGCGGGCCTGTACGCGGAGGGCTACCGGGGCCGCGCCCGCATGGTGGTGGACCTCGACCGGGAGATCCTGCTCGGCGTCACCTTCGTCGGGCCGGGCATCGGCGAACTGCTGCACTCGGCGACGGTCGCGGTCGCGGGCGAGGTCCCCGTCGCCCGGCTGTGGCACGCGGTCCCGGCCTACCCGACGATCAGCGAGGTGTGGCTGCGCCTGCTGGAGGCGTACCGGGGCTGAGCGCGAAACGGCGGGACGGGGCGGGACGGGACGGCAGCGGTGCCGTCCGGTGCGGGCCGGTCACCGGGGTCGCGCACCGGGCCGGGCGGCACCCCGTCCGACCTGGTGTGCGGCAGATCACGATGACTGATGGCTGCGTCGCTTCCTACGATGCGTGACTGATGCACCTATCCCCGCGAACCCCCGCCCTGCCCGAGGAGACGGATTCCGTGAGCCCCCGTGACGCCGGACCCGAGAGCTACTACGAGCGGACGGGCCCGGGCCGCTACCGGCCCACGGCCCACGCGGGCGGCGCGTGGAACACCGACGAACAGCACTTCAGCCCGCTCGCGGGGCTCGTCGCGCACGAGATCGAGCAGCACCTCGCCGAGCGCCCCGGGAACCTGGCGCTCTCGAGGATCAGTTACGACATCCTCGGCCGCATCGCCCTCGACGAGTGCGAGATCACCGTGGAGACCGTCCGCCCCGGCCGGACCATCGAACTCCTCGAGGCCACCGTGGTCATCGGCGACCGCCCGGTCGTCCGCGCCCGCGCCTGGCTGCTGGCCTCCCAGGACACCTCGTCCGTGGCCGACAGCCCCCACGAGCGGCTCCCCGCGCCGGAGGAGCTCACCCCCTGGGCGATGGGCGAGGAGTGGAACGGCGGCTACGTCTCCTCCATCGACGTCCGCCGGCTGCCCCCGTCCCGCCGGGGCCGCACGGCGGCCTGGATCTCCTCGCCGCTCGCCCTGGTCGCGGGCGAACCGAGCAGCGCCCTGGCCTCGTACGTCGCGCTCGTGGACACCGCGAACGGCATCGCCGTGCAGCAGGACCCCGAGAAGTGGATGTTCCCGAACCTCGACCTGACGATCCATCTGCACCGCAGGCCGCGGGGCCCCTGGACCGGACTGGACACCACCGTCACCTTCGGCCCGACGGGCCAGGGACGCACCAGCAGCGTCCTCCACGACGTCGACGGGCCCGTCGGCCACGCCGAACAGATCCTCACCGTCCGCCCGGCGGCGCACGACTGAGTCACCGGGCGGACGGCGCGGCATCCGGGCCGGGCGCGAGGACGGCCGCGAGCAGCGACTTCGTGTACGGATGCCGCGGCGCGTCGAACACCTCCTCCGCCGTGCCCTCCTCCACCACCTCCGCGTCCTTCATCACCAGCACCCGGTGACTCATCCGCCGGACCACCGCCAGATCGTGCGAGACGAACAGCAGGGCCGTCCCCAGGCGTTGCCGGAGATCGTCCAGCAGATCGAGGATCTGCGCCTGCACCGACGCGTCGAGCGCCGAGACCGGTTCGTCGCACACCAGGACGGCGGGGGACGGGGCGAGGGCGCGGGCGATGGCGACCCGCTGGCGCCGGCCGCCGGAGAGCTGGTCGGGGCGGCGGCGCAGAAGCTCGGGGCCGAGCCCCACCAGGCCCAGGAGTTCGAGCGTGCGGGTGGCCCGGTCCTCGTGCCGGGGGATGCCCTCCGCGATGATCCGGGACACCGTGAACCGCGGGTCGAACGCGCTGTACGGGTCCTGCTGGACCAGCTGGATACGGCTGCGGCGCGGCCGGCGGAGCCGTTCGGGCGGCTCCGACCAGGGCTCCCCGTCCAGCCGCACCCGGCCGGAGCGGGGCCGCAGCAGACCGGTCGCCAGCCGGGCCACGGTGCTCTTGCCGGAGCCCGACTCGCCGACCAGCCCCACCGTCTCGCCCGCGCGCAGCACGAAGGACACGTCGCGGACCGCCGTACGGGCCCCGGACGCCAGCGACACCGAGTCCACCTCCAGCACGGTCCCGGTCCGCAGCGGCGCCCGCACCGGGGCACGCAGCACCGACGCCTCCAGCAGGGCCCGGGTGTACGGGTGCCGGGGCGCGGCGAGCAGTTCGGGCGTCGGCCCCGTCTCCACGACCGAACCCTCCCGCAGCACCGCCGTGCGGTCCGCGATCCGGGCCACCACCCCGAGGTCGTGACTGATCAGCAGCAGCCCCGTCCCCTCCTCCTTCGCCCCGGCCAGCAGATCGAGGATCTGCGCCTGCACGGTCACGTCCAGGGCGGTGGTCGGCTCGTCCGCGATCAGCAGCCCCGGACCGGTGGCCAGCGCCGAGGCGATCAGCGCCCGCTGGCGCAGACCGCCGGAGAGCTCGTGCGGATACTGCGCCGCCCGCGCCTGAGGGTCGGGGACACCCACCCGGCGCAGCAACTCGACGACGCGCGCGCCGATTTGCGACCGGTCCACCGTGCGGTGCAGCCGCATCGGCTCCGCCACCTCGGCCCCGATCCGGCGCAACGGATCCAGCGACACCGGCGCGGTCACCACGGGCACGTCCTTCGACGTCACCGCGGTCACCAGCACCCGGCCCAGGCCCTGGCGGGCGAACGGGCGCCCCTGCCCTGCGATATGGAGCTGCCGTAGTGCACCCAGCGAGGGCCCCGCGCTCGTCGCGCTCGACGGCCGCCGTCCGGTCGACGACCAGGGCGCGCAACCGGAACTGGTGGTACGGGGGGAGCCAGAGCTCGACGGTGCCCATCCGTTCCGGCAGCCCGGACACCAGGAACGCGGCGTCCTCGCCGTCGCACCGGAGCTCGACGGTGGTGACGATCCGGCCGTCCCGCACCACGTCCAGCCGGGGCAGTTCCGCGGGGCCGTTGAGCCGGGGCGCGGGGTCGGCCGGATAGCGGCAGCCGATCTCCCGGCTGTCGGTGCGCAGGGTGACGCGCACCCCGGCGGGCATGGCGGCCCGCCCGATCCCGCCCTCCGGCAGGTGGAGCCGCGCCTCCTCGTACGGCACCCGCCAGGGCGCGACCCAGCCCGGTCCGTGCTGCAACGACACCGCACCGCGAAAGCGCAGTACGGGATCGTCCCCGGCCACGACACGTTTCGCCGACAATTCCCGCCACCTCCCGAGTCGTCCGCCATCCTCGGCGGACGGGGGTGAGCGCAACCAGTCGTTGCGGATGCTGTGACCAGGACTCACCGGCAGGACGCACAGGGGTGGACGGATCGGGACCGGGGAGCACTCCGGCGCCGACCAGGCCACCGGACCCGGCGCCCGGTCCACCGCGAAGGCGTGAAGGCGGGGAAGCCGTAGGCGAACGTCGCCGCCGCTCCGGCCGGTGGCCAAGGCGGCGGCCCCGGCATGCACCCGAAGGCGCCCCGACAGGATGCCTGTCGGGGCGCCCTTCCCGAGCCGTCCCCCCCGTGACCGTCTCCCGACCGGGGTCAGTTCCCCGCGTCGAAGTCGAAGTCCCCGGTGAACGCGGCGGCCATCCGCAGGTGGCCGGTCGCCTCGGCGCTCCGGCCCTGGCGTTCGAGCGTGCGGCCGAGCATCAGCCGCGCGTAGGGCTCCACCGGGTCCCGCTCCAGGACCTCCCGCAGCTCCGTCTCGGCCTTGCCGAGCCGCGCCGAGTGGTAGTACGTCCGGGCCAGCAGCAGCCGCGGCGCGACCTGCTCCGGCACCTCCGCGACGAGCCCCTCCAGGATCCGGGCGGCGGTCATGTACTCCTTCGCCCCGAAGAACATCTGGGCGCGGTCCCAGCGCTCGGCGGCCGTACCGAACTCGTAGTAGGTGTCGCTCATCGGATCTCCTCCCTCAGGGGCTCGACGGCCCGTCCGCAGCCCTGGTGCCCGTGCTCGCGCACGGTCGCCGGATCGCCCGGGACGCTCCGTACCCCGCCCCGGACTGCCCGGTTCCCGGTCCGGATGCCCGCTCGGCCATCCCGCAGTCGTCGGAACACCCCCTAGTCGTTGAATATTCCACTAAGTGGTCGGCGTGGGGAGCCGGGGCCCCGGGCCCGCACGGGAATAGGTTGAGCGCCATGAGCAATCTCGATCGCCAGGCCACCCTCTCCGTCTGCGGAGGACGGGGCTTCGTCGTCGCCGAGCCCGTACGTGAACTCCTCAGCCCCCGCCACGTCCGGCTGGGGGAGTCCACCGAGGTCCGCAGGCTGCTCCCCAACCTGGGCCGCCGGATGGTCGGGGCCTGGGCCTTCGTCGACCACTACGGCCCCGACGACATCGCCGACGAACCCGGGATGCAGGTGCCGCCCCACCCCCACATGGGCCTGCAGACGGTCAGCTGGCTGCACAACGGCGAGGTCCTGCACCGGGACAGCCTCGGCAGCCTCCGGACGATCCGCCCGCGCGAACTCGGTCTGATGACCTCGGGCCGGGCCATCAGCCACTCCGAGGAGAGCCCGAGGCCGCACGCCAGGTTTCTGCACGGCGCCCAGCTCTGGGTGGCGCTCCCCGAGGCCCACCGCCACGTCGAACCCCACTTCCAGCACCACACCGACCTGCCGACCGTCACCGCCCCCGGCCTCACCGCCACCCTGATCCTGGGCGAACTCGACGGGGCTGCCTCGCCCGGCACCGTCTACACCCCGATCGTCGGCGCCGACCTGGCCCTGACCGCCGGCGCCGAGGCGCGGCTGCCGGTCGACCCGGACTTCGAGTACGCGGTGCTCTCGATGTCCGGCCGGGCGGAGGTCGACGGCGTGCCGGTACTGCCCGGCTCCATGCTCTACCTCGGCTGCGGCCGCACCGGACTCCCCCTGCGCGCGGACACCGAGGCGGGGCTCATGCTCCTGGGCGGCGAGCCCTTCGAGGAGGAGATCGTCATGTGGTGGAACTTCGTGGGCCGCACGGACGAGGAGATCCGCAGGGCGAGGGACGACTGGATGACGTCCGACCGCTTCGGCGAGGTGAAGGGCTACGACGGCGACCGCCTGCCCGCCCCCGAGGTGCCGGCGACCCACCTGAAGGCCCGGGGCAGAACGCGCTGACCCCGCCCCCTCGGCGGGGCGGAGGTCGGCGGGCTGCGCACCCCGGAACCGGACGCGACAGCGGGACGGCACCCCCGGCACGCGGCCGGTGGTCCGTGTGGCGGAAACAGCGTGACCGGAATGGGTCGTCACAAGGTGCGACGCACTGTCGTTCACTGCTCGGAAGCGGTGCGACGGACGAGAGGTGCCCACAGTGCGGCGACTCCTGCGATACCTGCTGCTCGTGGCGGGGGCCGGACTGGCGGTCCTCGGCATGGCGGTCGTGCACGGCGCCGCCCTGCCGTTCGCCGCCGTCGTGTACGCCGATGTCGTCGTCGGCCTGGGCTGGCTGGTCCTCGCGGTCCTGCTCCTGCGCCGCCGCGACACCACGGACGTGCCCGGTGGCGACGCCTCCGGGCCCCGCCACCACCGGGCCGTGCGCTGCTCCACCGACGGCGAACCCCTCGCCCGCTCCCACCGGGGCACCCGGCACCGCCACTGATCCGGCCAAACTCCCGGCACACCCGGCCCCGGCCTCCGGCGCTCTGCGACCATGACCGGCGACGACCCCTGCCGAGGAGCTCCGTGTGACCAAGGTGACCACGTTTCACATCAGTTCGGCCGTCATGACGCATCCCGTGCGCCTCGCCCAGGCCCAGGACCTCGCCGCCCGGTTACGGCTCGACGGCCTCGCACTCGACCCCGACCCGCAGGGGCCGCCCTCCGCGCTGCGCACCGCCCTGGTCGCCTGGTCGGCCGCGGCACCCGGGGCCAGCCACCACCTCGTCGTCCAGGACGACGTCGACGCCCCCGCCGAACTCCTGGAGATCGTCGCCCGCGCCGCCACCCGGTTCCCCGACGAGGCACTGGTCTTCTACACCAACTGGCACGCCCGCAACGGCGCCGCCGCCCGGCTCGCCGCCCTCGCCGGCGCCGGCTGGGTACGGGCCGTGCCCGACGAGTTCACGCCGTCCCTGGGCGTCTGCCTGCCGGTCGACACCGCCGCCGCCTTCCGCGCGTACGCCCGCGACAGCGCCGAACGCCACGACGACGAACTGCTCTCCGTCTTCTTCCGCGGCCGCGGCCGGATGAGCCTGCTCGCCGTGCCGAACATCGTCGAGCACATCGGCACGAGCAGCATCAACGGCCACGCGGCCCAGGGCATCCGCCTCGCCGCCTGCCCCACCTCCGCCACGGACGCCGCCCCCCTGCTGGCCCGGGGCCGCGTCCTGGAGGAGCCGGGCTGGATCCCGTACATGCGGTACGGCGAGGGCTACATCCGGCTCGTCGGACAGGAGCACGGCGCCGACGGCGGTCGCGGGCACCACCGCTGGCGCGACGCCCTGCCCGCGACCGGCCTCACGGAGGACGCGATCGCCGCCGCGCGGGCCGCGCACCTGCCGAAGGACCTCGCGGCGGAGGTGGCCCGCACCTTCGGCGACGAGTTCGCGCAGGAGCTGTGGACCCACTGCCTGCTGCTCGGCCGGCAGGCGGCCCGGGCGGCCCGCGGGCTGGGACCGCTGCCGGACGGCGTGCCCGCGGACGCGCTCGACCGGCTGCGGAACTCCGCCGTCGCCACCGCGGGCCCCGCCGGACTCCCGCCCGAACGCCGCCCCGAGGCGGGTGCGGACGAGGTCCGTGCGATGACCGCGTTCGCGTGGACCGCCGTCCACGCGGGGGAGGGGCTCGCCTGAGGGACGCCCCCGGTGGTCCGGGGGCGCGGTGCCGGGCCCGGTCTAACGGGCCCGGCCGTCCCCGGCCCGGTGCGTGATCCACACCCCCGGCTCCCAGTACGCGGCCAGGTCCCGCGCCCGGTCGACCCGGAGCGTCGCGAGACCGCCGGGGAAGACGTACTCCCCGTCCTCCGGGAAGGCGAGCCCGGTCCAGCTCTCCCACTCGGCGACCGTCCCCGTGATCCGCGAGGAACGCGCGGACGCCGCCGCCAGGGTGCCGCCCGCGCCCACCTGGGTCCGGATCCACGGATCGAACGGGGACCCGTCGTCCCGGGTCCACGCCGCGTACCGCTCGATCGGCACCAGCGGATACCGCTCCTTCCAGGTGGGACGCACCGGCACCAGGACCGTCGCGAGCCCGGCGCGCCGCGCCGTGTCCGCCATCGCGTCGAGCAGCACCTTGGACAGCCCCCGGCCCCGATGGTCCTCGGCCACCTCGATGCCCAGCGCGCACAGCGTGTCCGGGGCGCGCCCGGCGTCGCGGTCCGCGAAGGCCCGCGCGATCGAGTCGTCCAGCCCCGGGCCGAGGTCCGCCGCGGTGCCGTCCCAGGTACGGGGCAGCGAACGGCCCGCACCGGCGATCACGTCGTGCTCGTCGTCGTACAGGAGGAACTGGAACTCCGGGAAGTCCTCGAACAGCCGGTTCCAGTAGTCCCCGTTGATGTCCCCGTGCAGGTTGTACTCGGGCACCACACCGGCGAACCGCTCGGGGATGCGGTCCCACAGCTCGGGCCGCTCCGAGTGACGTACCAGGACCAGGCTCACGGCGCCTCCCCGCGGGACGGGACCTCGATGTCCCAGACGATGACGATCGGGAGGCCGTCCCAGGCGGCGCGGGCTGCGTCCGCGATGAACTCCTCGTAACCACCGGGCGCCAGACGCCCGTTGAACAACGGCTCGTGGCAGCCGCGCACCCGCAGCCCCGCCCGGCCGAACGCCTCCAGATAACGGCCCGGCAGATGGACGTGGTTGCGGACGAAGGCGAGTTCCTCGGCACCGTGCACGAAGAGACACTGGCCCTGGAGCGCGATCACGAACGGGTGCAGGTCCGTGACGACGATCCGCCCGCCCGGCCGCACCACCCGGGCCAGCTCCGCCACGCCGGGGACGAGATCCGGAAGGTGCGTCATGGCCAGCGAACAGACGGCGAGGTCGACGGAGTCGTCGTCGAGCGGCAGCCGGTCCAGGTGTCCCGTGCGGAACTCGGCCTCCGGGGTGTGCTCGCGGGCCTTCGCCATCATCTGCGGCGACTGGTCGACGCCGATGACCCGGTGCCCGCGAGCGGCCAGCGCCCGGGTCTGTCGGCCCGTGCCGCAGGCGGCGTCGAGCGCCACCCCCGGTTCGAGGCCGTCGAGGATCGCGTGGACGACCGGCTCCTCCACCTCGATGTACGAACTGGGCAGCGAGTCGTACACCGCCGACCAGGACGCGTAACCCGCCGCCGGGTCGAGCTCGCTGACCACGGCCCCGCCGTCCGGAAGCTTCTCCTCGTCGAGGACGAAGCGGCGCATCTCGGCCACCCGCTCCCGGAGGAACGCCTCGTCACCGTCCACGGCATGGCGCAGCAGCGCGAGCCCCTCTATCCCCAGCACCAGTTCCCGTACACGGAATTCACCGCGGAATTCATCGCTCATGCGAGCCCCTCACCGATCGACGGACGGCCGTGCCTTTTTCCGGACTCCGCCCTACCCAACAGTCGTGACGGAAAGTCCCGGCCCACCTGCCGTGTCCGAAAACAGGGGATCGAATGGCCGGTTGGTGGTGCCGTTGTCGTCGGTGCGGCGGCTGCCTAGCATGAGCGGCATGATTGAGGGATATCTCGGACGTGAAAGTGTCACCGTCGGCGGGGAAGTGACGCTCCATCTCTCCACCGACGCCCCCCGGTTCCGACTCCGTTTCTACAGGCTCGGCGAAGAACTCATACCCGTCGGGGAATCCGGGGAGTATCCGGGCGCCCTGCACACCCCGCCCGGCCATCCCGACGAATTACCCGGACGCGCGTCGCCCGCCGACGACTGGAACTGGCCGCCGCTCACCCTGCCCGTGCCGGGGGACTGGGAGCCGGGAATCCATCTGGTCGAATTCGTCGAATGCGGCCCGGACCGCCCCGCCGACCCCCCGCTCCTCGACGCGGAGCACCTCGAGGGGCACGCCCGGGAATTCTTCGTCGTGCGCCCCCGCGTCCCCGGCAGCCGCTCCCGCATCCTCTACAAGAAGTCCACCTTCACCCGGCACGCCTACAACCGCTCCGACCGGCCCGGACTGGAACGCGCCGTCAGCCTCTACGACCACCCCGTCCACCGGGCCGGGAACGGCGACGAACCACGAGGTCACAAGGTCAGCTTCCACCGCCCCGGGGGTGTGATCGACCTCGCCTACTGGGACGCGCCCTTCATCGCCTGGCTGGAACGCCACGGCTACCCCGTCGAGTACTGCACCGACCTCGACCTGCACGAGGACCCCGGCCTGCTCGCCCCCTACGACCTGCTCCTCAGCGTCGGCCACGACGAGTACTGGAGCGCCGCGATGCGCACCCACGCGGAGCGGTTCGTGGCCGACGGCGGGAACATCGCCTTCCTCAGCGCCAACACCTGCTGGTGGCGGGTGCACCCGACGGACGGGAACACCGCTTTCGTCTCCGACACCGATCACCACGTCGGGGACGAATATCCCCACCTGCCGGCCACCGACCAGTGGTGGGTGCCCGCGCCCGACGGAGTCGGAAATCCCGAGAACACGCTCACCGGAGTGAGTTTCCGGAACGGCGGAATGTGGCCCGCCACCGAATGGCCCGGCGACCGCCCCCGCGTCGGATACACCGTGCAGCACGCCGACCACTGGATCTACGAGGGCACCGGATTGCGCGACGGATCCGACGGCGGAACGCCGGACCGGCTGGGAGCGGATACCCCCCTCATCGGATACGAATGCGACGGTGCCGCGTTCTCCTACGACGCGGACGGAATCGCCCGCGCCACCGGGGAGGACGGAACCCCGAAATCCTTCCTCATTCTCGGAATTCACGTCCTCGAACCGGTGCACGAGGATTTCCATCACTTCAAATGGGGCCACTGGAACGGTCCCGTGCGCGAATCGACCATCAGCAGCCCCCGGGCCGCCACCATGGGTCTCCACGACGCCGGTGGCGGCACCGTCTTCACCGCCGGTACCACCGACTGGCCCGTGGTCTGCGGACACGAACAGGACCCGGCCGTCGTCCGCGTCACCCGCAACCTCCTCGACCGGCTCCGCCACCGCAGTCCACGGACCGGACCAGCTCGTCCAGACCGGTGATCCGCACCACTCCCTCCGGCAGGGGCGGTGCGACCCCGTCCACCGCCCGGTCGGGCCGCCACAGGTGCGCCGCCCGCATCCCCGCCGCCAGCGGACCGAGCACGTCGGGGACCCACATGTCCCCGACGAACAGCACCCGGTCCGCCGGCAGCGCGCAGCGCTCGGCCAGCGTGCGGTAGATCAGCGGATGCGGCTTGCGGGCCCCCGCCCGCGCGGAGCCCACCACCACGTCCACGGCCCCGCCGATCCCCACCGATTCGACGCACTCCTCCAGGTTCCAGAACCAGTTGGAGCACACCCCGATCAGCAGGCCCCGCTCCCGCAGCTGTGCGAGCACGCCGGGCACATCCGGATAGAGCTCCAGCCGGATCGCCTTCATCGCCCGGTCGAGCTCGGCGACCAGACCCTCGAGCTCGGCCTCCGGCACACCGCAGGCCCGCGCCCGGCGCCGCAGCCGGTCGCGTTCCCACGTCACGTACGCCGTCTCGTCGACCGAGTGCGCCGCGTGCTCCTCGCCCTCGCCGGGGCCCACCGACCACTGGTCGCCCCAGAGGTCGCCCTGCGCCGCCAGGCCCCGGCGGGCGAAGATGCCGCGATGGTCCGGCGGCAACGGCTCCACCATCCGCACGAGCGTCCCGTAGAAGTCGAGGACGACCGCACGGGTTTTGTCCGTCACCACCACGGAATCCGCCTAGAACCGGCCGTAGCGGTGCGGGAAGTAGTCCTCCAGAGTGCCGTCCCGCTCGATGTCGACGGTCGCGCAGTGCAGTCCGCCGCCGAACGGTCCCACTGCCCGGAACGGCACCGGCACGATCTCGAACCCGTACGAGGACAACTGCTCGGCGAGCCGCACCTCCTTCTCCTCCACGCACAGGGTGTTCTGGTCGAGGTTCAGCATGTTCCCCGCGAGCCACGGGCTGCAGAAGGACAACTTCGGCGGGTGGTCCCAGCTGGCCGGCTGCACGGCCTCCACGATCTCCCAGTCGTTGAGCTTGAAGAACTCCATCAGCTCGGCGTCCGCGAGCCGCTCCCCGCAGTGCAGCACCAGACCGGGCCGCAGCGGCACCCAGGTCGCGTCGATGTGCAGCGGATGCGTGTTGGTCGAGGTCACCGCGTGCACCCGGTGGTCGGGGAAGTGGCGGCGCAGCCACTCGTAGCCGCTCCTGTTGGTGACGAACGACAACTGCACGAAGAGGTCCTTGCCGAACCGCGCCACGTCCGCGGCGTCGAAGAGCGGCTCCGCCTCGGTGAGCACCAGGTCGTAGTCACGGACCCGGGCCAACTGCTCCTCGGTCGGCAGGTCGTTGTACGTGTCCCAGAAACCGGTCTTGTACGAGGCGTCCGTGAGCCGCGGCTTGGGCGCGGCCTCCCAGCGCATCCGGTCGTCGGAGTCGAACAGGTTCTGCAGCACCGGCCGGTAGCACAGGTACTCGAACCAGCGGCTGCGGTACGACATGGTCGCTTCGAGGACCTCGTTGCCGACCGTCAGCAGCAGGTCCCGGGGCGGCATGCAGCCGAACATCGAGTCGTGCGTCCACTCCGGGGTGGACACCTCCCGGGTGAAGTCGATCGGGGTGGGACGGTCCACGCGGATGCCGCGCCGCCGCAGCATGTCCGCGAAGTCGTCGAGCTGCTGCTCGGCCTCGGCCACCATGTCCGCGGGCATGGGGCCGTAGGTCCCCAACGGGAAGCCGTCGTCGGGGTAGTCGCGGCGCACCGCGTGCTCGGGAGCCTGCACCACGGTGCCCTCCGCGCGGCCGACGATCACATGCCTCAACGGGTCCCACCCGTTCCAGGCGTTGACCCGTACGGGGCGCTCGGAGCCGGCGGGAGAGGAGGCGTCGGACGCGGGGATGCTCTGCTCGGTCACGTACAAGCCCTTCGATCGGGGTTGTGGAGTGCAGCAGGGGCCCAAACTGCGGGCACCATGCCGTCACCGTCAAGAGCGACCCGGCCACCTGCCGTGTCATTCACGTCAATGTGGCCCGAGTACGACCCCGCTTTTTTCGTCACCGCATGACATCGGTGCAGACCAATGGGTGAACGCTGGGCCCTTCGTGGGAAGTACACCGCCGTCTTCCGGCCGAAACTCCGTGTCGTGGCGGGGAGCAGTGATCAGCGGGGTAGTGAGAAGACCGTCACCGAAGCCCGCACATCTTGACGAATTCCGCACGGAGGAACCCATGACACTGCGTCTGCCCCGCCGATCCGGGATTCTGGGGGCCTTGTTGCTGCTCACGGTGGTGGGATGCGGTTCGGGCGACGGGGGCGGACGGGCGGGTGACAACCTGACGGTGTGGCTGACCGTGGACGCCCGCGAGAGCTGGCCCGGGATGGTCGCCGCCGCCAACGCCAGGTTCGCGAAGCAGCACCCGGGCGTGAAGGTCGACGTCCAGTACCAGCAGTGGACGACGAAGAACCAGAAACTCGATGCCGTCCTCGCGGGCCGGAACGTGCCCGACGTGGTCGAGATGGGCAACAGCGAAACCACCAACTACCTCGTCAACGACACCTTCGCACCACTGGACCCGAAGACCTTCGACCGGTCCGCCCAGTGGCTGCCCGCCCTCGCCGACGCCTGTCGTCTCGACGGCGAGACGTACTGCGTGCCGTACTACGCGGGAGCGCGCGTCGGCGTCTACCGCACCGACTACTTCAAGGAAGCCGGCATCACCCGCGCCCCGCGCACCTACCCCGAACTGATCTCCGCCCTCGACGGGCTCAAGAAGAAGTACGGCGCCGAGGACCCCTCCTTCTCGGCCCTCTACCTGCCCGGCCGCTACTGGTCCGCCGCCATGGGCTTCGTCAAGGACGCGGGCGGCGAGATGGCGGTGGAGAAGAACGGCCGCTGGCAGGGCGCGTTCTCCTCGCCGAAGTCCATCGCCGGACTCACCACCTGGAAGAAGCTCCTGGACGACTACTACGTCGGCGACCGGGCGAAGGACAACGGCGACCAGCCGGCCGTCGTCGGACAGGGCAAGGTCGGCGTCTTCTACGGCAACACCTGGGAGGCCCAGGCCGCCGCCGACTCCCGCTCCGGGGGCGACCCGGCCCTCAAGGGCAAGTTCGCCACCTTCGCCTTCCCCGGCCCCTCCGGACAACTGCTCCCGCCGTTCCTCGGCGGCTCCACCCTGGCCGTGCCCGCCAAGTCGCGGAACCAGGACCTGGCCGCCGACTGGATCCGCATCTTCACCGACAGCAAGTCCCAGCAGAAACTGATCGAGGCCAACACCCTCCCGAACAACACCGTGCAACTCGCCGACGTCGCCGCCGGAGGCATAAACGGTCCCGCGGCCCAGGCCGCCGCGCGCGGCTGGGTCACCCCGCTGGCCCCCGGCTGGACCTCGGTGGAGAAGTCCAACGTCCTGCCCGAGATGCTGGAACGCATCGCCACCGGAAAGGCGTCCGTGCGGGACGCCGCACGCGAGGCGGACCGCAGGATCGACGCAGTGATCAATGAGCGCTGATCCGGCAGGCCGGAGGCCACGCCCCCTTCTGCCCTACCTGCTGATCGCCCCGTCCCTCCTCGCGCTCGTCGTGGTCCTGGCCTACCCGCTGGTCGACATGGTCACCCTGGCCTTCCAGGACATGACCCGCAAGGAGCTGTTCAGCGGCGCGACACCACCCTGGGCCGGTCTCGCGCAGTTCCGGACGATCCTCGGCGACGAGTTCTTCTGGACGGTGGTGGCCCGCACGGCCCTGTTCACCGTCGTCTGCGTCACCCTCACCATGCTGGTCGGCCTGCTGATCGCCCTGCTGATGCGGCGGACCGAGCCCTGGGTGCGGGCGATCCTCGGCGGTGTGCTCGTCGCCGTGTGGGCGATGCCGGTGATGGTCGCCGCGGCCATCTTCCGCTGGCTCTTCGACGCGGACTACGGCCTCGTCAACTGGCTCCTCACGACGCTGCCCGGCGTCGACCTCGCCCGCCACAACTGGTTCACCGACCCCTGGCAGGGCTTCGCCGTGATCACCGCGGTCGTCGTCTGGGGCGCGCTGCCGTTCGTCGCCGTCAGCCTGCACGCGGCACTCGCCCAGATCCCGCAGGAACTGGAGGAGTCCGCCCTCATCGACGGCGCCCGCCCGTTCCAGGTCTTCCGGTACGTCACCTTCCCCTCCATCAAACCCCTCTTCGTGATGGTCACCACCCTGATGGCGATCTGGGACTTCGGCGTCTTCAACCAGATCTGGCTGATGCGCGGCGGCCAGCCGGAACGCGAGTACTACCTGCTCGGCGTCTACTCCTTCATCGAGTCGTTCGCCGTCAACCGCTACAGCACCGGAGCCGCGATCGCCCTGGTCACCGTCATCCTGCTGCTCGCCGGTGCCGTCGTGTACCTGCGGCAGATGCTGAGACTGGGGGAGGCCGAATGAGCCCGGTGAGCAAGGGGCGCGGGACGAGAACCGCACGCCGCCACCGACGCCGGTACAACCTCCTCGGCCTCCTCGTGGCGGCCATCCTCGGCTTCCCCGTCTACTGGATGGTCCTCACCGCGTTCCGGCCCGCGACCGAGATCCTCAGGCTGCCGCCCGAGTTCTGGCCGAGCAACCCCACCCTTGACAACTTCGCCCGCGCGATGAGCACGGAGACCTTCTGGTCCAACGTCCGCTCCAGCGCCGTCATCGGCCTGGGCACCGTCCTGGTCTCCCTCCTGGTCGGCACCCTCGCCGCGTTCGCCCTGGCCCGCTTCCGCTTCGCCGGCCGCAAGGCGTTCGTCGTCGTCGTCCTCACCGTCCAGATGATCCCGCTCGCCGCCCTCATCATCCCCGTCTACCTGCTGCTCAACGACGCCGGCCTCACCGACAGCCTCGGCGGCGTGATCCTCGTCTACCTCGTCTTCACCCTGCCGTTCACCGTGTGGATGCTGCGCGGCTTCATCGCCGCGATCCCGGTGGAGCTCGAGGAGGCGGCGATGGTCGACGGCTGCAGCCGGTTCGGCGCCTTCGCCCGCGTCGTCCTGCCGCTGCTCGCCCCCGGCCTCGTCGCCACCTCCGTCTTCGCGATGGTGCAGGCGTGGAACGAGTACGTCCTCGTCTACGTCCTGCTGTCCACCCCGGAGAAACAGACCCTCAGCATCTGGCTGGTCTCCTTCCAGACCAGTTTCGGCACCGACTACGGCGGACTGATGGCGGGCGCCACACTCACCGCCCTGCCCGTCGTCGTCTTCTTCCTGGCCGTCCAGCGCAAGATCGCCGCGGGGCTGGCCACCGGAGCGGTCAAGGGCTGAGCGACGCCCGGCCGGAACCGGTACGACCCGCCGACGACACCCCGCACATCCTCCAGAGGAGAGTTCCGTGACGCACGACCGCCTCGACCTCGTCTCCAAGCTGTACCAGCCCACCGACTGGCCCCGGATCCTCCAGGCCGCCGCGGGCGAACCCTCCAGCGCCCCGCTCGTCGTGGACCTCGACCCGACCACCTTCTGCGACCTGGCCTGCCCCGAGTGCATCAGCGGAAAGCTCCTCAACCAGGGCCGCTTCACCCCCGAGCGGCTCGCCGCCCTCGCCGAGGAACTCGTCGCCATGTCCGTACGCGCGGTGGTCCTCATAGGCGGCGGGGAACCCCTCGCCCACCGGGGCACCCGCAAGGTGTTACGCATCCTCGGCGAGGCGGGCCTGGCCGTCGGGGTCGTCACCAACGGCACGATGATCCGGCAGAACCTCGCCGAGCTCGCCCGGTACGCCACCTGGGTCCGGGTCTCCGTCGACGCCGGCACCGCCGGGACGTACGGCCTGTTCCGGCCCGACCGCAAGGGCCGCAGCGTCTTCGACAAGGTCATCGAGAACATGCGGCTGCTCGCCGCCGAGAAGACCGGCGCGCTCGGCTACTCCTTCCTCGTGATGTCACGCCGGGAACCCGACGGGGAGATCGTCACCAACCACCACGAGGTGCTGCGCGCCGCCGAACTCGCCCACGACATCGGCTGCGACTACTTCGAGACCAAGGCCATGTTCGACGACGACCACCACATCGTGCAGGTACCCGGCGAGATGCTGGAATCCGTCGACCGCCAGCTCGCCGAGGCCGCCCGGCTGGAGAGCGAGAGCTTCCAGCTCGTCAACTCCTCCACCCTCACCTCGCTGCGCGGCCACGTCGGCCCCGTCCAGCCCAAGGAGTACGACCGCTGCCGGGTCGCCGAACTCCGCACCCTCATCACCCCTTCCGGGGTGTACGTGTGCTCCTACCACCGGGGCAACCCGCTCGCGAAGATCGGCGACGCCGTCACCGACGACCTCGCCGACATCTGGAAGGACGCGGACCGCCGGGGAATCGTCGACCCGAGCCGGGACTGCCGGTTCCACTGCGCGCGCCACCGCTCCAACCTGGAACTGGAACGCATCGCCCGCGGAACCGGCGAGACCCCGCTCACCCAGGACTACGACCCCTTCATCTGACCTCCCGCCACCGGCACCGGCTCCCGCCGGGTGCCCGGGGCCGCCGCGGTGGGCACGACCCGGGCACCCGGATGGGAGACCCCCAATGCCCGCGCGAGGCGCTCCACCGTCCCCGCCACCTCGTCCGCCGGGCAGACGCCGACCAGCGCACCGCCCCCGCCAGCCCCGCTGAGCTTCAGCGGCAGGCCGGCGGAACGCAGCGCGACCGCCCGCAACTCCTCCAGCAGCGGCGTCGACATCCCCTGGTGGTCCCGCATCGCGGCATGGGCCTCGGACATCGCGGCCCCGAGCGCCGCCAGGTCCCGGCCCCGCAACGCCTCCCACACCCGGCCCGACGCCTCGTCGGCCGCGGACCGGTAGGAGGCCAGCGCGGGGTCGCCGGACGCGAGCTGCGCCCGCACGTCCCGGATGTGGTGCCCGGTGTCCTTGCGGGTGCCGGAATCCACGACCACCACCCGCCACCCCTCGGGGAACTCCAGCCGGTCCCGCACGGCCGGCAGCCCCCGCTCGCGGCCGTCGAGGAGCAGCGCACCGCCCTCGACGACCGCGAGATGGTCCATGCCGCCACCGTTGAAGACGGCGAACTCGAACTCGTACGCCCACTGCGTGATCGTGGCGTCGGAGAGCCGCCGCCCGGGGAGGGCGGCGTCCGCGAACGCCCGGAACAGCGCCACGATCCGGGCCGTGGACGAGGACAGACCGCTCGCCGAGGGCGCCCGGCTGCGCACCGTGACGGCGGGCGGGCGCGGGGCGAGCCCGGCCAGCCGGGCACGCAGGAACGCCCACACCTCCCGCTGCCAGCCGTCCTCGGCCCCGTCGTCGGACGCGGCGCCGGGACGGACCTCCACGGTCGTCATCAGACCGAGCGCGAGGCTCACCGAGCGGCCCCCGCCGAGCCAGTCCAGGTCCTCCCCGGACAGACAGGCCCGGCAGGGCACCACCGCGCGTATCGGATACATGGCGTTCACCTGGCCTGGAACCTTCCTTCCGCGAGGAACCTCTCGTACATGGACAACACCACCGCCGTCGGCGGGTGCAGCGGCCGGGGCGGGGCGTCGAGCGGCCGGAACAGGGCCCGGCGCACCTCGTCGGCACCGGGCGACAGCGCCCCGGACCAGCGCCGGGCGACGAAGCAGAGCGCGAAACAGTGCGTCACGTCCCCGTTCGGGTACGTCAGGGTGTGCACCCGGGGATCGGAGAGCGACCCGAACGCCACCAGGTCGTCCCGTTCCACCCGCAGGCCGGTCTCCTCGGCGACCTCACGGACGGCGGCGTCGGCGAAGTCCCCGTCCTCCTCGCAGGCACCGGCCGGGAGCTCCCAGACCCCGTTGTCCGCGCGCTGCTGGAACAGCCCGCGGCCCCCGGCGTCGATCAGGAGCACCTGCGCGCCGGGGACCAGCAACTTCCGGGAGCCGACCTGCCGGCGCAACGACCAGACGTAGGAACCGGTGTGACTCATCGTGCGCTCATCGCCTTCGCCGCCGTCCCTGCGCCCCCATGGGGCCGTCGGTGCGCAGCGTGTCACGCCCCTGCCGGTTTCCCGTACTCCTCCGCCAGCCAGCGTGGCGTGGCGTCCGGCGTCGCCAGCAGCCACCGCACGTACCGGTCCACGCCCTCCCGGACCTCGATGCCGGCCTGCCAGCGCAGGAGTTCGCGGGAGCGCTCGACACAGGCGTAGCCGCCGAGCGGGTCCCCCTCGGGGCGCGGGGTGACGATCCGCCGCGAGCCGGGGAAGTACGGGGCGATCAGATCGGCCACCTCGCGGACCGAGGTGGGCCGGCCCGTACCGACGTTCACGGTCTGCCCGGCCATCTGCTCCTCGATCAGGGCGAGCGCGGTGGCCTCGGCGACGTCGTCCACGTGGATGAGGTCGCGGACCTGGTCACCGCCGCCGTTGAGCCGCATGGGCCGGCCGAGGCGCGCCTGGAGCGAGAGCCAGGGCACCATCCAGGAGTGGCTGCCCGGTTTGGGGATCTGGGGCTCGCCGTACACGGAGAAGTAGCGCACCACCGCGTACTCGGTGCCGGTGGAGGCGCCGAGCATCAGCCGCGTCTGGTGCTCCGCCCACAGCTTGGAGTTGGCGTACACGGACACCGGGAAGAGCTGCTGGTCCTCCTGGAAGACCTGCGGGCCCTCGGTGCCGGACGCACCGTCGCCGTACACGGAGGCGGAGGAGACGAGCACGAGCCGGCGCACCGGGAACCGGGCGGCCTGCTCCAGGACGACCTGGGTGCCCTCCACGTTGGCACGGAAGGCGATGTCGGGGCGCCGGGTGCAGGCGGCGACGTCCGCGTAGGCGGCCGCGTGGACCACGAAGTCGGCGTCGCGCAGCAGCCCGCCGACGGTTTCGGCGTCGCGGACGTCGCCGACGACCAGCCGGGCGCCGCTGCGGGCCACCCCGAAGGTCTCGTGGCCGGACTCGGGATAGGCGTCCATGCGGTCCAGGACGGTGACGACGGCTCCGGCACTCCGCAGCAGCGCGACCAGCCGGCTACCGACGAGCCCGCCGCCGCCGGTCACGACGACACGGGCGTCACGGAGCTTGTCGAGCCGGGAACGAACGGTCTCCTCGGTGCCCACGACGGCAGCGGTCGAGTGGGGTAACCCGGGCATGGAAGCCTCTTTTCGCGTGTCGGGAGAGGTGCACGCGCTTCGTGGGACTGGCGTGCCAGGCAAGCATCCATGGGTCGCACGCGGCCTGCCAGAGGGCGATTTCGGCACTCTTGCGGGCCGTCGAGGGGCCCCGTACTGTCCGGATCCGGCTTGTGTCCGGCCCGTCGGGCGGACGCGGAGAGAGGGAGGACGTATGACACGTCAACGGCTCAGCGCGGTGGTCATGACCCATCCCAAACGCCGCGCGGCAGCCGAGGAAATGGCCCTGAACGCGCCCTCCGGCCTGCTGCGGGTGGTCATGGACCCCGACCCCACGGGCACCCCGTCGGTGCTGCGCACCGCCCTCGCCGCGTGGTCGGAGATCGAGGACGGGGCCACACATCAACTGGTGGTCCAGGACGACATGGTGTTGTCCGAATCCTTCTACGAGCGGGTCCGGCACGCGATCGAGGAGTTTCCCGAGGCGGCACTGGCCCTGTTCGCCCTCTGGGACTCCCGCAACGGGGCGGCCGTGCGGTTCGGGGCGATGGCCGACGCCCGCTGGGTCGGCGCCGTCAACGAGTACTTCCCCTGCGTGGCGATCGTGCTGCCGCGCCGGGTCGCCGAGGGCTTCGTCACGTACGGCAGGCAACGCCTCGGTGGTTGGCCCGACGACATTCTGATGCACCGTTACTTACGTGACAACAGTGTTCCGCGCTATGTCGCCGTGCCCAACCTCACCGAGCACGACGACCGCGGCTCCATTTCCGGCAACGCCTTCCGCGGCCCGCGCCGTTCGGTCTGCTTCCTGCCCCAGGACCGGCCGGGGGAGGAGGGCCGGACCCTCACCGGACTGACGGTGCTGCCGTTCTTCAAGCACGGCGTCGCACAGTGCGCGGTACGGGTCCCCGGCCCCGGCCCGCAGCGCTGGCTGCACCTCGACGCGGAACAGTACCTCCGGGGAGCCGGGCTCCCCGCCGCGCTGCTGCGCCCGCCCGGCACCGGCTCGACCGGGGCGGACGTACGGGGAACCTGGCTGACGGCCCTGGCCATGGGATTCGAGGCGGGCCGCACCGGTCTCGCCGGACCGCCCACGGCATCGGAGGCGTACGCGGAGGCGGTGGCGACGATCGGCCCGGGCGGCATCAGCAACGCCGGTACGGAGGAGCTGATCGCACGACGCCGCGAGCCCCTGGCCGAGGTGGCCCACCGGGCGCTGCGGGCCGGACGCGAAGCCGCCGCCGAACACCGCACGCACCGCACGCACCGCACGCACCGCCCACGACGGCCGGACGGTCTCGTCTGGCGCGGCGCGGCGACCCCCCTCGGCGAACACCTCGTGCGCAGACTCGCCGACCGGCCGGAGCTCTCCGCCGCCGTGATCGACCTGACCCGGCTCCACCGCGCCGAACCGGAGGTGACGGTCCGTCCGCACGGCGACCCCGTCCCGTACACGCTGGGCGTGGGGGAGGTCTACGGTCCGGGCTGCTCGCGCCGCACCCTCATCGGCCGCATGGTGTGGGACGCGCTGCGCAGCCGTCCCGTGACGGTCGTGGGCGACCCGGACGCCCCGGTGCATCCCGTGTACGTCAACGACCTCGCCGACGCGATCGGGGCGGTCCTGCGCGACCGGCCGGAGAACCACGACCTCGTGGTCGCGGCCGAGAAGCCGTGCACGACGGCCGAGTTGGCCCGCGCCGTGCACGAGGCCGTGCGGCCCGTGCCGGTGCACACGGCCCCGGACGGCGATCCCGGCGGGCACACCCCGGCCGACCTCGCACGGCCGCCCGGCTGGACGGCCGCGACGGGCCTGGCGCGTGGACTGCACGCCTTCGCCCAGTGGCTCGCCTACGAGGGGGTCCTGCTCGAATCGGACCGACTGGCCGACTGACCGACTGATCGGAGGGCCGGCGGACCGGCCGCCGGGGCCGCTGCCCCACCGTGCGTACGCCGGGTGTGCACCCTGGTACGCCGGGTGCGCACCGGAGGTCCTGCCGGGCGGGCCCCCGCGGTCCGCGGCCCCCTTCCCGCGCCGGCCCATCGGCCTCCTCCGTCCCACCCGCGCCGGTGCCACCGGCACCCGGGGCCGCAGCCGCTCTCCCCGCCGCTGCCCGGGGACGCGCGAGCGGGGCCCGGCACCTCTCGGTACCGTGAACAGAGGGGGGCGGCAAGACGCCGCAACCATTCGTCCGCCCGGGGGGAAGGGGCCGCTCATGTGCCGATGGCTCGCCTACTCGGGACAGTCCGTGCTGCTCGGTGACCTGCTGTACAAGCCGGAGCACTCCCTCATCGACCAGAGCCTGCACGCACGCATGGGCGTGGAGACGACCAACGGCGACGGCTTCGGCATCGGCTGGTACGGGCCCCACGCCGAAACACCCGCGGTGATCCGCGACACCGGCCCGGCCTGGAACAACCGCAACCTCCGCGAGATCGCCGCACACGTGCGCTCGCCCCTGTTCTTCGCCCATGTGCGGGCCTCCACGGGCACGGCCGTGCAGCAGACCAACTGCCATCCCTTCCGGCACGGCCGTTGGATGTGGATGCACAACGGTGCGATCACCGATTTTCCCAGGCTGCGCAGGGAGCTCGCCCTTGCCGTGGACCCCTCGCTCTTCTCCGCGCTCGAAGGCTCCACCGACTCGGAAGTGATGTTCTATCTGGCCGTCACGTTCGGCCTGGACCAGGACGCGCCCGGGGCCGTCGCCCGCATGGCGGGCTTCGTCGAGCAGGTCGGCCGGCGGGCGGGTGTGGAGCATCCGCTCCAGATGACGGTGGCGGTGTCCGACGGGGAGCGGCTGTGGACCTTCCGCTACTCCAGCAGCCGCGCCTCCAGGTCGCTCTTCTACAGCAGCCGGGTGGACAGTGTGCGGGCACTCCATCCCGACCTGGAAGTCCTCGTAGGGGTGTCCGACGAGACGCGGCTGGTGGTCTCCGAACCGCTGGGGGACCTGCCCGGACTCTGGAACGAGGTGCCGGAGAGCAGCTACGGGGTGGTGCAGCCCGGCACCGACGAGCTCCGTGCCTTCGAGCCGGTCGCAGCCTGAGAGCAGGACCTGCGGCGGGGGTGGTTCCGGTGGATGCTGGGAGGAGGCATCTGCGAGCGGAGGTAGGGCGTCGTGCGGACCGTGGGTGTCGAGGAGGAACTCCTTCTCGTGGATGCGGAACGGGGCGAGCCCCAGGCCCTGTCGACGGCGGTGCTGGCCAGGGCGGACTGCCGGGCCGGGGGAGACTCGGCCTTCGAGTCCGAACTCCACCGCCAGCAGCTGGAATTCGCCACGACGCCGCAGACCTCGATGCACGACCTGGCGGAGGAGATCCTCCGCTGCCGTGCGGAGGCCGCCGAACACGCCGCGGACTCGGGCGCGGCCGTGGTCGCGCTGGCCACGTCGCCGCTGCCCGTCAGCCCGGCGATCGGCCGGGGCGAGCGGTACCAGTGGCTGGAACGGAGATTCGGCCTGACCGCGCAGGAACAGCTGACCTGCGGATGCCATGTCCATGTGGGTGTGGCCTCCGACGACGAAGGCATCGGCGTGCTGGACCGGGCGCGGCCGTGGCTGTCCGTCCTGCTGGCCCTGAGCGCCAACTCGCCCTTCTGGCAGGGCCGCGACAGCTCGTACAGCAGTTACCGGAGCAGGGTCTGGGACCGCTGGCCGTCGGCCGGCCCGGTGGAGGCCTTCGGGACCGCCGAGCGCTACCACGCGCACGTGCGGGAACTGCTCGACACCGGGGTGCTGCGCGACAAGGGGATGGTCTATTTCGACGCACGGCTGTCGCACCGCTACCCCACGGTCGAGATCAGGGTGGCCGACGTCTGCCTCGATCCGGCGGACACGGCCCTGCTCGCCTCCCTGGTCCGTGGCCTGGTGGAGACGGCGGCCCGGCAGTGGCGGGCCGGGGAACCCCCGGCCCGGTTCGGTGCGGGGCTCCTGCGGATGGCCGCCTGGCAGGCCGGCCGGTGGGGGCTGGAGGACGGCCTGCTCCACCCGCGCACCATGCGGCCCCGGCCCGCCCCGGAAGTGGTGGACGCCCTGCTGGAGCACGTCCGCGAGGCCCTGGACGACCACGGGGACCTGGACCGGGTCGAAGGAGCGCTGCGGTCCCTCCTGGCGCGGGGGACGGGCGCCCGGACCCAGCGCGAGCTGTTGCGCCGCACGGGCAGCCTGCGCACCACCGTCCACGAGTGCGTCGGCATCACCCGCGGGTGAGCGGGCGCCGCCCGGCGCGGTACGGCCGGGCCCGGTACCGCCTGCGAGCGAGACTCCGGCAAAAGGCCTATACCATGAAATAGTGCTCGCGTTGCGGCGCGGCACGACAGGGCAAGATGTCGTCTCCGCCTTCGGAGAGTAAACATGGCCGCAGCCGAAGAAGACGAGGCCGAACGTCCCCGGCGCCCCTCCGCCAAGAAGACGGGCAGGAAGGCCGGCGACGGGTCCGACGAGGGCCGGAAGAGCGGGGCCGGACACACCGCCCGCGGCGTTTCCGCACCCCAGGCCATGCGACGCGCGGCCGAGCAGTTGCGGGGGCTGCTGGGCCGGGCCCCGGAATCGGTATCGGCGGTCAGACCGACCGACGACGGCTGGCAGGCGGACGTGGAAGTCCTGGAACTGGAACGCGTTCCCAGCACCACGAGCGTCATGGCGAGCTACCGGGTGCTGTTGGACGAGGAAGGCGAGCTGGTGGCGTACGAACGCACCCGTCGTTACACGCGGGGACAGGTGGACCGCAACCGCTGAACACCGGATGCCGCCGGTACGCGAAGGAAGGACGAGACGGCCGCACCCGGATGGGGGCGAGCCGCTGAAGGGAGGCACCCCATGACTGTGGTGCCGCAAGGCGGAGGACCCGTCGCCACGGGGGGAGGAGGCTCCGGCAACCTCTACGACATCCTCGATCTGATCCTCGACCGCGGCCTCGTCATCGATGTCTTCGTACGGGTGTCCCTGGTGGGCATCGAGATCCTCAAGATCGACGCCCGCATCGTCGTGGCCAGTGTGGACACCTACCTGCGCTTCGCGGAGGCCTGCAACCGCCTGGACCTGGAATCGGGGCGCAAGGCGCCCTCCCAGCTGACCGACCTGGTCGGAGAAGTGACCGAGGGCGGCTCCCACGGCAAGGCGAAGGGCGCCCTGAGCGGAGCGGCCGAAGTTCTGAGCGACGCCCTCAAGGGGGGCGAGGACGACGAGGAAGAGGCCGAGGAGGTCGAGGAGCGACGGGAGCGGCCGCGGCGTCGGCCTGCCGCCCGGCGCCGGAAGGAGTGAGCCATGGCCGTGTACGTCTACACCATCCTCGCCAGGACGCACCCGCAACGCCTGAACGGCCTGGCAGGAGTGGGGGATCCGCCCACGACGCTGCGCTCCGTGCACGGAGCGGAGCTGTCCGCCGTCGTCAGCGACGCCCCGGAGGGGCTGCGGCCCAAACGCCGCGACCTCGCCGCCCACCAGGCGGTCCAGGAACACCTGATGGCCGAGGGCACGGTTCTCCCGTTGCAGTTCGGCTTCACCACGACGGACGAGGACGCGGTGCGAGCGGTGCTGGAGGAACGCGCCGAGCAACTCCTCGAACGCCTCGGGGCACTGGAAGGATGCGTCGAGTACAACCTGAAGGCCGCCCAGGACGAGGACGCGCTGCTGCGGCGGATCCTCCAGGAGTCCGAGGAGGCGAACAGGCTCAACGAAGAGATCAGGAGCGGCCGGGGCGGTCCACAACTTCCCCTCGCCCTGGGCGAGTTGGTGGCCGGGGAAGTGCAGGCCAGGCAGAGCCGGACGGCCGATGCGATCGTGGAGGCCCTGGGCGGCTTCGCGCGGGAGCACCACGTGGCGCAGCCGACGGGCAACGACTTCCTCAACGTGTCCTTCCTGGTGGCCCGGGACGACGAGAAGCCCTTCCTCGCCGCCGAGCGGGGCCTCGGGGAGGAACTCGGTTCCGACCACGAGCTGCGGCTGCGCGGCCCGCTGGCCCCCTACAGCTTCGTCTAGCCGCTCACGGCTCCGTCCAGGAGGTGCGATGGGACTGTTCACCCAGCTCGTCACCCTTCCGCTGGCGCCCGTGCGCGGAGCGGTATGGGTGATCGAACGCGTCGTCGAGGCGGCGGAGAACGAGTACTACGACCCCGGGCCGGTCGAGCGGGAACTCGCCGCGCTCGAACGACAGCTCCTGTCGGGAGAGATCGATGAGGAAACCTTCGACCGGCGTGAGGACGAACTGCTGGACCGGCTGGACGAGATCAGGGCCCGTACCCGGGGGAACACCGGCTGACCGAGGCCCCCGCAGCCCGGCGGGAACGCGGTCCGGCACGTGCGCCGACGTGCCGGAGAACCAGGGAAGCGAGGTGCGGCGACCGTGAGCGAACCCGTCGCCAGGAGGATGGGGGACCTGCCGTCCCGGACCGGCCCCTACGGCCAGCAGTCCTCGGCCAACCTCGCCGACATACTGGAACGGGTCCTGGACAAGGGCATCGTCATCGCGGGCGACATACGCATCAACCTCCTGGACATCGAACTGCTCACCATCAAACTGCGCCTGCTGGTCGCCTCGGTGGACAAGGCCAAGGAGATGGGCATCGACTGGTGGGAGCACGACCCGTCGCTGTCCTCACGCGCCCACGACGGCTACCGCTCGCTCACCGAGGAGAACCGGCGCCTGCGCGCCGAGATCGAGGCGCTGCGCCGGGACGCAGGGGAACTGACGGAGGGGCGCGCGGAGCCCGCCGAGGAGCCCTCCCCCGACGAACAGCCCGACCCGGCCGACGAACGGGACGAGCCATGACCGCCACCGTCAGCTACGCGTACGCGGTCGCGCGGGACACCCCGGCACTGGAAGAAGCGCTGACGGGCCTCTCCGGGGTGTCCGGGGCGCCGGTCCGCCTGGTGCGCGCAGAATCCTGCGACGGCCTGGCGGCCGCCGTGAGCCCGGTCTCCGGAAGCGAATTCGGGGAGGACGCCCTGCGCTCGCACCTGGAGGACCTGGACTGGCTGGAAGCCACCGCCCGCGCCCACCACCGGGTGGTCGAGACGCTCGCGGCACGCACGACCGTCCTGCCGCTCCGGCTGGTGACGGTGTACCTGGACGACGAGCGCGTGCGCTCCGTGCTGGAGGGCCGGTGCGACGCGTTCGACTCCCGGCTCGACGAACTGGCCTCCCGCGCCGAATGGGGCGTCAAGGTCTTCGTCGACGAACCCGCGGACCAGCCCCCCGCCACCCGGCCGCCCGCCGGGGAAGCGAGCCCCGGGCGGGCCTACCTGAACCGCCGCAGGACCCAGCGGGCCGCCCGCGAGAACGCCTACCGCAGCGCCGGAGAAGCGGCCGAACGCATCGAGTCCGCCGCCCGGCCCTACGCGGTCGGCCGCGTCAGGCATCGCCCGCAGCAGGGCGGCATCGCGCCCCGGACGGGGGAGAACGTCACCAACGACGCCTACCTGGTCCCGCTGCGGCACACCGAGGAATTCCGGGCCGGCGTCGCACGCGCGGCGGACGGACTCACGGGCGTGCACATCGAGATCACGGGCCCGTGGGCCCCGTACTCGTTCGCCGCCCCCGACACCCCGGAGGACCGGGAGGAGGCGCCGTGAGGCCCGTGGGCGGTCCGTCGGACCCCGCCGGTCGGGAGCCGCTTCCCGAGGAGCCGCTTCCCGACCGGCAGGTGGCGCTCATCGACCTGCTGGACCGGCTGCTCGCCGGAGGCGCCGTCCTCACCGGGGACATCGTGCTGTCGATCGCCGACATCGACCTCGTACGCATATCCCTGCGCACCCTGATGGTTTCCATCAGCGAGCAGAACCCCGCCCCGTGGAACACCCGACCGCACCCGTAGGAGGCGACGATGACCGGCGAGGAGCACCGGCCCCGCAGCCGCCTCGACGAGATCACCGAAGCCGTCGACCGCGCACTCCGGTCCCTGCCCGCCCCGGAGGAGGACGCGCCGAACGGCCCCCGGCCCCCGGCCCGCAGGGTGAACGCGGACCCCGACACGGTGGAACGCGACCTCATCAAACTCGTCCTCACCATTGTCGAGTTGCTGCGACAGCTCATGGAACGACAGGCCCTGCGAAGGGTCGAGGCGGGGGACCTCACGGAGGAACAGGAGGAACGGCTGGGGATGACACTGATGATCCTGCACGACCGCATGAACGAACTCTGTGCCCGGTACGACCTCTCGATGAGCGACCTCAACCTGGACCTCGGCCCGCTCGGCACCCTGCTGCCTCCCCCCGAATGAGCCCGCCCGGTGCCCCGCCGCGGTCCCGGGCGCTCCCCGCCAGGCCGTGGCCGGACGGAACCGGCGGTCGCCGGATCAGCGACCGTCCCGGCCCGCGCCGGGCAACCGCACCTGCACGATGCCCTCCTGGTCCACCCGGACGTGGAAGGCCGGCTGCGGCGCGGTGGCCGGACCGCGCACGTTGAGGCCGTCCGCCAGCCGGAAGACGCTGCCGTGCCAGGGGCACTCCACACACCCGTCGATGATCCTGCCCTCGGACAGGGGGCCCGAGAAGTGACTGCACCGCTCCGCGAGGACGTGCACCCGCCCCTCCCGCTCCCGGAACACCAGAAGGGGCACCTCTCCCAGCTCCCGGCGGACCGCCACACCGATGGGAAAGTCCTCCGCGGCGCCCACCGGATGCCACCCCTCCTCCAGCAGGTGCGCGACCGGCTCGGCCTTGTCGGAGCCGGCCGCCTGCCGGTAGGCGAGGTGCCCGCCCAGCAGCCCGCCGACGCCGACGGCACACAACCCCGCGAAACCGAGCGCCCTCGCCAGGGCCGGCCGGCCTCCCCGGCCGCGGTGCGCCCACGAACCGGCGTACAACGCGAGGGCGGTGGTGACGGACGCCGCGTGGACCAATCCGGTGCGCATCTGCTCCGGGTGCTGCTCGGCCCAGTCCACCCAGCCGGCCAGCGCCGCGGGCGCCGCCCCGAGGACCCCCACGCCCACCAGCACCCGCGCCCCGCGACGGCCCCCGGGAACGAAGTCCAGCACCGCAGCCGACAACCACGCGCCGATGGGGATCTGCACGAGGGCGGGGTGCAGCGGATGACCGATCGGCAGACCGTGCAGGACATCGCGGGAGCGGCCCAGGGGCAGCCCGCGCACCACCCGCCGCAGCGGGAAGGACACCGCATCGAGCTTCTCCGCACGGCCCAGCGCGTCGAGACACCGCAGGAGAAGCCGCTCGGTGCGGGCGGCGCCGCCCCTCACCGTGCCGCCGCACGGACCGGGACCGAGGAATTCCGTACTCTTCGTTGAAGGCCGCATGGCAGGCGTTTGCCATGTGCGTACCCTCCCCAAACGTCCGGATCCGCCGAGCCACTCCGGTGGTTGCGGGACAGCGGAGTCATGCGGGGGAGCCGGGGGTGTCCCGGCCGGACCGCCGCCTCACTTCTCCTCTTCCTCCGCTTCCTCGGAGTCGTCCTCCTCCCATTCCTCGTCCTCCTCCGGCTCCTCCTCTTCCTCTTCGCCTTCCTCGTCCTCCTCGTCCGGTTCCCCGGCCTCCTCGTCCTCCGGGGCTTCCTCGGCGTCCTGGGCCTCCTCCTCCTCCTCGACGGCCTCTTCGTGGGTCCGTACGACCTCGCCGTCCCGGATCTCGCCCCGCCAGCCCTCGGGCTCCTTGTCGGTGAGGCTGACGTAGCGCTGGAAGTGCTTGAAGTCCAGTCGCAGCCGTCGGCCCTGCGCGCGCCAGAGGTTTCCCGTCTTCTCGAACAGCCCGGACGCGTAGTACTCCACGACCAGCACGATGCGGGTCAGATTGGGGGCCAGTTCGTGGAAGCTCACGACGCCCCGCGTCGAAGCCTTGCTTCCCTCGGAATTCCAGACGATGCGTTCGTCGGGCACCTGTTCCCGGACGGTCGCCTTCCAGCCCCGGGTCGAGGGGCCCACCTTGACCTTCCAGTCACTCGTCGTCTCGTCGGACGCCGAGACGCTGCGCACGCCCTTGGTGAATTCGCTGAACTTCTCGTACTGCGTCCAGTGGTCGTAGGCCGTGCGCAGGGGAACCCCCACGTCGATCACTTCGATCATGTTGGTGACCTTCCGGTCACCCGGCCCGCTTCCTCCCTTGCCGCGGGAGGAGCCCTTCACCTTGTCCAGGATCTTGTCCTTGACGCCCTTCACCGTGCCGGACAACACCGCCTTGACGGGGGAATCACCGCCGAGGAGGCCCGCTCCCACCCGGGAGAGCGCTCCGCCGTTGGCTGCGACATCGGTCAACTGGTCCGTCATGTCGAACACCTTGTCGCTCGCCCGCTCCGCCAGATTTCCGACCCGAGCCGTCAGGTAGTCCGTCAGCTCGTCACGGAGCCGGTCGAGCCCCGATTCCGAGGTCTCCTGCTGCCGTTGTGTCATGACTGGTCACCTTCGGTGCTCGGCGCGGGACGATGCCTTCTTCCCGGTGGAACCGGTGGAAGCGGCCTTCTTCCGCGGGGTGGTCTTCCCGGCGGCTTTCCCCTTCGCCGGGGGTTTCCCGGAAGGCGCTGTTTTCTTGGCCGTTCCCCGCTTGCGCTCGCCCGGCTTCCTGTCGTCCTCTCCCCCCGCGCGAGCGGAGGAGGACTTCTTCGCAGCGCGGCTCCTGCCCTGCCCCGCGGCACTGCGGCTGCGCGACTTCTTCCCCTCTTCCTCCTCCGGTTCCTCTTCCTCCTCCGACGCGTATTCCTCTTCGTCCGCCCCCTCGTCGCCGGCGCTCTCCAGCCGGAGGGTTCGTTCCCGGACGGAATCGGCGAGTGCGGAGAGCCGGCGGTCGGCGGCCGCGGAGACGGCGTTGCGGCCGGCCGTCATCAGTTCTCCGCGCAGTTGGCCGCCCAAATCCGCGACCTGCGGAATCTCCCCGAGCTTTTTCGCGCCCTGGGTCACCAGGCTCCGTGGATCGATCCCGAGCCGACGGCCGGCCAGGTAGGACGCCGCTGTGAGGGCGAGGCGCCCTTTCCTGGTGCGTCCCAGGACGTAACCGCCCGCCACCGCTGCGGCGAGCAACAGTTTGTTTCCTTCGGTCATGGGTGATTCACCCTCTCGTGGGCGTCGAGCAGGAATCGCACCGCGACGATCGCTTTCTCGCCGCGGACGTCGCCGCACGGTCCGCCGCGCACTTTCCGGGGCTCCTGCCGGTTACCTCGTACAGCACGAAGCGGGCTCGTTCCCCGAAGCGGCGAACGGCCCGCCTTCCCGGAACCGTGCGGGCCTCGTCAGTCGGTTCTTCCACCCCGCCGACCGTCTCCGGTCGCGTGACGGAAGGGCGGCCGTGCTCAGAGTGCGGGCGGTGGCTGCGGCGGAGTGCGGTCGCGACCGCCGCTCATCTTCTTCTTCGCCTCGCCCTTGGCCTGCTCGATCCTGCCCTCGGCTTCCTTGCGCCGGTTGCCCGTCAACTTGCCCATGGCTTCTTTCGCCTTGCCCTTGATCTTGTCCTTACCGCTTCCGTGAGTCATTGCGACTCCTCCGATGGGGGGGTTTCGCTCTCCCTATCAAAACTAGTTCTTTCCGGGGGCATTGGCGCGGTGTGATGAGGGGCACCGGTACCGGGGGACCGCAGGGCGGAGCGGCCACCCCCGCGAGGGCGTCGCCGGCTTCCGTCACCACGCGGTCGGCCCAACGATTCCCCTTGCGCCGGGCCCGATTTCCTGTGGCGGGGCACGGACATCGCGCGTGCAATGGGTAAGGAGTTCTCCCTTCCGTCGACGCGGCCGCATTCCGTGCCGCGGTCAATCCCAGGAGCTGCCATGCCGGCCGGATCGAGCAAGAAGCGTGAGCGCCAGTACGAGCACGTCAAGGAGAGCGCCGAAAAGCGCGGGGCATCGAAGGAGCGGGCGAAAGAACTCGCCGCGCGCGTGGTGAACAAGGAACGTGCCAGGTCGGGCGAGTCCCGCACGTCGAGCAGGACCTCCACCCGTGACGCGAAGTCCGCCTCCCAACGCGGTGGGGAACGTTCCCACAGCGGATCCCAGGGGCCCACGCGCGACCAGTTGTACGAGGAGGCGAAGAAGAAGCACATCGAAGGCCGTTCATCCATGAACAAGCAACAACTGCGCGACGCCCTCGGCCGCTGAATCGCCACTGAATCGAGGACCCGGGAACCCGCCCCGAGCCCTTCGCCGGGCCGTGGAGGCCGCCGGTGGGACCGGCGAGCGGTGCCAGGGGAGGAGACGGCCTCGCCGGCCCACGGGGAAACCGGGGTGCCGGCTTCGTCGTCCCGGTGCGGATCAGTGGTGTCCCGGCTCAGATCAGCGGTACCACGATGGCGACCGCCAGCACGATGATCACGACAATGGTGATCCATATCCATGGGGACCGGTGCCTGCGGGACAGGTCCTCCGGCCCGCCCCCACGGGGCCGGTCCTCGGGGAGTTCGGCGTTCTCGGGCCGGTCACGGCGGTAGAACTCGGAGTCGGACATGGACAAGCCCTCCTCTCGTTCCGGCGCCTGTCGGGGCGCCCATGTTCTCCATACTCCCACTTCCGCCCCCGCCGCGAAGCGGCTGTTGCCCCCCTCGCATCCTGCCGGCCCGGGCAAGGCCCCTCGAAGGCCCCTCGTGGGTGTTCCTGCTGCGGCTACGGCCGCAGCAGGGTCTTGACCATGCCGTTCTCCTTGGCCTGGAACATCGCGTACGCCTTCGGGCCGTCCGACAGCGGGAGCCGGTGGGTGGCGAAGTCGTCCACGCCCAGCACGTCCGCGTCGTCGAGCAGCGGCAGGATCTCGGGCACCCAGCGCCTGACGTTGGCCTGCCCCATCCGCAGCTGGATCTGCTTGTCGAACAGGGTCAGCATCGGCAACGGGTCCGCCGCGCCGCCGTAGACCCCGGACAGCGAGATGGTGCCGCCGCGCCGCACCACGTCGATCGCGGTGTACAGGGCGGCGAGACGGTCCACGCCCATGTGCTCCATGAGCCTGCGGGCGACCAGGTCCGGCAGGAGACCGGTGGCCCACTGCGCGGTCTTCGCCAGGGGCGCGCCATGGGCCTCCATGCCGACCGCGTCGATGACGGCGTCGGTGCCCCGGCCGTGGGTGAGCTGCCGGATCGCGTCGGGCAGTTCCTTGCCGCACCGGCTCACATCGAACACCTGGACCCCGTGCGCGGCGGCCCGGGCGAGCCGTTCGGGCACCAGGTCGACCCCGATCACCAGGCCGGCGCCCAGATGCCGGGCGACCCTGGCGGCCATGTCGCCGATCGGGCCGAGCCCCAGCACCGTGACGCTTCCGTCCGGAGGGACGGACGCGTACCGCACGGCCTGCCAGGCCGTCGGCAGCACGTCGGACAGGTAGACGTACCGGTCGTCGGGCGGTCCTTCGGGCACCTTGACCGGCAGGGTGTTCCCGAAGGGCACGCGCAGCAGTTCCGCCTGCCCGCCGGGGACCTGCCCGTACAGCTTGGTGTAGCCGAACAGCGCGGCCCCCGTGCCCTGTTCGTGGACCTGGGTGGTCTCGCACTGGGAGTGCAGACCGCTGTCGCACATGAAGCAGGTCCCGCAGGAGACGTTGAAGGGGACCACGACGCGGTCTCCCGCCCGCAACGCCGTGACGTCGCGGCCGACCTCCTCGACCACCCCCATGGGTTCGTGACCGAGGACGTCACCGGGGTCCAGGTACGGGCCGAGCACTTCGTAGAGGTGCAGGTCGGACCCGCAGATCCCGGTCGAGGTGATCCGCACGACGACATCGGTGGACTCCTCGATGCGCGGGTCCGGGACGGTCTCCACCCGCACGTCACGACGTCCCTGCCAGGTGAGTGCACGCATGGTGTCTCTCCTCACTGCGGTGCCGGGGAGCGGTCGGCCCGGCTCACCGGTGCCTCCCGGGGAACACGCCCGCCGGAAGTCCGTTCACCCTCCCGCCGACGATCCCGGGCACCGCCACCGGCGTCCCCGGCGGCCGGGCTCTTCCGGCGCGGGGGCCCCTCGTCCGGCGCCGCGCTGCCGCTTCGGTCGGTACGGGCCGACTCATCCAGCGAACCAGTGTCGCGGCCGTCTCGCCTCTCGTGGCGGAAACCTCCCCGGGACGACGGGCGCCGTGGGAATGCTCCGGCGGTCCCCGGGACCGCCGGGCAGGCGGGCGGGGCCGGAAGGCTGCGTCCGCTCGGCCCATGCGCCGGGCCGGATCCCGAGGCTGTTGGAGGGAGTGCGGGAAATACCGCGTTACCGGTGGCCGGGGGCGGTTACCCGCTTGGAGACGAGCGAAGCCCCGCCCCGGCCCGTCGGCCGGTGCTGCGGGCGCGCCCCCAGGAGGAGAAGCCCATGAAGGACAGGAAGCAGGCCCAGCGGGACAGCGTCCGGGCCGCCGATCCGGCCGAGGGGCCGTTGACCACGGACCAGGGCGTAGCAATCGAACATACGGACGATTCGTTGACGGTCGGTGACCGCGGTCCCACGCTGCTGGAGGATTTCCACTTCCGGGAGAAGATCACGCGCTTCGACCACGAGCGCATCCCCGAGCGGGTCGTCCACGCCCGGGGCGCCGGGGCCTACGGATTCTTCGAGCCGTACGAGTCCTGCGCCGAGTTCACCCGGGCGGCCTTCCTCCAGGACCCGTCCGTGCGCACCCCCGTCTTCGTGCGGTTCTCCACCGTGCAGGGCCCGCGCGGCTCGGCGGACACGGTGCGCGACGTGCGGGGCTTCGCGACGAAGTTCTACACGTCCGAGGGGAATTACGACCTCGTGGGGAACAACTTCCCCGTCTTCTTCATTCAGGACGGCATCAAGTTCCCCGACTTCGTGCACGCCGTGAAGCCCGAACCGCACAACGAGATCCCCACCGGCGCGTCCGCCCACGACACCCTGTGGGACTTCGTCTCCCTCCAGCCCGAGACGCTGCACACGATCATGTGGCTGATGTCGGACCGGGCGATTCCGCGCAGCTACCGGATGATGCAGGGATTCGGCGTCCACACCTTCCGTTTCGTGACCGCGGACGGGCGCGGAACCTTCGTGAAGTTCCACTGGAAGCCCAAGCTGGGCGTGCACTCCCTGGTCTGGGACGAGGCCCAGGAAGTCCAGGGCCGCGATCCCGACTTCAACCGGCGCGACCTCTGGGAGGCCATCGAGGCGGGCCAGTACCCGGAGTGGGAACTGGGCGTCCAGCTCATCCCGGAGGAGGACGAGCACTCCTTCGACTTCGACCTCCTCGACGCGACGAAGATCGTTCCCGAGGAGCTGGTCCGGGTCCGGCCCATCGGCCGGATGGTCCTGGACCGCAACCCCGACAACTTCTTCGCCGAGACGGAACAGGTCGCCTTCCACACCGCCAACGTGGTCCCCGGCATCGACTTCACCAACGACCCGCTGCTCCAGGCGAGGAACTTCTCCTACCTCGACACCCAGCTGCTGCGGCTGGGCGGCCCCAACTTCGCCCACATCCCGGTCAACCGCCCGGTCGTCGACGTGCGCAACAACCAGCGCGACGGCTTCCACCAGGAGCAGATCCACTCCGGTACGAGCTACACGCCGAACACCCTCGGCGCGGGCTGCCCGGTACTCGCCGACGTGGAGTCCGGGGCCTACCGCCACCTCACCGAACGGGTGGACGGCAGCAAGGTCCGTCGCCGCAGCCCCAGTTTCGAGAACCACTACCTGCAAGCGGCCCTGTTCTGGCGCAGCATGGTCGAATGGGAGCGGCAGCACATCGTCGACGCGTTCCGCTTCGAACTGGGCAAGGTGTCGGCGAAGGACGTCCGGGCGCGTACCGTCGCGCAGTTGGCCCAGGTCTCCACCGATCTCGCCCGGGCCGTCGCGGAAGGCATCGGGGTGCCCCTGCCGGACCCCACGGACACGCCCACCCCGCCCCCGTCCCCCGCGCTGAGCCTGGAGAGCAACCGGGGGGACGGTTCGATCCTCTCGCGGCGGATCGCCGTCCTCGTGACGGACGGGATCGAGGAGGAGCAGATCGCCGCGGTCCGGGACCCGCTCACCGCCCGGGGTGCCGTGGTCGAGCTGCTCGCCCCGATGGACGGCAGGATCGGTACCAGCCGGGGCGGTACGGTCGAGGCAGACCGGGCGCTGCCGACCGTCGCAGCCGTGCTCTACGACGCCGTGCTGCTGCCCGACGGCGCGCGGTTCACCGATGACCCGGCCCGCCGGTTCGTGCGCAACGCGTACCGGCACGGCAAACCCATCGGTGGTTACGGCGGGGGCGTGGCCGCTCTGGGCGACCTCCTGCCCACCGCTGTCACGGACCGGTCCGCCGCGACGGGGGGCGAGCCCGTCGAGGTCCTGGGCGTGGTGACGGCCGCGACCGGTGACCACGCCTTCGGTGAGCTGTTCGCGACGGCGGTCGCCGCCCATCGCCACTGGGACAGGCCGGACCTGACCTGACCTCCGTGTCCGGGGCTGCGCCTTTCCTCGTGACGGTCCGGCAGGAGGGGAGGGTCAGGGGCGGCCGGTCAGGTACCCGCCCATGGAGGTGAAGTACTCCGTCGCGGGCATTTCGCGGCCGTCCTCGGTCCGCACCCGGGTGATGGCCAGTCCGTGGTTGCGGCCGGTGCGGGCGTCGGCCCCGGCGACGATCACCACGCCGTCGCCCTCGCGGTAGAAGACGCGGCCGGGCGTACCGCCGTAGCGGTTCTGGGACACGACCGCGGCGAGGACCTCCAGCCGCCTGCCCCGGTGGAAGGTGAAGGCGCTGGGGTACGGCTCGGACTGGGCCCGCACCAGGCGTTCGAGGTCCTCCGCCGGCCAGTTCCAGTCGATGCGGATGTCCTCGGCGGACCGCTTGTGGAAGAAGCTCGCCCGCGAGCGGTCCTGCGGGGTGAACTCCGTCCGGCCGGAGGCGATGAGGCCGAGTGCGCCGATGGTGACCGGGGCGATGAGTTCGACGGTCCGGTGGAAGAGGTCGGTGGCGGTGTCCGTCGGGCCGACCGGGACCGCTTCCTGGCGGACGATGTCACCGGCGTCGAGTTCGTCGTTCATCAGGTGCGCGGTGACGCCCACCTCGGTCTCGCCGTTGATCAGGGCCCAGATCAGCGGGGAGAAGCCGGCGTACTTCGGCAGCAGCGAGTCGTGGATGTTCAGCGTGCCGTGACGGGGGAGGCCGAAGATGTGCGGGGGGATCCACGTCCGCCAGTTGTTGGCCACGATGATGTCCGGATCCGCCTCCTTGAGGCGTTCGAACAGCTCGTCGTCGTCGGGACGGTTGCGGATCAGCACCGGGACGCCGTGCTCCTCGGCGAGGTCGGCGACGGAGTCGCTCCAGATCTTCTCGTACGCGTGATCGCTCCGGGGATGCGTCACCACCAGCACCACGTCGTGCTCGGAGTCCAGAAGGGCTCGCAGGGTGCGGTGCCCCCAGGTCTGGTAACCGAACATGACGACTCGCATGGGTTCCTCCTCGGTCAGGGGCAGACCGAAGAAAGTAAAGCGAGGCTTACCTTAGTTGGCAACAGGGCTATTTTGAGCCGGAGTTGATGATGAATCGGTGAGTGATCGTCCCGTCGGGCCCATCGACAGGGTTGTGCAATTAGCTTAGGCTCACCTAAGTTCAAAGGGGCCGCTCCGTCGGCGTGCCCGTCTCCCGCACCTTCCTCCATGCCGGACAGACGGCTTTCCCGAGCGATGGGAGTGACATGTCACAGGCTCTTCCCGACGACGCACCACCGGTCCACGACCTCATCGGCATCGGCTTCGGACCCTCCAACGTGGCCATGGCGATCGCGCTCGGCGAGCACAACACACGCGTCGGCGGGCGGGAGCCGGTCACCGCCCACTTCTTCGAGCGCCAGCCGGGCTTCGGCTGGCACCGCGGCATGCTGATCGAGGACGCCACCATGCAGGTGTCCTTCCTCAAGGACCTGGTGACGCTGCGGAACCCGGCCAGCGAGTTCAGCTTCCTCTGCTATCTGCGGAGCAAGGGCCGGCTGATCGACTTCATCAACCACAAGAACCTCTTCCCGCTGCGGGTGGAGTTCCACGACTACTTCGAGTGGGCCGCGGCCAAGGTCGACGACATGGTCTCCTACGGCCGGGAGGTCGTCGCCGTCACGCCCCTCGTCCACGACGGCGTCGTGGAACACCTGGACGTGACCGTCCGCTCGGAGGAGGGGCTCGAGGTCCACCGGGCCCGCAACCTCGTCATCGGCACCGGGCTGCGCCCCTTCGTGCCGGAGGGCGTGGAGCGCGGTGACCGCATCTGGCACAACTCCGACCTCCTGCGGAAGATCGACGCGCTGGAGGGCACGTCGCCCTCGCGGTTCGTCGTCGTGGGTGCCGGGCAGAGCGCCGCCGAGAACGTCGCCCACCTGCACCGCTGCTTCCCCCGGGCCGAGGTCTGCGCGGTCTTCTCCCGCTACGGGTACAGCCCCGCCGACGACAGTGCCTTCGCCAACCGGATCTTCGACCCGGACGCCGTCGACGACTACTTCGCCGCCCCCGAGAGCGTCAAGAAACAGCTGATGGCCTATCACGGGAACACCAACTACTCCGTGGTGGACATCGATCTGATCGACGACCTGTACCGGCGGGTGTACCAGGAGAAGGTCCTCGGCACCGAACGGCTGCGCTTCCTCAACGTGTCCCGGGTCACCGGCGTCGAGGAGCGGCCCGACGGCGTCCGCACCACCGTGAAGTCCCTCGTCACGGGCGAGGAGACGCACCTGGACGCCGATGTCGTGGTGTTCGCCACCGGCTACCGTCCCGCCGACCCCCTCGGCCTCCTCGGCGAGATCGCCGACCGCTGCCTGCGCGACGAGGAGGGACGCGTCCGCGTCGAGCGCGACTACCGCATCGCGACGGAACCCGATCTGCGCTGCGGGATCTATCTGCAGGGCGGCACGGAGCACACGCACGGCATCACGACGTCCCTGCTGTCCAACACCGCGATACGGGTCGGCGAGATCCTGGACTCGCTGCTCGACCGGGGCGTCAAGTCCGCCTCCGACGAGGCCCGGCCGGTCGCCGGGGGCGCCGGCCCCGCCGCCCGCCAGGGCGTGTTCCGGAATTAGCGCCCCCACTTCTCCCGTACCACCGGCGGATCGAAGGAATGACGTACATCGACATGCGCACCACTGCGGTTGAGCGCCCGACGCCCGAGGGCCCGAGGGAGGTCCGCCGACGGCGGGCCGTGGGACTGGTGGTGCTCGGGGCGGCCCTCGTCCTCGCGGCGGCGGTGTCGTTGGCCGTCGGCGCCCGGGCGCTGAGCCCCGCCGAGGTCTGGCACGGGCTGTCCGTGTCCCCCGGCTCCGACCGGCGGCTCACCGAGATCGGGCTCATCGTGCAGACCGTGCGGGTGCCCCGGACGGTGCTCGCGGTCGTGGCGGGCCTCGCGCTGGGCATCGGCGGGGCGCTGATCCAGGGGTACACGCGCAACCCCATCGCCGACACGGGCTTGTTGGGGGTGAACGCCGGCGCCTCGTTCGCGGTGGTGTCGGCGATCGCCGTCCTCGGCCTCACCAACCCGTTCCAGTACGTCTGGTTCGCCTTCGCGGGGGCGGCGGTCGCCGGGGTCGTCGTCTTCGGCCTGGCGAGCATCGGCCGGGGCGCGGGCAACCCGTTGACGCTCGCCCTGGCCGGGCAGGGGATCACGGTGTTCCTCGTGGCGATGACCACGGCGGTCACGCTGTCCGACCAGAAGTCGCTGAACGCGCTGAGGTTCTGGAACGCGGGCTCCGTGGCCGGTGTCGGATTCGACGTCATCCGGCCGGTGACCGTCTTCGTGGCGGTCGGGACGGTACTGGCGCTGATCACCCTGCCCGCCCTCAACCTGCTCAACCTGGGCGACGACGTGGCGCGGGGGCTGGGCGTGAACATCGCACTGAGCCGGACCGTCGGCATCATCGCCGTCACCCTGCTGGCGGGCGCGGCCACGGCGGCGTGCGGCCCCATCGCGTTCCTCGGACTCATGGTGGCCCACGTGGCCCGGTACCTGACCGGCCCGGACTACCGCTGGCTGGTGCCGTACGCGGGTCTGCTCGGCTCCGTCGTCCTGCTGGTCTGCGACATCGTGGGGCGCATGGTGGTGCGGCCGGGGGAGTTGGACGCGGGGGTCGTGGTCGCCCTGCTGGGCGCCCCGTTCTTCGCGGCCCTGGTGTGGCGCGGAAAGTTCAGGAACACATGAACGGGGCGGATGTGAAACCGAGCGGGGCGGACGCGGGCCCGAACGGGGTGAAGGCGGACCCGAGCGGGGCGCACGCGGGACCGGCGGTGGCGCCGGGGGTACGGATCGGTGCGGTGTCGTTCGTGTGGCGGCCCCGGCTCGTCCTGGTCACGGTGCTGTTGGCGGCGGCGGCCTTCCTGGTGTTCTGCCTCTCCATCGGTGTCGGGGACTTCCCCGTCGCCCTGCCCCGGGTGATCGCCACGATCCTCGGCCGGGGCGAACGGGTCGACGAGTTCGTGATCATGGACTTGCGGATGCCGCGCGCGCTGGCCGGCCTGGTCGTGGGGATCGCGCTGGGGATGTCCGGGGCGATCACGCAGTCCGTCGCGCGCAATCCGCTCGCCAGCCCGGACGTCCTGGGCATCACCGGGGGCGCGAGCGCGGTCGCGGTGTTCCTGGTGACCGTCTCGGGCGGCGCCGCCGCGGCGGTCACCGGTGCGGTGGGCCTGTCCGCGGCGGCGCTCGCGGGCGGTCTCGGCACCGGGCTGCTGGTGTACTTCCTGGCGTGGCGGCGCGGGATCGACGGCTTCCGGCTCATCCTCATCGGCATCGCGGTGAGCGCCGTGGCGCAGGCGATCACGACCTGGCTGCTGGTCTCGGCCGACATCAGGGACGTGGCCAGGGCCCAGGCGTGGCTGGTGGGTTCGCTGGACAGCCGGTCGTGGGACGAGGTCCGGGTGGCGTTCTGGTGCGCGCTCGTCCTCGTGGCCGTCGTCGCCGGTGCCGCGTTCCAGTTCGGGCCGATGCACCTGGGCGACGAGATCGCCGCCGGGCTGGGCGTCCGGTACACGCGGGTGCGGGCGGTCCTGCTGCTGTGCGCGGTGCTGCTGGCCGCCGTGGCGGTGAGCGCGGCGGGTCCGGTTCCGTTCGTCGCGCTGGTGGCGCCGCAGGTGGCGATGCGGCTGGCGGGGTTCCCGACGCCCCCGCTGGTGGCCTCCGGGCTGATGGGGGCGTTGTTGCTGATCGGCGCGGACCTGGTGGCGCGCACGGCGCTGCCGATCACCCTGCCGGTCGGTGTGGTCACCGCCGCGATCGGTGGTCCGTTCCTGGTCTGGCTGCTGGTGCGGGCGAATCTGAGGCGGGCGGCACATGCGTAGGAAAGAACTCGGAGGAGGGAGACCCGTGGCCACTCAGTTCATCACCGGGACCGAGGCAGAGGCAGAGGCAGAGGCCGGGGGCGGGGGCGCGTCGCGGCTGGCGGCCAGCGGCGTCACGGTCGGGTACGGCGGCCGGGTGGTCATCGACGGCCTCGACGTGGCGATCCCGCCCGGAGTGATCACCACGATCATCGGCCCCAACGGCTGCGGGAAATCCACCCTGTTGCGCACCCTGGCGCGGCTGCTCAGACCGAGCGCGGGGACGGTCGTGCTGGACGGCGAGGACATCGCCGGGCTCAGGACCAGGGACGTGGCGAAGAAGCTCGGACTGCTGCCGCAGGCGCCCGTCGCGCCGGAGGGGCTGACGGTGGCCGACCTGGTCGCCAGGGGACGCCATCCGCACCAGAGCTGGCTGCGGCAGTGGTCGTCGGACGACGCCGGCGTCGTGGAACGCGCGCTGGCCATGACCGGGGTGGCCGAACTGGCCGGCCGTCCGGTGGACTCGCTCTCCGGCGGCCAGCGCCAGCGCGTCTGGATCTCGATGGCCCTGGCCCAGGGCACCGACCTGCTGCTGCTGGACGAGCCGACCACCTATCTGGACCTGGCGCACGCCGTCGACGTGCTCGACCTGGTGGACGACCTGCACGAGGCGGGGCGCACCGTGGTCATGGTGCTGCACGACCTCAATCTGGCCGCGCGCTACAGCGACCACCTCGTCGTGATGCGGGCGGGATCGATCCTGGCGCAGGGACACCCGCGCGAGGTGATCACCGCCGAGTTGCTGCGCGAGGCGTTCGGGCTGCGCGCCGAGGTGATCGACGACCCGGTGGGCGGCCGCCCGCTCGTCGTACCGATCGGCCGCGCCCACGTCCGGCCCGGCAGGCAGGTCCTCGCAGGACGCGGCGACGAACCGCCGAGCCGGTGAGATCTGATGAATATGTGACTTCAACTCGGTTGGAAACAAAGGCGAGTTGGGAAGTTAGGATAGGCTGACCTCACCCATTCGGACCTGGGTTTGACCGCCCTTGTACGGGGCGCGGTGGACAGCCCGAGAGCAAGGGGTTTTGGATGCTTCTCCATCGAACGGGGCCCGTGGGGCCATGGCGGCGGACGGCGGCGGTCCTGTCCGCCGCGATCCTCGGTCTCGGCCTCCTCACGGGGTGCGGGTCCGGCTCGGCGGACAAGGAGGGCGACGACGCCCCGGCCGCCGCCGGCGGCACGTTCCCGGTCACCGTGGAGCACGCCTTCGGATCCACGGAGATCACCGAGGCCCCTCGGCGGATCGTCTCCGTGGGCTACACGGACGACCAGGCGATCCTGGCGCTCGGCAGCAAGCCGGTCGGCATGGTCGACCAGTACCCCAACCCGGCGGGCCGGTCCCCCGACATCAACACCCAGTGGCCCTGGGTGAAGGACAAGTGGGGCGACACCCGCCCCGAGGTCGTCATGAAGAACGGCGACCAGGGCCCCAACTACGAGAAGATCGCCTCCCTGCGGCCGGACCTGATCATCGCGGTCTACTCCGAGATCGACGAGGCCGCCTACGAGAAGCTCTCCAGGATCGCCCCCACGGTGGGCCGCACCAAGGGCGAGAAGGAACCCTTCAGTGCCCCGTGGCAGGACAACGCGGTGCACATCGCCAAGGCGCTCGGCAAGGAGGACGAGGGCACCGAACTGGTGCGGGGCATCCAGGACAAGCTCGACGCGGCCAGGAAGGCGCACCCGGAGTTCAAGGGCCGGACCGCCGTCGCCCTGTCCTGGTACAAGGACTCGCTCGCCCCGTTCACCTCCACCGACGTGCGCGGACGACTGGTGACGGGCATCGGCTTCACCTACCGGCCCGGGATCGACGAGGTCGCGGACGGCAAGTTCTTCACCGTGCTGTCCCCCGAGCGCGTCGACCTGGTCGACGCCGATCGCATCTTCGTCATCAACGACGAGGCGGACACGGCGGCGTTGAAGAAGTTCGAACTGTTCACCAACCTGCCCGCCGTCAGGAATGGCAAGGTGTCCTACCTGCTGGACAGCGAGGGACCGGCGGTCGGCGCGGCCATGTCCCAGGGCACCCTGCTGTCCCTGCCGTACGCGATCGACGAACTCGTCGCATCGGCCGGCCGGGGATGACGCACGAACCGCCGCGCCCCCGTCCGGGTCCGGTCGCCGCGTGAGCGCCACCGGCACCCCGGCCGCCCCTGCGACCCTGCGCACGGCGACCGGGGGAGAGGCCACCCGATGGGTCGCGGCACATTGCCGCCGGACACCGTGGCTGACGGCCGCCACCCTCCTCGGCACGGTGGCCGGGGCGGCGCTCCAGGTGTTCCCGGTGCTCCTGCTGGGCCGGGTGGTCGACGGCGTGGCCGGGGGCGAACCCCGCTCGGTCCTGGTCACGATCGGGGCGTGGATGGCGGTCGCCGCCCTGCTCGGCGCGGCGGCCACCGCAGCATCGACGTACCTGATCGGACGGCTGGGGGCGGACCTGCTCGCACGGCTGCGGGAGGGCGCCGTCCGCGCGGTGCTGGGAATGCCGAGCGCCCGCGTCGAACAGGTCGGCCGGGGCGACGTGCTGTCCCGGGTCGGCGACGACGTGGCCGTGCTGTCCAGGGGCATCCGCACGGCCGTTCCCACGGTGTTCTCGGCGGGAGTGCTGGTCCTCATCGCCACGGCCGGCATGTTCGGCCTGGACTGGCGGCTCGGCCTGGCCGGAGCCGGCGCGCTGCCCGCCTACGGGCTGGCCCTGCGCTGGTACCTGCCCCGGTCCGCGCCGCTCTACCGGAAACAGCGGGTGGCCCAGGCCGACCGGGCACAGGCGCTGATCAGCGGACTGAACGGCATCGACACGGTACGGGCCTACCGGCTGGAGGGCGCCGTCCGCGAGAAGGTCACCCACGAGTCGTGGCGGGTGCGCGAGCTCGGCATCGAGGTGTTCCGGCTCTTCGGCCGGTTCGTCGGCCGGGAGAACCGCGCCGAGTTCATCGGACTGGTCCTGATCCTCGTGGTGGGCTACGCCCTGCTGGAGGCCGACGCCGCCAGCCTGGGCGAGGTGTCGGCGGCCCCGCTGATGTTCCACCGGCTGTTCACCCCGCTGGGCGCCATCATGTTCACCTTCGACGAGGCGCAGAAGTCGGGCGCGAGCCTCACCCGACTGGTCGGGGTGCTGGGGGAGCCCGCCGAGGAGCGGCTGGTGGGCGACGGGTCCGTCGCCCCGGCGGACCTCGAGCCCCCACCGGTGACCGTGGAGGGGCTGACGTTCCGCTACCCCGGCGCCGAGGAACCGGTCCTGCGGGACGTGAACCTGTCCATCCCGGCCGGTGGTTCGCTCGCCCTGGTGGGGGCGACGGGCGCGGGCAAGTCGACCCTCGCCGCGCTGATCGCCGGCATCGGCACCCCGCAGGCCGGGTCGGTGCGCGTCGGGCCGCACGACCTCGCCGGTCTGGACGAGGCCGGGGCGCGGGCCCTGGTGAGCATCCTGACGCAGGAGACGCACGTGTTCTCGGGGCCGCTCGCCGAGGACCTGCGGCTCGCCGCGCCCGACGCGGACGACGAACGGCTGACGGAGGCGTTGCGCACGGTCGGCGCCGACCGGTGGGTCGGGCTGCTGCCCGACGGGCTGGACACCGTGGTCGGCGAGGGCGGCGAACGGCTGGACGTCACGAAGGTCGCCCAGATCGCCCTGGTCCGGCTGGTGCTGCGCCGCTCGCCGGTGGTGGTGCTCGACGAGTCGACCGCGGAGGCGGGCAGCGCGGGCGCCGCCGAACTGGAACGGTCCGTATCGGCCGCGTGCGCGGGCCGGACCACGCTGTTCGTGGCCCACCGGCTGACCCAGGCGATGGCGGCGGACCGGATCGCCGTGCTGTCCGCGGGACGCGTGGTGGAGGAGGGGACGCACGAGGAGCTGGTGGCCCTGGGCGGCCAGTACGCGCGGCTGTGGCGCGCCTGGCGGGAGGGCAGTTAGGGAAATCCGGTTCAGCCGGTCCGATCTGTGTGCACGGAAGGATGCTGAGTCTTCGATGAGGGAATCGGGCGCTCCGCGCGTACTTTTTTCTCCCACCCGGCTGGCGGCCCTGCGCCGGCGAACCGGCGACCACGGCGACCGCACCCTCGTCGAGGCGTGCGCCGTCGCACTGGCGTACTGGGCGACCGGCCGCGGCCCCGAGGGCATGGGCCTCACCCCCAGCACACTGTTCGCCGACGTCCTCGTACGGGTCGGCAACGGCGGCTTCGGGAAAGGGGGTTGGGAGATCGGTCCGGACGGCCGGAGCATCCTCGTCCCCGACGGCGTCGCCCTGGACGAAGCGCAGCTCGCGCTGGACGACCTGGCCGACTTCCCGGACCGGGCCCTCGGCACCGTAGGCCCGTCCAGCACGGCGGAGAGGATCGAGACCCTCGCCGGATGGAACGACACCCGGGCCGACCGGGACCGTCCCACCCTCGTGGAGATGTTCCGCGAACAGGTGCGCGCCAGACCCGACGCCGTCGCCGTCATCGACGAGAAACGTTCCCTGACCTATCGTCAGCTCGATGAGTACTCGGCCCAGTTGGCCCACCATCTGAACGCCCTGGGAATCTCCTCCGAGCAGATCGTCGGCATTTCGCTGGACCGCTCCGCCGAGATGGTCGTCGGGCTCCTCGCCGTGCTCCGGGCGAACGGCGCGTTCGTGCCGCTCGAACCGCAGTGGCCCGCCGCGCGCCGGGCCGTCGTCATCCAGGACGCCCGGGTCGTGCTCCAGCTCAACGCCTCGGGCGGGCACGACGCGGGCGAACCGGACGCCGTGGCCGTCGACCTCGACGACTGGGGATTCGCCGACCGCCCCGCCGAAGGGCCCGCGGCGACCGCCCACGGCGCCGCGCTGGCCTACGTGATCTTCACGTCCGGCTCGACCGGGCGGCCCAAGGGCGCCATGATCCGGCACGAGGCGATCAGCGAGCGCCTGCTGTGGCAGGTCCACGAGATCCTGGGCTTCGGCCACGACGACGCGTCCCTGTTCAAGGCGCCGCTGTCCTTCGACATCTCCATCAACGAGATCTTCCTGCCCCTGGTGTCCGGCGGAAGACTGGTGGTCCTGCGGCCCGGTGGCGAACGCGACCCGCACCACCTGCTGGGCGTGATCGCCGAGCAGCGCGTCACCTTCACCTACCTGGTGTCGTCCATGCTGGACGTGCTGCTGGAGATCGCGGGCGACTCCGGCGGCCTCGACAGCCTGCGGCACGTGTGGTGCGGCGGCGAGGTACTGACCCCGGAACTGTACGAGCGGTTCCGCACCCGCCTCGACATCCCCATGTACCACGGCTACGGGCCGGCCGAGACGACCATCGGGGTCTCCCACGTCATCTACCGGGGAGCCGCCGAACGCCTGTCGACATCGATCGGCAGGGCCAACCCCAACACCCAGTTGTACGTGCTGGACGACGAACTGCGTCCGGTGCCGACCGGGGTCGGCGGCGAACTGTACGTGGGCGGGCTCCTCCTGGGCCGCGGATACGTCAACGCCCCCGGCCTCACGGCCTCCCGGTTCGTGGCGAACCCCTTCGCCGGGGACGGGTCCCGGCTGTACCGGACCGGTGACCTGGCACGTTTTGCCCCGGACGGCTCGCTGGACTTCCTCGGCCGCGCCGACAACCAGGTCAAGATCCGCGGCATGCGGCTGGAGATCGAGGACGTCGAGGCAGGTCTCGCCGAACACCCCGGCGTACGGCACACCTGCGTCGTCGCGAGGAAGAACCCGACCGGCGGCACCCACCTGGTGGGGTACGTGATCCCGGCCGCGGGTGACGAGGACCTGCGGGCCGAGGACGTCCGGGCGTGGGCGGCCCGGCACATGGTGGAGTACATGGTGCCCGCCCACCTCGTCGTGATGAAGGAGTTCCCGCTCACCGCGAACGGCAAGCTCGACCGGGCCGCACTGCCGGAACCCGCGATCGGCACCGGCCCGTTCGTGGAGCCCGCCACCGACGACGAGCGCGCGGTGTGCGCGGCCGTCTCGGCGGTGTTGCGGCTGGAGCGGGTCGGCGTCGACCAGGACTTCTTCCGGCTCGGCGGGGACAGCATCCTGGCCATCTCGCTGCTGAGCACACTGCGGGAGGCGGGCCTCCACGTCACCGTGCGACAGATCTTCACCCACAGCGTCCTGGGGGCCCTGGCCGCGGTGGCGAGCAGGCAGGACGCACCCGCCACGGACCGCGACGACATCGCGACCGGACCCGTCGTGGGACCGCCCATCGTGCAGTGGCTCGGCAGGACCACGGACGCGATCGACGGCTTCGTGCAGTCGGTCGTGCTGAACACCCCGGCGGAGCTGACCGCCGAGGCCCTCGACGAGATCCTCGCCGCCGTGCTCCGGCACCACGACATGCTCCGCGCCGAGCTGGTGCGCGGCGACCGCTGGGGCTTCGTCGTCCCCGAGGCCGGACAGGCCGTCGTGGGATGGCAGGAGAGCGACCTCCCGCCGGCGGAGTGCGTCGCGCTCGCCACCGAGGCGCTCGACCCGGAGAACGGCGTGATGCTGCGGGCCGTCTGGCGCCGCGGCGCGAGGCAGCTGGTCCTGGTCGCCCACCACGTCGTGATCGACGGCGTGTCCTGGCGGATCCTGATGGACGACCTGGCCACGGCCTGGCGCCGGTACGCCGCGGGCGAACCGGTCGAACTGCCGCCCGTCGGCACGTCGTTCAGGCGCTGGACCCAACTGCTGGAGCGCACGGCGTCCGCCACGGACCCCGCCCGCTTCCGGTGCTCCCTGCCAGGAACGGACGCACCGCTGGGCAGGCGCGCACCGGCCGGGACCGACACCGTGGCCCGGGAGCGGACCCGGACCGTCTCCCTCGGCGCCGAGGACACGGCCGCACTGCTGGGCGCGATTCCCGCGAAGTTCCACGCGGGCGTCAACGACGTGCTGCTGACCGCGCTCGCCGTCACCCTCGCCCGTCGGCGCCGCGACCGGGGGCAGCACCAGACGTTCGCCCACATCGAACTCGAAGGACACGGCCGCGAGGGCCACTTCGTGGCGGACACCGCCGGCTTCGAACCGGAACTGTCCCGGACCGTGGGCTGGTTCACCACCCTCTTCCCGGTCGTCGTGGACCCCGGCGAGGCGGCCGACCTCACCTCGCCCGCCTACCTGACCGCCGCGCTCAAGGCGGTCAAGGAGGACCTCGCCCGGGTGCCGGACAACGGCATCTCCTACGGAGCCCTGCGGTACCTGACCGGCACCGGGCCGACCGGACCCGCCCCGCAGGTGCTGTTCAACTACCTGGGCCGCTTCGACGCAGGCACCGGCGAGGAATGGCAACTCGCACACAGCACAGGTCAGTTGGGAGAGAAGCGCGACCCGAGGATGCGTCTGCCGCGCGCCCTGGAATTCAATGCGATCGCCGAACCCGGCGCGAGCGGCGCCCATGAACTGGTCATCACCATCTCCTGGCCCGAAGGGATGTTCACCGACGAGGACATCACCACCATCGGCCGCTACCTCCGGACCACTCTGACCGCCCTGGCCGCCCTCGAACACGGCGGTCACTCGCCCAGCGACTTCCCCCTGGTGCCGCTCACCCAGGCCGACGTCGACGAACTGGACGGCCCGGCGCTGCGGGACGTCCTTCCGCTCACCCCGCTGCAGGAGGGCCTGTACTTCCACTCCGTCTTCGACGGCGACGCGACGGGCAGCTACGTCGAACAGCAACTGCTCACGCTGGAGGGCGAGGTGGACGCCGACCGGCTCGCGGCGGCGGCGACCCGGCTGCTCACCCTGTACCCCGAGCTGGCCGCCCGGTTCACGGCCCTCGCCGACGGCCGGGTCGTCCGGGTCCTGGTGAACGGCGTGACGGCGCCCTTCACCACGCTGGACCGCCCCCTCGTCACCGACGACGAGATCCGCGACCTCGCCGAACGGGACCGCCGCGCCGGATTCGACCTGGCCACCGGGCCGCTGATGCGTTACACCCTCGTCCGCACCGGCTCCGGCCGCGCCGTCCTGGTGCAGACCGTGCACCACATCGTCGCCGACGGCTGGTCGGTGCCACCGATGCTCCGCGCGCTGCTGGCCGAGTACCACGCACCGGGGAGCCGCTACCCGCTCGGCGACCCCCGCGACCACGTGCGCCGCCTCGCCGCGCACGACCACGAGGAGAGCGACCGGGTCTGGCGCGGCGAACTCGCCGGCCTGCCCGGCCCCTCACTGGTCGCCGAAGGGCACATCGCCTCCGGGCGGTTCGCCGATGCCGTCGTCGAGCCGGCCGGCGACATCGACGCCGCCGCCCGGTCGGCCGGCGTGCCCCTGAGCGTGGCCGTGCACAGCGCCTGGGCGGTGACACTGGGCGGCATCCTGCACACCCGGGACGTCGTATTCGGTTCCACGGTGTCCGGGCGCGACGCGGAGGTGCCCGGCATCGAGGACATGGTGGGCCTGTTCATCAACACCATTCCCGTACGCGCCCGATGGACCGACGGAACCACCGCCCGCCGACTGCTCGCCTCGGTGCGGGAACACCGGAGCAGGGTGCTGGCGCACCAGCACGTCTCGCTCGCGCGGATCGGCCGGCAGGCCGGCACGAGCCCCCTGTTCGACACCCTGGTGGTCTTCGACGTCGCGACCGATGTGACGGAGCTGCGCGGACCCGACGACACCCTGGCCATCACCGGAATCGTCAACGAGGGTGCCCCGCACTACCCGTTGACCCTGGTGGTGGAACGCACCCCCGAAGGCCGCCCGCGCTTCAACCTGATCCACGACGGGGAACTGCTGCGGAAGGAGAGCGCCGAGACGATCCTGCACACCTTCACCCGGACCCTCACCGGCCTGCTCGACCGGCCGGACACCCCGGTCGCCGCGGCGGCCCCCGGCCCCGCCCGGCCCCCGGCGAGGGTCGCCCCGACCACCCTGGACCAACTGTTCGACGCCGCCGCGGACCGCGACCCGGCGGCCACCGCCGTCACCGGGTGCGCCCTCGACGGCTCCACCCGCTCCCTTGCCTACGGCGAACTGGCCCGGCAGAAGGACGAGTTGGCATCGACCCTGCGCGCGGCCGGAGCCGGTCCGGGCGGACTGGTCGCCGTCGCCGTCCCGCGTTCCCCGGAACAGGTCGTCGCCCTGGTCGCGGTCGTCACCGCGGGCGCCGCGTACGTACCGCTGGACCCCGCGTACCCGGACGAACGCCTGGCGTACGTCCTCGCCGACACCGCCCCGAGGGTCGTGCTCGTGGCCCGCGAACAGCTGGGCCGCTTCGCCCGGTTGCTCGACCGGGCGGGCGTGCCGGCCCGGCTGCTCGTCCAGGGCGACGAACCGGCGCCGCCCACCACCGGACCGAAGGCCGGCCCGCACGACCCGGCGTACGTGATCCACACGTCCGGCTCCACCGGCCGACCCAAGGGCGTCGTCGTCCCGCACTCCGCCGTGGTGAGCCTCCTCGCGAACACCCGGTCCGACATGGACTTCGGCCCGCACGACGTATGGGTCCAGTTCCACTCCTTCTCCTTCGACTTCGCGGTCTGGGAACTGTGGGGCGCGCTGGCGCACGGCGGCGAACTGCTGGTGCCGGAGTACGGTCTGACCCGCTCCCCGGTCGACTTCCACCGACTGGTCCGCGAACGCGCGGTGACCGTGCTCAACCAGACCCCGTCGGCGTTCCACCGGTTCGTCGAGGCCGACCGGCACTGTGCCGAACCGGTCACCTCACTGCGCCTGATCGTCTTCGGCGGCGAGGCGCTGGACCCCGGACGGCTGCGCGGCTGGGTCGAGCGGTACGGCACCGCCTCGCCCCGACTGGTCAACATGTACGGCATCACCGAGACCACCGTCCATGTCACCCACCGGGTGCTGACCGACGAGGACTTCGGGTCCGGTCGCGACGTCAGCCCGATCGGCGGCCCCCTGCCCGGCCTGGTCACCCATCTGCTCGACGACCGGCTCCGGCCGGTGCCGCCGGGCCGGGTGGGCGCCGTCCACGTCGCGGGCGACCAGGTGGCACTCGGCTACCTGGGGCGGCCGGGACTCACCGCGGGCCGGTTCGTGGCGGACCCGTTCGCCGGCGACGGCTCCCGGATGTACCACACGGGCGACCTCGCCCGCCGCACCCTCGACGGCGAGTTGGAGTTCGTCGGCCGGGCCGACGACCAGGTGCAGCTCATGGGCTTCCGCGTCGAGCCCGGCGAGGTGGAGTCGGCGATCAGGGAACTCGACGGTGTCGTCGACGCGGCCGTCACCGTCGCGGACAGCGGCGACCACCTCGTCGCCCACGTCGTGGGCCGGGCGCCCGGCGACCTCCTCGCCCGGCTGGCCGCCCGGCTGCCCGCGCACCTGGTGCCGGGCCGGGTGCTGACGGTCGCCGCCCTGCCGCTGACGGTCAACGGCAAACTGGACCGCAGGACCCTGGCCGAGAACGCCGCCCAGGCCGGCTCCCCGACGGCCGCGAACCCCGCCGAAGGGAACGAACTCCCGCTGGCCAAGGGAGACTTCGCGCTCGACGCCCTGATCGACGTCTTCACCCGGACCCTGCCCGGCGTCGCCGTGGACGCCGACACCGACTTCTTCGGCGCCGGGGGAGACAGCATCGTCGCCATCACCCTGATCAACCGGGCCAGAACACTCGGCCTGCCGCTCACCCCCCGGGACGTGTTCCTGCACAAGACCCCGCGCGCCCTCGCCGACCACCTGCGCACCCGCCTCCCGCAGCCCGCGAAGCCCGCACCGGCCCGTCGCGAGGACGGCCCGCTGCCGGCCACCCCGATCATCCTGCGCCAACGGGAACTGGGCGGATCGCTCGCCCGGTTCGCCCAGGCCAGGGCGCTGCCGGCGGCCGAGGGCACCGGACTCGCCGACGCCCGGCGCGCCGCGAACGCCGTCGTGGCCGCGCACCCGGCCCTGCGGCTGCGGCTGCGCGTCGAACACGGCGTGTGGGCCCTGAGCACCGAACCCGCCCGCGAGGTCGCCGTCGTCCCCACGGACGCCGCCGACGCCACGGCCGCGGCGAACGAGGCCGCCGACCGGCTCGACCCCACGACCGGGGACGTCATCGCGTTCTCCTGGCTGGAGGCGAGCCGCACCCTGGTCGTCACCGTGCACCACCTCGCCGTCGACGCGGTGTCCTGGCTGATCCTCCTCGACGACCTGGCCACCGTCATGGGCGGAGCGGACCCGGCACCGCCGACCACGCCCTACGCCGAGTACGCCGAGGCGCTGGCGGCGCGAGCCGCCCGGGAGACCGACGGCCTCGGACACTGGATCACCACGCTCCGGGCCCCCGCGCTGCTGCCCGAGGTCCGGGGCCTGCGCGAGAGGGCGGTCGTGCTCGGCCCCGGGGCGAGCGACCGCGTGACGCGCGAGGCGCCCACCGCCCTCGGCGTGGGCCTCACCGAGCTGCTGTGCGGCGCGCTGCGCACCGCACTGACACACGTTCAGCCCGTGCCCACCGACCTCGCGGTCGAACTGGAACGGCACGGCCGGGTCCCGGTCCTGGAACACCACGACTACACCCGCACCATCGGCTGGTTCACCGCCATCGCACCGGTACGGCTCACGGCGCACACCGACCCCGTCGCGGCCGCCCGCGAGGCCGCCGAACGCCGGCCGGACGAGCACACGCACCTCGCCCACGGCCGGCTCAGGTACCTCAACCCGCAGACGGCACCCCTGCTGGACGCCCGCCCGCAGGTGCTGTTCAACTACCTGGGCCGGGGCGGCGAGTCCCGGGCGCTGCACCTCACCGGCGCCGACCGGCCCGACCGGTACGCCGTCGAGGTCAACGCGTGGACCGACGACACCACCGGCAGCCTGCACGCGGTCTTCACCCTCGCCGACGGAGTGCCCGACGAGATCACCCGGCACTGGCTGGACGCGCTGGAACACCTCGCGGACGCCGCCGCGACGGCCGAGCGCACGGCACCGGTCACCCCGCTCCAGCGCGGCCTGTTCTTCCAGGCCCAGCTGACGGGCCCGGCCGGGCACTACGTCGCACAGAGCTGGTTCACCTTCGACCGGCGCCTGGACACCGACGCCCTGGCCGAGGCGATGGCGTACGTGATCGCACGGCACCCGGCCGCGGGCGCCGGCTTCACCACCGACGACGACGGAGACCCGGTCCAGGTGCTCGGGGCGGGCCGGCGCGTCCCCGTCCGCACGGCCGCCCCGGCGACGGACACGGAGGTCGAGGCGCTGCGCGTCCGGGACCGGGAGACGGGATTCGACCCGGCCGAGCCGCCGCTGATCCGGCTGACCGCGGTGCGGCTGCCCGACGGCCGGGACGGCCTGCTGCTCAGTCACCACCTGCTGCTCTGGGACGGCTGGTCCCGCGAGATCGTGCTGCGGGACCTGTTCGAGGCGTACGAGGCCTTCGCCGCGGGCGAATCGCCCACCGCCGTCCCCGCCCTGCCGGGCTTCGAGGACCACGCCCGGGCGCTCGCCGCCAAGGACCCCGCCGAGACGAACCGCTTCTGGGCGGAGCACCTGGCCGGACTGCCGGGCCCGACCCTGCTCGCCGGACCGGCCCCGGCCCTCCCGGACGGACTGCCGCACGCCCTCGTGCACACCGTGTCCGCCGAACTGTCCGAGCTGCTGCGGGAAGCGGCCAGGACCCACGGCGTCACCCTGAACACGGTGCTGACCGGCGCGTTCGGCCTTCTCCTCGGCGCCCGCACGGGCCGCGGCGACGCCGTGTTCGGCGTGACCGTCTCGGGCCGCGAGGGCGAGGGCCACGACGGCATCGTCGGGGTGCTGCTCAACACGGTGCCCCTGTGGACCCGGGCCCGGCCCGACGACCCGGTCGGCACGTACCTGGCGGCCGTGCAGGCGGCCAGGGTCGAGGCGATGGAGCACGAGCACCTGGGGCTCGGCGAGATCCAGCGGGCCGCCGGGCACGACACCCTGTTCGACAACCTGTTCGTGCTCCAGAACTTCCTGGACCTGGACGCGTTCGCCGAGATGAACGCCCGGCACGGCATCACCTCGGTGACGGCCGACGACTCCACGCACTACCCGTTCACCTGGGTCGTCACGCCCGGCGACCGCCTCACGGTCAAGCTGGAGCACCGCGACGACGACCACGGGGGCGCCCGCCGCCTCCTCGACGACTACCTGCGCGTGCTGGAGGACCTGGCCCGGTCGACGGGACCGGTGGGCGCCCTGCCCGGCCCGGTGCCCGCCCCCGGGCCCGCCGGACGCACGGACATCGGCACGGACACCGTCGTCGACCGCTTCGACCGGGCCGCGGACCGCGACCCCGGGCGGACCGCGCTCGTCGCCCACGGCTCGGCCATGACCTTCGCCGAACTCCGGGACCGCAGCCGGGCCCTGGCGGGCGTGCTCGCCCGGCGGGGCATCGGCCCCGAGAAGACCGTGGGCCTGGCGATCCCGCGCTCGCCGGACTCGATCGTGGCCCTGTTCGCCGTGCTGCGCGTCGGCGCCGCGTACGTACCGCTGGAACTGGACCACCCGGACGAACGGATCACGACGATCGTCGCGGACGCCCGGCCCGAGGTGATCCTCACCGTGAGTGCCGTGGCGCCCCGGCTGAGCGGCGACCTGATCGAACTGGACCGCCCGCTGCCCGGGGCCGACCCGTACGTGACGTTCGCGCCGGACGACCCGGACCGCCTGCGCCACCCCGCGTACACGATCTACACCTCCGGGTCCACCGGAAGACCCAAGGGCGTGGTGACCGAGTACGCCGGGCTCACCAACATGCTGATCAACCATCAGCGGCGGATCTTCGAGCCGGTCCTCGCCGAGCACGGCCACCGGGTCTTCAGGATCGCGCACACCGTGTCGTTCGCGTTCGACATGTCGTGGGAGGAACTCCTGTGGCTCGCCGACGGCCACGAGGTCCACATCTGCGACGAGGAACTGCGCCGCGACGCACCCCGCCTGGTCGAGTACTGCCACGAGCACGGCATCGACGTCATCAACGTGACCCCCACCTACGCGCAGCAACTGGTGGCCGAGGGCCTGCTCGACGACCCGGCACGGCGGCCGGCCCTGGTGCTGCTGGGCGGCGAGGCCGTCGGCCCGGCGCTGTGGCAGCGGCTCGCCGACACCGGGGGAACGGCCGGCTACAACCTGTACGGACCCACCGAGTACACCATCAACACCCTCGGCGTCGGCACCTTCGAGTGCCAGGACCCGGTGGTGGGCGTGGCGATCGACAACACCGACGTGTACGTACTGGACCAGTGGCTGCGGCCCGTGCCCGACGACGTCCCCGGCGAGCTGTACGTATCGGGCATCGGCATCGCGCGCGGCTACCTCGGCCAAAGCGCCCTGACCGCGCACCGCTTCGTCGCGTGCCCGTTCGGCGCACCCGGTGAACGCATGTACCGCACCGGGGACCTGGTGACCCGCCGGCCCGACGGGAACCTGACGTACCTGGGCCGCACCGACCAGCAGGTCAAGATCCGCGGGCACCGGGTCGAACCCGGGGAGGTCGAGGCCGTGTTCACGGCCCACCCGGCGGTGCGGTTCGCCGCCGCGGTCGCCCAGCCCGACCCGCAGGTCGACGGCGCGTACCGGCTGGCCGCCTACCTCGTACTGGAGGACCCGGAGGGCACGGACCTGGCCCGGGTCGCCGCCGAGGCGGGCGCCGGGTTGCCGGACTTCCTGCGCCCGACACATTTCGCCCGGGTCGACACCATCCCGCTGACCGTGAACGGGAAGGCCGACACCAAGGCGCTGCCGGAGGCCAAGCCGCTCGGCACGCTGACCACGACGGGAGAGCGCGGCCCGGGGACGGAGACCGAGACCGCCGTGTGCGAGTTCTTCGCCGAGGCACTGGACCTGGACGACGACGAGGTGAGCGCGGTGAGCGATTTCGTGTCCCTGGGCGGACACTCCATGCTGGCGGTACGGCTGACCGGGCTGCTCCGCCGGGAGTACGGCCCCGTGATCACGATCCGCGACCTGCTCACCCTGCGAACCCCCGAAGCGATTGCCCGTCACCTCGATGAGAACTCCTGACATGCGAAGCCCCCGCCCGGGAACGGACATCCTGCGGACCGCGCTGCGGCGCAACGTCGGCGCCATGGTCCGGGGCACCGTCCTCATGGGCCTGTACCAGGCGGGGGAGACCGCCTTCCCCATCGCGCTCGGCCTGATCGTCGAGCACACCATGCGGGACCGCAGCCCGGCCGCGCTCGGCCTGTCGATCGGCGCGCTGGCCGTGATCATCACGACGGTGTCGCTGTCGTGGCGGTTCGGGATGCGCGTCCTGCAGAAGGCCAACACGACCGAGGCGCACCGGTGGCGGGTGCGGGTGGCCGCCCGGGTGCTCCAGCCGGTGGCCGGGGACACGGACCTGAAGTCCGGCGAGGTGCTGACCATCGCCACCGAGGACGCCGACCAGACCGCCGACATCATCGAGGTGGTGCCGCTGCTGGTCAGCTCCCTGGTGGCGGTGGTGGTCGCGGCGCTCGCGCTGGGACTGGCCGATGTCCGGCTCGGCCTGCTGGTGATCGTGGGAACCGTCGCGATCCTGTCGGTCCTGGCCGTGCTGTCCAAGCGGATCGGGGCCGGCACCCGCGAACAGCAGACCCGGGTGGCGCGGGCGGGCGCCAAGGTGGCCGACCTGATCGTCGGCCTGCGCCCGCTGCACGGCTTCGGCGGCAACCACGCGGCGTTCGGGGCCTACCGGAGGGTCAGCACGGACGCGCGGCGCCAGGCGATCACCGTCGCCGGGGCGAACGGCACGTACGAGGGCACCGCACTGGCCCTCAACGCGGTGCTCGCCGCCGCCGTGTCGCTGACGGCCGGCTGGCTGGCGTTCGGCGGCCGGATCACCATCGGGGAACTGGTCATGGCGGTGGGCCTCGCGCAGTTCATCATCGAACCGCTGAAGATGTTCTCGGAGATGCCCAAGTACGTGATGATCGCGCGGGCCTCGGCCCAGCGGATGGCGCTGGTGCTCGACGCCCCACCGGTGACCACCCCGGGGCCGCGACGCCCGGCGAAGGGCGGCGCCCTGACGGTAGACCGGCTCCGGTACGGGACCCTGCGCGGGCTGGAGTTCGAGGTGGAGGCCGGCGCGTTCGTGGCGATCACCGCCTACCGGCCGCGCGAGGCGGCCGACCTCGCCTCGGTCCTCGCGGTGAACGTACCGCCCGACGCGTACGGGGGAGCGGTGCGGCTCGGCGGACAGGCGCTCGCGGAACTGTCGGTCGAGGCGGTCCGCGAGCACATGCTGGTGAACCCGTACGACGGGGAGATCTTCGCGGGCACCCTCCGCACGAACATCGACCCCTCGGGCACCAGTGGGATGGTTCCCGAGGCCGTCGAGGCGTCCATGCTGACCGATGTCGTCGCCCTCCACCGCGAGGGGCTCGACCACGAGGTCCGCGACCGCGGGGCGAACCTCTCCGGGGGGCAGCGCCAGCGGCTGTCCCTGGCCCGTGCCCTGGCCGCGGACGCCGAGGTACTGGTCCTGCACGACCCGACGACCGCCGTCGACGCGGTCACCGAGCAGCTCATCGCGCGCAACGTCGCGAAGCTGCGCCGCGGCCGCACCACGCTGGTGCTCACCAGCAGCCCGGCCCTGCTGGACGCCGCCGACCGGGTGCTCGTCCTGGACGACGGCGTCATCACCGCAGAGGACACCCATCGCAACCTCCTCGCCGACAACGAGGAGTACTGCCTGGCCGTGGCCCGCTGAGGCGGCCGGACGACCGGGAGTTGGGGGGCGGCGGGGCGGCCGGGGCGGTGCGTCCGGCCGCCCCGCCCCGGCCGGTTCAGGCCAGCGCCCAGGCGACATCCCTGAGCAGGGCATGCCGCCAGCCCGCCCGGTCGTGGTCCGAGGCCGACCGGGAGACCCGTACGGTCGCCCCGGCCCGTTCGGCCAGGGTCTCGGTCAGCTCGCAGTGGGGCAGCATCCGCGTCTCGTGCTCCCCCACGTCGAACGCGCACCGCAGCCCGGACAGATCGGGGCCCCGCCGCAGACGCGCGGCGACGGTGCCCCCGACCGGGCCGCCCAGGGGGTCCGCCAGGTCCATGGCGCCGGGCGTCCACCAGAAGGAGGCCGACTGGCAGGTGATACGGGAGACCAGGTCCGGGAACTCCAGCGCCGCGTACAGCGCGCTCAGCCCGCCCAGGCTCTGCCCGGCGACCACCAGCCGGTCCGGATCGGCCGGCACCCCGGACCGCGCGACCAGCGGCAGCAGTTCGTCCCGGACCGCCTCCCACAGCTCGGGCCGGCACCCGAACTCGGCCCGCCGGTCCCCGGCCGGGAGGAAGACCAGGGTGACGGGCGGCATGTCACCGGCGGCGGCAGCCGACTCGAAGGCGGTCATGGCCGGGTGCAGGTGCAGCCAGTCGTCCCCGTCGAGCAGCAGGACCACCGGACCGCCGCCGCCCACCGGATGGACGCGCACGGTGCGCCGCCCGCCGAGCCGTCCGCCGGCCCAGCGGATCCGGGTGCGGGGGAGGGGCAGGACGTCGTCGGCGCCGATCGGGGGCCAGTGCGGCTGGGCCGGGGCGTCCGGGGTCGCGGCGATGGACCGGTCGCCGCCGGCGCCGACCGGGTTGAACGGGTCGGCGTGCGCCGCGCCGTCCGCGAGGATCCGGTAGGTCACCCGCAGGCGCGCCGGCATGCGCACCAGGGCGTACCAGCAGTCCGTGGCGCCCCACCGGCGCAGGGGGACCGGTGGTGACCAGCTCTCGAACTCGATGACGGCCGGGGAGCCGCGCCACAGGAACAGGGTCGGCCAGTCACCGCCCTCGGCGGGCATCGGAACGGGCGTCCGCGCCGCCGCCCAGAACGCGTCGGTGCCCGGTTCGCCGGACGGCCCGAATGCGGCGAGGGCTTCCTCCGCCACGTGCATGAACGTCTCCTTGTGAGGGGGAGGGGGAGCGACTAGGCTCGGCATGCATTAGGTGAGCCTAACCTCATGCACCTTCTTCCCGGCGTGGGGCTCCGGTACGCCGACCTGATGGGCGGTCACCAGGGGTTCGCCGCCGACGTGTTCACCCCGAGGAGGAACCGCCGCATGAGCACCAACCCGTTCGACGACCCCGAAGGCCGCTTCCTGGTCCTGGTGAACGACGAGGGGCAGCACTCGCTCTGGCCGTCCTTCGCCGAGGTCCCCGGTGGATGGACGGTCGCCTTCGAGGAGAACACCCGGGAGGCGTGCCTGGAGTTCGTCGAGACCAACTGGACCGACCTGCGCCCCCGGTCCCTCGTGGCCGCCACCGACTGACCCCGCGCGACCGGTGAACGGGCGGCCGGGGCACGACGTCCGCCCGCGCACCGGCCCCCGGCTGGCGGCCGGGGTCTCAGCCGCGCTCGTGGAGGTACGCCTCCAGCTCGGCGGCCCCGGCCAGCATCGCCCGCCCGCGTGCGGCCACCCGGTCGTGCCAGTCGCGCAGGGTGGCCTCCAGGGGCTCCAGTCCGCCCGCCGACCGCACCCGGGCGATCAGCGGGGCAATCTGCTCCAACAGGTAGCCGCCCCGCCTGAGTTGATGCGCCATCAGGGCATCCCGTACGTCGGCCTCGTCGTAGACGCGGTACCCGGTCAGCGGATCGCGGCGCGGGTGCAGCAGCCCGGCGCGCTCCCACTTGCGCAGCGTCGCGGGCTGGATTCCGAGCCGCCCCGCCAGCGCCCCGACGAACATGCCGCCGGACCCGGGCGCCACCGTGCCGGGCCCGGGGGCGGGGGTGGACGCCAGGTCGCGCAGGGCGTTCTCCACCGCCCGGAGCGTGCGCCGGTCGTCGAGCAGTTGGGCATGGCTCTCGTCGATGAGGCGGAACGCCTCGTCGGCCTCGCCCCGGTTCACGGCCCGCATGATCGACGTCGCCGTCCGGTGGCCGTGGCCGGGCACCAGGGCGAGGAACGTGCGCAGGGCCCGCGCGTGCAACGGGGCGTAGGTGCGGTAACCGTGCGGTGTGCGGTCGGCGGCCGGAAGGATGCCGGCCTCCTCGTAGTTCCTGACGGCCTGTGTGGACAGACCGTGCCCCCGGGCCAGGTCGATCGGCCGAAGGCGTTCACGGCTTTGAAGCTTTCGTCCCATCGAACCGCCCACATCGCGTAAAAGTTTCAATCGAAGGTTCAACGATACCGTTCAGGGCATGGCAATCGACATCAAGGAAACCGTCCATGCCGTCGAGGCCGCCGCCGTCATGCGGCTGCTCCCGAACCGGCCCCGGATGCTCGCCCTGGGCGAGCCCACCCACGGCGAGGACACCCTCCTCGGCCTGCGCAACGAACTCTTCCGGCAGCTCGTCGAGCAGGAGGGCTACCGGACGATCACGGTCGAGAGCGACTGCGTGAGGGGCCTGGTCGTGGACGACTACGTCACCTCGGGCACGGGCACGCTCGACGAGGTCATGGAACACGGATTCAGCCACGGCTGGGGCGCCCACGCGGGCAACCGCGAACTCGTGCGCTGGATGCGTGCCCACAACGACGGCCGGCCCGCTTCCCAGCAGGTCCGCTTCGCCGGTTTCGACGGCCCGCTGGAGATCACCGCGGCCGAGAGCCCCCGGCGGACCCTCACTGCCCTCCACGACCACCTCTCGGCCAGGCTGGACGCGGACCTGCTCCCCTGCACCGCGGAAACCCTCGACCGTCTGCTCGGCCCCGACGACCGGTGGACCGAGCCCGCCGCGATGACGGACCCGTCGCGGTCCGTGGGACGGTCGGCCGATGCCGACCGGCTGCGGCTGATCGCCGACGACCTGGTGGCACTGCTCGACGCACAGGAACCGCACCTGATCGGGACGGTCCCGCAGGACGAAGGGGACCGGCTGCGGCTGTACGGGCGCACCGCGACCGGCCTGCTGCGCTACCACCACTGGATGGCCGACCCCTCACCGGCCCGCATGACCCGGCTGGTGGGCCTTCGGGACCAGATGATGGCCCACAACCTCCTCGCCCTCGCCGAGCGGGGCCCGGTGCTCGTCCACGCCCACAACTCCCACCTCCAGCGGGAGAAGAGCTCGATGCGGATGTGGCAGGGGCCGGTGGAGTGGTGGAGCGCCGGGGCGCTGGCGGGCGCCCGGCTCGGCGAGGAGTACGCCTTCGTGGCCACGGCCCTCGGCACGATCCGGCACCGGGGTGTGGACGCACCGCCGCCGGACACCCTCGAAGGGCTCCTGTACGCGCTGCCGGAGGACCGTTGTGTCGTCGACGCCCCACGACTGGCCGCCGCCCTCGACGGCACACCGCCAGCGCCCCGCGTTTCCCCCTGGTTCGGCTACGCCCCGTTCGACCCGGCCCACCTGGCGGACAGCGACGGCATCGTGTTCGTCAAGGACGTATCCCGGGGGTAGGGCCTGACGCCCGGGTCGCCGTGTTCGGCACGGGTGTTCCGGGCACGCCTTCCCCGGTGTTCCGCGCGCACTCCTCTCTGGGGTCCTTTGGCGCGTGCGGGAGGCGGGACGGAGCCGGGGCCCCGCCCGGACCGCTGTCGGGCGGGGCCCCGGTCGTCCGGCGAAGTCCTATCCCGGGTAGGGGTCGTAGCAGTCGAGGGCGGGGTGGTAGAGGACGTTCCAGGTCTTGGCGCCGACGATTCCGTCCTTGGTCAGGCCGTGGCACCCCTGGATCCACTTGATCTTGGCGCGTGTCTTGCTGCCGAAGGCGCCGTCGACGCCCAGTTTGGGCACGCCGCCCCAGATGTTCGACAGGCACTGGGCCTGTTTCACCGCCACTCCCGTATTGCCGTACTGAACGGTCGGGCGGTGGGTCGACGAGGTGTGGGCGCAGCCTCCGGGCGCGGCGCCGGCCGATGGTGCGCCGACTCCCAGCACTCCGGCGGCGAGTACAGCGGCACCCAGGACGGACATGATCCGGTTTTTCATGGCACCTTCCCCCACTCAAATGATCACGATGTGTGACATTTTGTGACTGTAAGGATGCGAAGGTTCTCTGTCGAGAACGCCGGGACGAAGTTCGGCCAGTGGTCCTGTCCCGCGTGCCGCCTGCCGGGCGGGAACGGCGGGGGCGGGCCGGTCCGATTGTTCGAATCCGGGTCCGGGGTGCGCCGTCGTGAGGCGGCGCGCCCCGGCTTCCCGCGCTTGCTTCCGACGCCAGTTCGGGAGTGGTCCGGCGGCGAGACTGGCCGGATGTGGACGGGGCCCCGCCGCCTCCACACGAGGAGCCCTACTCGCTGTGCACGATCTGGATCAGGTTGCCGCAGGTGTCGTCCAGGACCGCAGTGGTGACCGGTCCCATTTTCAGCGGTTCCTGGGTGAAGCGCACCCCGAGCCCGCGCAGCCGGTCGAACTCCGCCCGCACGTCGTCCACGGCGAAGGAGGCGGCCGGGATGCCGTCCGTCATCAGGGCCGTCTTGTACGGCTTCACGGCGGGGTGGCCGTCGGGCTCCAGCAGCAGTTCGGTCCCGTCGGGGTCCTCCGGCGAGACCACGGTCAGCCAGCGGTCCTCGCCCAGCGGGACCTCGTGCTTCTTCACGAAGCCCAGCACGTCGGTGTAGAAGCGCAGGGCCTTGTCCTGGTCGTCGACGAAGACGCTGGAAAGGTGGATCTTCACGGGGTGCTCTCCGGTGTGTCGGGCCCGAGCCACCGGGCCACGATGTGTTCGAGGGGTTCGGTGTTCAGGTCGTGGAACTTGTAGCGGCCCTGGCGACGGGAGAGGACCAGGCCCGCGGATTCGAGTACGGCCAGGTGCTGGCTGATCGCCTGACGGGACAGCCCCAGGCCGTGCTTGGTGACCAGCCGTGAGCAAATCTCGAACAGGGTCTGGCCGTTCCGCTCCGTCAGCTCGTCGAGGATGAGCCGGCGGGTGGGGTCGGCCAGGGCCTTGAAAACATCTTCCGCCATGACCGAACCATAGGCAAGCATCGACTTGCCTATCAAGTCGGACGGCTCCCGCCACCCGCCGGACCCGTCCCGGTGATCCACGCCCTCCTCCACGCCTCTCCCGCCCCTGGAGCCCTTCACGGGGGCACGCGCGCCTCAGACGGGCCGTCTCCCCGTGCTCGGTTCGCGGGTGAGCAGGTCGGCGACCCGGGCGGCCACCCGGCCCTCCTCGTCGCCGCGGACGGCCGTCGGATGGTGGGCGAGCACGAAGCGGCGCCGCTGGTCACGGGTGGAGAACACGGCGTTCTTGTAGCCGTACGTCTTGCCGGTCCTGCCCCAGAGGGCGACGCCGTTGACGGTGGCCCGTTGCAGCCCGGTGCTGTAGCGGGCGGGGGAGCCGTCCAGCATGCGCACCTCCTCGGGCGGCAGGGTGAACATCGGCTCCAGCCGCTCCGGCGGCAGCAGTTCGCCGGAGAACAGCGCGACGAGCACGTAGTTGATGCCGCGGTACTCCTGCCGGGTGCCCGGGGCGAACTTCAGCGGCCCGGGCGTCGCGGTCGCCACCCACTCCCGCGGCGTCCAGCGGTCGAAGCGGTGCCGGAGCACCTCCTGCACGGTCTTCGGCTCCGGGACGCCGACGTGGTCGGGCAGCCCACTGGTGTGGTTCAGCAGGTGTGCCACGGTGACGGGGGAGAACCGGGCCGGCAGCAGTCCCGGCAGGACGCCGCGTACCGGCGCGTCCAACGCGACCCGGCCCTCCGCCACGAGTTGCAGCACCACGGTGGCGACGAAAACCTTGGTGCTGCTGCCGATCCGGATCCTGTCGCGCGTACCCACCGGTCGCCCTGTCCTGATGTCGGCCACGCCCGAGGCGCCGTACCAGCGCCCGGCCGTCCCGCCCACGCGTAACTGGGCCGCGGTCGACGGCGGGTGTCCCAGGTCGCCGCTCGCAGGGCGGCCGGGTCCAGCGGCGGAAGCGGCGCGGGCGCGGCGGCGAGGCCGCGCCCGGGGAGTGCCGCAGTGACGGCCACCGCCCCGGCCCCCGCCAGGGCGGTGCCCACAAAACCCCTTCGTGACATGTGCGTTGTGTTCATGCCGTCACGTTGTCAGCGGGCGGACGCCCGGGCATCGGGGGCCATCCCGGACCGGCCCCCGACCACGACCCCGGACCGGCCCCGCCCCGTCGAGTGCCCGTCCCGCACGGCAGTGGCGGTGGCAACGGCACGACGGCTTCCGGTGGTTGGTAGCGTGAGCGCCGTGACAGAGCTGGAAGAAATAGTCCTGACCCCCGACGAGCGGGCCCGGGGGGTTCAGGCCGGCAGCGTGTTGTTCGTGATGGACTGGACCGGTGAGGACCACCCGGGGCAGCTGGCGGAGTTCGTGGCCGGTCGGGTACGGGCCTTCGGGGCGGACCCGGCGGACGTGGAAACGAGTGCCGTCCAGCGGGCGGCCGAGGCCGACCCGGCCCTGCGCCGGGGCGACGTCCCGGTCCGCCAGCTCGATCATCTGGCCGGTGTGCTGGCACATCTCGGCTGCACGCTCGTGGTGCTGGACAGCGGCACCGACGCCTACGAGGTGATGGTCGCGCTGACCGACGGGCACGAGCCGGCCGGGCTGACGCACCAGGGCGTCCCGGTACGGGCCTGGGGCTCGGAACCCGAGCAGACCCTGATCAGCCTGAACTGCCCGGACTGCGCGCAGATGCTGGTCTGGGAACTTCCGGCGGACCAGAGCCTGGCCGGTGAACACTGCGACTGCGGAGCCGCGTTGTTCGACGCCGCGGGCCACCCGCTGCCTGGCGTCACCCTCCACGACTGAGCCGCTCGACGCCCGGCCCGCTGCCGCTCATCGTCGCCCGGCGCGGCCCGCCCGGGCGAGACGGGCGGCGGCGCGGCGGCGCCAGTTCGACGTCCACCAGAAGGCGCCGAAGAACAGGACGAGGCCGGGAAGCAGGAGGACAGGACTGGCCACGTTGCTCTCCGGCCGGGCCCATGCCCTGATGCCGGTCCCGGTCATCAGGAAGCCCGCGGCGACGCACAGGCCGATCAGGTAGCCCTCGACCCGCATCGGTACGGGCACGTCCCTGGGCCTGATGCGCGCCCTGCCGGAGTCGACCGGCCGGAGCGCTTCGGCCTCGTCACGGCCGCCGGAACCCTTCCCGGGCGACCCCGCGGACCCGGCGGGCCGTGCCTCGGGGTTCCGCCCCGGGGGGTCCTCGTGGGGGATTCCGGCGAACCTGGTGGTGAACACGGCGTCCGGGACGACGAGGACGACATTCTGCCCCGTCGGCGCGGAGCGCAGCTGTTGAAGTGCCTCCTCGGTGTGCGGCGAGCCGAGCGCGGCGATGTGGTGGGCGAGCGCCTGTCTGGCCGCCGCCTCGGTGGGGTAGTCCTCACCGGTGCTCAGAGGCGCGGAGGACGGGTTGTCGTCGCTGTAGTGTGCCCAGGTCCATTCGGTGTCCACGGCCGTCAACCTATCCGCACCTCCCGGCCGGCGCGAGGGAGTTGCGGCGGCGAGGGCCCCCTCGGGGCCGGTTCGGCGGGTGAGGTGCAGCGGGCCGGGTTCCGGTGTTCCCGGCCCGCCGTCGCCGTGTTCATGCTGCGACGGCGGGCCCGCCGCCCGCGGTCAGTCCTTCAGATGCTCCAGGATGCGGTGCATCCCGCTGTTCCAGTTCTCCTTGAGCGCCGCGACGGCCGCGTCGAGGTCGCCGCGCTGCAGGCACTCGGCGATCCGCTCGTGCTCCACCGCCGAACGTTCCAGGATGTCCTGGTCGCCCAGCGCCACCCGCTCGTAGCGGTGCATCGTCACCTTCAGGGAGGCGATCAGCTTCATCAGGCGGTCGTTCGTGCAGCCGGACAGGAGCAGGTCGTGCCACGCGTCGTCATAACGCTCTATGACGTCGTGCGGCGCCTGCGGGGCCGAGAAGGCGCGTGCCTCCTCCAGGAGGCGGGGGGCGATCTCCGCCAGGTGCCCGGGATCGCTGGACTCCAGGGCGAGCGCCTCCAGCGTCGCGACGATCGCGGACAGGTCGCGGAACTCCTGTGCGCTGAGCGGCGTGAAGCGGAAGCCCTTGCCGCGCTCGCTGGTGATGACGCCCTCGCGCTCCAACGTGATCAGCGCCTCGCGCAGCGGTGTGCGGCTGACGCCGAGTTCGGTGGCGAGCTGCCCCTCGTTGATCGGTGAGTTGGTCGCGATCGTGCCGCGCCCGAGGCGCTTGATCAGTTCCTCCTTGACCTGTTCGCGCAGCGGGCGGTTTTCGATTGGCATGTGAGGCTGCCCTCCCTTCGGTCCGGTCGATTATCCGCTATCCGCTCCCGGCGGATCACGCGGTACCGGCGCCGTCGACCGGGATGATCGCCCCGCTCAGGAACGCCGAGGCGTCGGAGGCGAGGAACGCCACGGTCCGGGCGATGTCGCGGGGCTGCCCGATCCGGCCGAGCGGCCGGTCGGCTGCCTCGGCGTAGAACGCGTCGGAGCTCTCGCCGAGCTGGCGGGCCTCCTCGGCGAGCATCCCGGTCGCCGTGTCACCGGGGCAGACGCAGTTGACGCGGATGTTGTCGGGGCCGTGATCGATGGCCATGGCGCGGGTCATGTTGACGACGGCACCCTTCGACGCGCAGTACGAGACGGCCCGGCCCCCGCCACGGATGCCCCACCCGGAACCGGTGTTGATGATGGAGCCGCCGCCCCGGGCCACCATCCCGGGGATCACGAGACGGCTCATCAGCATCACCGAGCGGATGTTCACGGCCATCACCAGGTCCCAGTCGTCCTCGGTGATCTCGCAGACCGTGGAGCGACGGATGATGCCGGCGTTGTTGAAGAGGACGTCCACCCCGCCGAACCGCTCCTGCGCCGTGTGCACCACGGCCTCGCAGTCCTCGCGTCGTGACACGTCGCAGCGCACGAAGACCCCGCCGGTGTCCTTCGCGGTGCGTTCGCCGCCGTCCGCGTCGATGTCGGCGATCACCACACGGGCGCCGAGCTCCGCGAGGACCTGGGCGGTGGCACGGCCGATCCCGGCTCCGCCACCGGTCACGAGGGCGCGCTTGCCGTCGAGGGAGATCATCCTGGGCTCCTTCTGGAAGAGGGGAGAGGGGTGGGTCATCCGGTCAGGCGGTACAGCGAGGTGCGCCGCCTGCCGGTGATGACGGGGAGGTGGCCGGACAACTCCGCGTCGAGCGCGTCGTCGCCGGTGTCGAGGAGGAGCGGACGGCCGCCGAGCGCGGCCAGTTTCTGTTCCGTGCACAGCACGAGCAGGCGCTCGCGACCGCCCGCCGCGCGCAGGACGCGCGGCGAGATCTGCTGGTTGCCGCGGCCGAGGAGGAAACCCTGGCCGCCGATGGGGGAGAGGGCGATCCAGGCGGGGCCGGCCGAGAGGAGGGCGGCCTCGCCCGCGTCGCGCTCCACGACGCACGGTGGGCGGTCCGGCCGCAGGCGGAGCACGTCGACCCCGGCCGGGGAGACATCCGCGCCGAGCGCCGCCGCGACCGCCCGGGTGGTGGTGCCCGGGCCGAGCACGAGCAGCCCGTCCCCGACCCGGTCGGCGACCTCGGCCGCGATGCCGCCGACCGCTTCGGGCCCGGGGACGGTGCTGCCGGTCTTGCGCTGCTGCACCCGGACCGGTACGTCGGGGACCGGCAGCCAGCCGAACAGCCGTGAGGTGACCCGGCCCTCGCCCAGGGCGTCCTCGTCCCGGTCCATCACCTCGGCGTCCCGCAGCCGGACGGCGCCTTCGCGGGCGAGCCACGCCGCCGCGACCTCACCGGCGGCGCGCGGGCCGACGGCGAAGACCGCCGAGTGCATCTTCACCCCCGTCGGCACGCCGAGGACCGGGCAGGCGGCCCCGCCGAGGGCGCCGAGCACGTCCCGCGCGGTGCCGTCGCCGCCCGCGAAGAGCAGGAGGTCCACGCCCTCGGCGACGACGGCCCGCACCGCGGCGTCGGTGTCCGCGGCCGAGGTGTCCCGCCCGGCCCCGGCGGCGTACACGACCCGCCCCGCGAGCCCCGCGGCGGCCACGGAGTCGGCGCCCAGGAGACCGGCGGCGGTGACGACGAGGAGCCCGGCACCCGGCGTTCCGGACCGCGCACCGTCGGGACCGGCCGGGGCGAAGGCCACGCCGCCCGACTCCTTCCCCGCCGACCACCCCGAACGCGCCGCCAGTTCACTCAGGGCGGCGGTGGCCCGGAGCCCCGCCGAGGGGAGCGCGCCCAGCGAGCGCGCCAGGCGGAGCCGGTCCGGGCCGTCGGTGCCGCCCAGGCCCACCCGGCCGCCGAGACCGGCGACCGGGTTGACCACCAGGCCGACCCTCCTCACCGCTCGGCTTCGCCGAGCACCTTGCGGCGGTAGGCGCGCCAGGAGACCGCCCAGACCGCCGGGTCGTCCAGGGCCTCCGGGCGGACCCGGTGGATGGTCGAGCGGTGTGGCGCCGTACGGACGGTCTCGGGGTCCTCGTACGCCTCCCGGGCGACCTCCGAGAGGATCGCCGCGTACTCGTCGAGGTCGGCGCGGGTGTAGGACTCGGTCGGCTCCAGCGTCATGGGCTCCGGAACGACGTACGGGTGGTGGCTGGTCCAGTAGTGCGTGCCGAAGTCCGCGGCGCGCAGACCGAGGTCCTCGGAGTGCAGGCCGGTGTCCTCGTGGAGCTTCTCCCAGCTGTAGCGGACCTGTTCGACGCGCGGGCGTCCCGCCGCGTAGGGGACCGAGACGCCCGGGATCTGCCGCACCTTGTGGAGCAGGTAGTTGTTGTTGAGGACGGCCGTCTCCGCGGCGGCCCGCAGGCCCGGTGCGCCGAGCGACATGATCCAGGCGTACGCGCGGACCAGGTTCGGCACGACCCCGTGGAACGGCCGCATCTTGCCGACCGACTCGGGCCGGTCGTCGTCCAGCCGGTACCTGCCCGTCCCCGGGTCCGGCTCGACCGTCGGGCGCGGCAGGTACGGGGCGAGTTCCTCGGTGACCGCGCACGCGCCCGCCGCCGGGCCGCCGCACGCGTGCGGCGTCGAGAACGTCTTGTGCAGATTGAAGTGGCACAGGTCGAAACCCGCGTCCCGGGCCCGGGTGATGCCGAGGATGCCGTTCGCGTTGGCCTGGTCGTACGAGCACAGACCGCCCGCCTCGTGCACGATCCGCACGAACTCCTCGATGCGCGGGTTGTAGATGCCCGTGTCCTCGGGGTTGGTGATGAGGAGCGCCGCCGTGCGCGGACCGGCCGCCGCCCGCAGCGCCTCGATGTCCGGGTAGCCGTCCGCGTCCGGGTGGAGCGTGATGACCTTGAAACCCGCCGTCTTCGCGCAGGCCGCGTTCGACGGGTGGGAGAAGATCGTCGTGATGATCTCGTCGCGCTGCTCCAGCTCGCCGCGCGCGGCGAAGTACGCGCGGATCATCGCCACGTTGGTGTAGATCGCGGCGGACCCGGCGCCCGGCTGGAGCGAGACCCGGTCCATGCCGGAGATCTCCTTCAGGAGCTGTTCCAGGCCGTGGATGATCCCGAGGACGCCCTGGACCGTGTCCTCGTCCTGGAGCGGGTGCAGCGCCGCGATCCGCGGGTCGCGGGCGAACTGGTCGTTGACCTTGGGGCTGTACTTCATGGTGCAGGTGCCCTGGCCGACGTCGATGTTGAGGTCGGCGCCCAGATTCTCCTGCGACAGGCGCAGGTAGTGCCGCAGGACCTGCTGCTGGGACATCTCCGGCAGGGCGGGCGGTTCGGCCCGGCGCAGGACCGCGGGCACCTCGGCCGCCGGGACGGACGGGTCCGGGGCCGGTACGAGGACGCCGCGCTCACCCGGCGAGCCGAGCTCGAAGATCAGCTCCTCGTCCCAGGACGCCTGCCGGAAACGGCGCAGGCGCGGCTTGCCGGCGATGCGTGCCCGATCGGGGGAGACGGACGCGGGAGTGTGCGGGGCGGTCACTTGACGATCTCCTCCAGGGTCGCGGCGAGCCGGTCGATGTCGGCCTTGGTGTGGACTTCGGTGACGCAGTACGCGGCCTCGTGCTCGCCGGTCGGCACACCGCCGAAGATGCCCCGCTCCTTCAGGGCGGCACGGATCCCGGCGGCGGTCCTGCCGCCCGTGTAGCGGACGGTGAAGTCGGCGAAGTGCAGGGCGTCGCCGTACGGGACCTCGATGCCGGGCACCTCGGCGAGACGGCCGCGGGCGTACGCGGTGAGCGCGAGGATCGTGTCACCGATCTCCCGCATGCCCTGCGGTCCCATCAGCGCGAGGTAGACCCCGGCGCCGATGCCGTGCAGCGCGGCGGCCGTGCCGACCCACTCCTTGCCCTCCTCGCGCAGCGCGAACGAGGTCCGTTCGTAGGCGACGTCACCGAAGCCGTACTCGCCCTCGACGGCGGTCGGCACCAGGCCGAACAGCCGCGAGGGGTACTCGGCGACCAGCCGCTCCTCGTCCCGGGTGGCGATGAAGCCCGCGTTGCCGCCGCCGAAGCTCTGGTGGACGCCGAGCGGCTGGATGTCGCCGCAGGTGATGTCGGCGCCGTGCGCGGAGGGCGGGGCGAGCGCGCCGAGCGCGATCGGGTTGCAGCCCACGACGAACAACGCCCCTGCCCCGTGCGCGAGTTCGGCGAGCCGGGGGAGCGCCTCGTCGACGATGCCGAGCGCGGAGGGCATGTCCGCGTACACCGCCGCCGTGTCACCGGCGGCCAGCTCCCCGCGCACCGCGGCGAGATCGGCGCAACCGGTGTCCGGATCGACCGGGACCACCACCACGTCGTGGTCGGGGCGCACGTAGTCGCACACCCGGGAGAGCTTGTCGGCGTCGATCGCGGTGGCGACGAGCAAACGGCGGCGGCCGGTGATCCGGCCGGCCATGCGCAGGGCGGTTCCCGCGGCCTGGAAGCCGTCGTACACCGGGACGTTGACGACCTCGACGTCGAGCAGCTCGGCCATCATCGACTGGTACTCCCACAACGCCTGGAAGCGGCCGTGGTCCTCGTAGGGCTCGCCCGCGTACGCCGTGAGGAACTCACTGCGGTTGACCACCTCGTCCACGACCGCCGGCACGTGGTGCTGGTAACAGCCGGAGCCGAGGAAGCTGAGCACCTGCCGGGTGGAGGTGTTGTGGGCGAGCAACTCCTCCATGTGGCGGGTGAGTTCGGCTTCCGAACGCAGCGGGGCCGGGAGGTCGAGGGGGCGGTGCAGCCGGATGCCGTCCGGGATGTCGGCGTAGAAGTCCTCGACGCTCGCCGCGCCGATCTCCGCGAGCATCGCCTGCCGCACGGCCGGGACCGCGTTGGGGATGTAGGGATGGACGAAGTCCTGGGGTGACGTCATGCCGCGCCTTTCGCGTGAGCCGGCCCGGCGGGACCGGTCGTGAACCACAACAACGAAAGTCTTTGGATGTACACCTCTTGACGGGGAGCGCCGCCATTCAGTGTTCTGAATACAGAATTAGGCATTCAGGCTCCAGGAGGCAAGAGTGTCAACACGGCCCACCCGACGGGTTGTTCTGGCCACGGGTCTCGCTATCGCGGCATCGTCACTGGTCGGCGGATGTGCCATGGGGGGCATGGGCGGCGGGGCCGCCCGTGACATCGGCGGCGGGAAGAAGGAGGGAGGGGCAGGGTCGGCGGGAAGATCACCGTCTGGTCGTGGGACGTGGCCGCCAACGCCCTGAAACGCCTCGCCCGCGCCTTCGAGGACCGCCACCCCGGCGCCACCGTCGACGTCACCGACATCGGCTACGACAACGCCGCCGACAAGATCACCGTGGGTCTGCGCGGCGGCTCCGGCCTCGCCGACGTCCTCACGATCGGGGGCACCCAACTGCCCCGCTACACCGGCAACTTCCCCCAGGGCTTCTACGACCTGAGCAGCCTCGGCGGCCGCTACGGGGGCGACTTCGACCGCGCCTCCTGGCGCACCGTCACCGGCCCGGACCGCGAGGTCTTCGCCCTGCCCTGGGACATCGGCCCCTGCGCGCTCTACTACCGCAAGGACCACTTCCGCGCCGCCGGGGTCGACCCGCGAAAGCTCCTCACCTGGGACGACTACGTGGAGGCGGGCGTCCGCATCAAGAAGGCCACCGGTCACAAGCTGCTCATCATGGACACCACCGACACCGGAATCCTGTCCACACTCCTCCAGCAGCAGGGCCAGGCCTACTTCAAGAACGGCCGGGTCGCGGTCGACAGCCCCGAGGCCGTGAAGGCCCTCACCCTGATGAAGACCCTGCACGACCGGGGCCTGATCGACTACGAGAAGGGCTGGAGCGGACTGGTCACCGGCACCAAGGAGGGCAAGGCCGCCACCACCCCCACCGCCGCCTGGTGGACCGGCACCCTCACCGGGGAGATGCCGGAACTGAAGGGCAGGTTCGGTGTGGTGCCCCTGCCCGGCTTCACCCCCGACGGCCCCCGCACCTCGAACGAGGGCGACTCCACCCTCTGCGTCCCCGCCCAGAGCAAGAACCCCGAACTCGCCTGGGCCTTCATCGAGTTCGTGCTCACCGACCGGGCCAACCAGGTCTCCATGCTCAAGCGCGAGGGCCTCTTCCCCGCCTACCTGCCCGCGCTCGAGGACCCGTACCTGAGCGCCGGACAGGAGTACTTCGGCGGACAGCCGGTGCTCGACGTGTTCGCCCGGCTCGCCCGCAACATCCCGCCGGTCGAGTACACCAAGGACGACGCCAAGGCCGTCGACATCATGGTCTCCGCCGTCACCGGGGTCACACTCCGCGGCAAGGACCCGCGCGCCTCCCTGGAATCGGCGGCACGGCAGATCGCCGCGGCCACCGGCCGCGAGAGGACGAAGTAGCCCGATGGCCGTCACCGCCACCCCCGAACGGCCGGCCGCCCCCGCCCGGGCCCCGGCCCGCCGCGCCCGGCGACGCCCCACCGCCTGGATCTTCGCCGGGCCCGCCGCCGCCCTCTTCGCGCTCTTCTTCGCCTACCCGCTGGGCGCGAGCCTGGTGCAGAGCTTCACCACCGAGGAGGCCGGAACCACCCGCTGGGCCGGACTCGACCAGTACCGGCGGATGCTCGACGACCCCGTCTTCCTGAAGTCCCTGCTCAACACCGGGGCCGTCCTCGCCGTCCAGGTCCCCGTCATGATCGGCCTCGCGCTCGTCCTCGCCGTCCTGCTCAACCAGTCCTGGCTGCGCTTCCGCGGCACCTGGCGCGCCATCTTCTTCCTGCCCGCCGTCACCACCCTCGTCGCGTACGCCGTCGTCTTCCAGGTGCTCCTCAAGACCGACGGCGGACTGGTCAACCAGATCCTCGGCTCCGTCGGCCTCGGACAGATCGACTGGCTCAACAGCCCCACCTGGGCCCGCATCTCCCTGATCGTCTCCCTGACCTGGCGCTGGACCGGCTACAACGCCGTCATCCTGCTCGCCGGGCTCCAGTCCATCGGCAAGGAACAGTACGAGGCCGCGGCGATCGACGGCTCCGGCACCCTGTCCACGTACGTCCGCGTCATCCTGCCGCAGCTGCGCCCCGTCGTCCTGTTCTGCGTGATCACCTCCACCATCGGCACGCTCCAGCTCTTCGACGAGAACTACGTCCTCACCCGGGGCGGCCCCGACGACGCCACCCTCACCCCGGTCCTCTACCTCTACCGGGTCGGCTTCCAACAGTTCGACTTCGGTTACGCCGCCGCCATCGCCTGGGTCGTCGTGCTCCTCATCGCCGCGGTCTCCGCCCTCCAGTACCTCGCCTTCGGAAGGGAGCGCCGCCGGTGACCGCCCTCCCGCAGGCCCCCGTGCGCGTCCACCCGGCCCGGCGCGCGGGCCGGCTCCTCGTCCGGCTGTTCCTCGTGGCCGGCGCCGTCGTCAGCCTGGTGCCGTTCCTCTGGATGGCGATCGCCTCGACCCACTCCACCTCGGAGCTGTTCCGCTCGCCGCCGCCCTTCCTGCCCGGCGGACGGCTGCTCGACAACCTCGTCCGGCTCCAGGACACCATCGGCTTCGGACAGGTCCTGCTCAACAGCGCCGCCATCGCCGTCGTCCACACCGTGTTCAGCTCGCTGATCTCCGCCATGTGCGGCTACGGCCTGGCCAAGTTCCGCTTCCGCGGCCGGGGCCTGCTGCTCGGCGCGGTGCTCGCCACGATGATGATCCCCTTCCAGGTCCTGCTCGTGCCGCTCTTCCAGATGATGGCGAGCATCGGCTGGATCGACTCCTACCAGGCCGTGGTGCTGCCCTTCCTGGTGAACTCCTTCGGCATCCTGCTGATGCGACAGAGCTTCGTGGACTTCCCCGACGAACTCCTCGAATCGGCCCGCATCGACGGCTCCGGCGAACTGCGCACTTTCTACCAGGTGGTGCTGCCCTGCGTACGCCCCCAGCTCGGCGCCCTGGTCATCTTCACGTTCATGGCGCAGTGGAACAGCTTCATCTGGCCGCTGCTCATGCTCAACTCCGAGGACAAATACACCGTGCCCGTCGCACTCAACACCCTCACCGGCCTCACCCGCGTCGACCACTCCGGCCTGATGCTCGGCTCGCTCCTCGCCACCCTTCCCCTGATACTCCTCTTCCTGCTCTTCCAGCGGCAGTTCGTCGCCGGACTCCTCGGCGGGGCGGTGAAGGGATGACCACCCTGACCCGCGTCCCCGGCATCCTCTACGGCGGCGACTACAACCCCGAGCAGTGGCCGGAGGAGGTCTGGGCCGAGGACGCCGCGCTGATGCGCGAGGCCGGCGTCACCATGGTGACCGTCGGGGTCTTCTCCTGGGCCAGGCTCCAACCGGGGCCCAACACCTGGGACTTCGGCTGGCTCGACCGGCTCCTGGACCTGCTGCACGCCCACGGCGTCGCCGTCGACCTGGCCACCGCCACCGCCTCACCGCCCGCCTGGCTGATCCGGGCCCACCCCGCCATCCTGCCGGTCACCGCCGACGGCGTACGCCTCGAATTCGGCTCCCGCCAGCACTACTGCCCCTCCTCGCCCGAGTACCGCGCCGCCGCGCTCCGCCTCACCCGGGCCCTCGCCGAACGCTACGCACACCACCCGGCCCTCGCCCTGTGGCACATCCACAACGAGTACGGCGACCACGTCACCGAATGCTTCTGCGCCCGCTCCGCCGACCACTTCCGCGGCTGGCTCACCGGCCGGTACGGCACGATCGACGAACTCAACCACGCCTGGGGCACGGCCTTCTGGTCGCAGCGCTACGGCACGTACGACGAGATCGAACCACCCCGCACCGCCCCGGGCCCCGTCAACCCGACCCAGCTCCTGGACTGGCGGCGCTTCTGCTCCGACGCCCTGCTCGCATGCCACCGCGCCGAGCGCGAGGCCCTGCGGGAGACCTCCCCGGACATCCCCGCCACCACCAACTTCATGTCGATGTTCAAGGCGCTCGACTACTGGAAGTGGGCCGAGCACGAGGACCTCGTCTCCGACGACGCCTACCCCGACCCCGCCGACCCGCGCGCCCACATCCACGCCGCCCTCACCTACGACCTGATGCGCTCCCTCAAGGGCGGCCGGCCCTGGCTCCTCCTCGAACAGGCGCCGTCCGCCGTCAGCTGGCGACCGGTCAACGTCCCCAAGAAACCCGGCCTGCAACGCCTCTGGTCCCTCCAGGCCCTGGCCCGCGGCGCCGACGGCATCATGTACTTCCAGTGGCGCGCCTCCCGCGCCGGCGCCGAGAAGTACCACAGCGCGCTCCTCCCGCACCGCGGCACCGCCTCCCGCGGCTGGCGCGAGACCGTCCGCTTCGGCGCCGAACTCGCCCGGCTCGGCGAGATCGCCGGCACCACCACCCGCGCCGACGTGGCGATCGTCCTGGACTGGGACTCCTGGTGGGCCCTGGAGGGCGACGACCACCCCTCCGCCCGCATGCGCTGGCCCGACCTCCTGCGCCCCTGGTACGCGGCGCTCCACGCCCGCGCCGTCGCCGTCGACTTCGTGCCCCCGCACGCGGACCTCGACGGCTACCGGGCGGTCCTCGCCCCCAACCTCCACCTGCTGCGGCCCGGGAACGCCACCCGCATCGCCGCCTACGTGCGCGGCGGCGGCCACTTCGTGTGCGGCCCCTTCAGCGGCGTCGTCGACGGCCACGACCACATCCACGACGGCGGCGCCCCGGGCCCGCTGCGGGACGTGCTCGGCGTGTCCGTCGACGAGTTCTGGCCGATCCCCGACGGCGAGGAGGTACGGCTCGCCTCCGGTGCCGGGGCAACCATGTGGAGCGAATGGATCGAACCCGGGGGCCCGGCCACCGAGACCGTCGACACCTACGCCTCCGGAGAGCTGACCGGCCGCCCCGCCGTCACCCGCCACCCCTACGGCACCGGCACCGCGTGGTACGTCGGCGCCCACCTCGGCACCGGCATCGCGGCCGTGCTCGACGAAGCGCTGCGGGCGGCCGGCGTACGTCCCGTGCTCGACGTCCCCCACGGCGTCGAGGCGACCGTGCGCACCGGCCCGCAGGGTACGTACCTCTTCGTCCTCAACCACAACGACCACGCCACCCGGACCCCACTGACCGGCCCCTGGACGACCGGCGGCACCGACCTGCTCACCGGCGCCGCCGTCCGCGACCGCATCGACCTCGGCCCGCTCGGCGCCGCGGTCCTGCACCTCACCACCGACTCCCCGGGAGAGACCGACAAGTGACCGCACGCAGATACCTCGGCGCCCTGACCGCGCTCCTCCTGGCCACGGGCACCCTCGCCGTACCGCAGACGGCCGCCGCCCGCACCCGCCCCGAGCCACCGCCCCCGTACGCCGACGTCCTCGACCTGCACGGCACCCCCACCACCGCACAGCCCGGCGACGGCGACGACAACAACCCCGTCACCGTCTTCGCCGACCGGGGCGCCTGGCACGCCTACGCCCTGCCCGAGGACGGCGACACCGACGCCTACGGCGGCTTCTCCGGGCCCCTCTACATCGCCCAGGAATACCCCTGGTGGCTCAGCAAGTCCTTCAGCCGCATCAGCCTCACCGAACACGGCCGCACCCTGGACCTGGCCGGTGGGGGCGAACCGCGCTTCACCTCGCTCCCGGGCCTGCTCCGCCAGTCCTACGACCTCGGCCGCGGACTGCGCCTCACCCTCGAACTCCGCTTCGCCACCGACCGCAGCGCCCTGGTGCGGGCCGAGGTCCGCAACACCGGCCCGGCACCCCGCACCCTGGGCGCCGAATGGACCGGCAGCCTGCTGCGCCCCGCCGACCGGCCGATGCGCGACGCGCCCTCGCTGACCGCCACCCGCTCGGGCGTCGGCGTCGGCTTCGCGAAGATCCGCGAGACCTGGGACTACCTCACCGACGGCACGGAACGCTTCGAGGTCACGCACGGGGAAGCCGTCCGCACGACGGTGGACGGCGACACGTACCGCACCGGGACGGTGCGACCGGTGACCCTCGCACCGGGCCGCTCGCACAGCTTCGACTGGACCGAGTCCTACACCTTCACCGCCGCCGAACACACCGAGGAGCGGGCGAGGGTCCGCGCCGTGCTGGCCCGCCCCGACGCCGTCGTCTCCGCGGCAGGCACCCGCTGGCGCGGCTACGTCGCCGGGGTGACCCGGGGCGTCCCGGCCGACCGGCGGCGCACGGCCGTCAAGTCGCTGGAGACCCTCGTCACCAACTGGCGCAGCGCGGCGGGGCAGATCAAGCACGACGGCATCACACCGTCGATCTCCTACAAGTGGTTCACCGGCGGCATCTGGGCCTGGGACACCTGGAAGCAGGCCGTGGGCACGGCACGCTTCGCCCCCGCACTGGCCGAGTCGCAGATCCGCGCCATGTTCGACTGGCAGGTCCGCCCGGACTCCGCGACCCGCCCGCAGGACGCCGGGATGATCCCCGACGTCATCTTCTACAACGACCCCTCGCGCGGCGGCGGCAACTGGAACGAACGCAACTCCAAGCCCCCACTGGCCGCCTGGGCGGTCTGGAAGGTGTACGAGAAGTCGGGGAACCGGGCGTTCCTGCGCGAGATGTACCCGAAACTCGCCGCCTACCAGTCCTGGTGGTACCGCAACCGGGACCACGACCGCGACGGCCTCGCCGAGTACGGTGCCACCGTCGACGCCGCCAACGACTCGCCCGAACAGCAGCGACTGGCCGCCGCCTGGGAGAGCGGCATGGACAACGCGCCCCGCTTCGACGCCGCCCTCGGCACCGCAGTCGTCGCCAACCGGGCGGCCGACGGAACGCTCCTCGGCCACTCCCTCACCCAGGAGTCCGTCGACCTGAACTCCTATCTCGCCGCCGACCAGGGCTACTTGGCGCGCATCGCGGGCAGGCTGGGACGCACCGCCGACGCCGCACGGTGGAAGCGGCGGTCCGCCGCCACGTCCGCCGCCGTCCGCACCACGATGTACGTCCCCGCGGACGGCTGGTTCCACGACATCGCGCTCGACACCGGCGCACCGCTCACGGCCCGCGGGCGCGGCATCGAGGGCGCCGTCCCGCTGTGGACCGGCACGGCGTCCGGCGCGCAGGCCCGTGCCGTGCGCGACCGACTGACCGACCCGGCGGAGTTCGCCACCACCGTCCCGTTCCCGACCGTGGCGAAGAGCTCCCCCCACTTCTCACCGACCGCGTACTGGCGCGGCCCCGTCTGGCTCGACCAGGCGTACTTCGCCCTCGGCGGCCTGCGCCGCTACGGCTACGACAAGGACGCGGACGTCCTGCGGGACCGGCTCGTCACCCGTGCGGCGGGCCTCGCGGGCGACGGACCGATCATGGAGAACTACGACCCGACCACCGGGGCGCCGCTCAACGCACCCGGTTTCAGCTGGTCCGCGGCCCTGTTGCTGCCGATCCTGACCGGGGACGAGTAGCCGGCGGGCGCCCCGCACCGGGGCCCGCGCACCGGGACACCGCTCGGCGGGCGCCCCGGTGCGCACGGCCTCAGCACATCCAGTTCCGCTGGGCGGCCTGCCACGCCAGTTGCATCCGGGTGGTCGCGCCCGCGAGGGCCATCATCGCCTGGACCCGTCGCTGCACGGTGCGCCGGCTGAGCCCCATCTGACTGGCTATCGCCTTGTCCGCGACGCCCGCCACGAGCAGCGACAACAACTGGCGGTCCGTCGCCGACAGTTCATGGTTGCCGGACGAACCGTCCGTGCCGCTGACCGTTCCGGACTCGCTCACATGGAGCGGCACCGCGTCCTCCCAGTAGCGCTCGAACAGGGCGACCAGCGCCTCCAGCAGACTGCTGCCGCGGACCAGCGCCGTGGTGGGCTCCTCGGTGCTGCCGCTCGGCCCGCCGGGGACCAGGGGACAGATGGCGATGGACCGGTCGGCGACCGCCAGCCGCAGCGGAAGGTCCGGCACCGCACGGGCCGTCTCTCCCGCCCGCATGCCCCGCACCACGTTGGCGACGGCGCCCGAGTCGTCGAAGAACGCCCGCTCGTACAGGACGCGGTAGCGCACCCCGCGCGCCAGGGCGTCGTACTCGGCCTCGTTGCTCCCCGACGGCATGGCCACGTACTGGGCCTTGCAGAACCACAACATCTCGTGGCGCGTGTCGTCCTGGATCCGGCGCAGGTGCTGGCGCAACGCCTCGGCGCCGGTGATGACTTCGATGAGCTGGTCGGGATCCCGGCGGCGCCGGGTGCGCCGATAGGTCTCCAGCAGATCGGTGACCGCCAGGCGCGCGTGGTCCAGGGCGTCGGACTGCTTCTGGAGATGGGGCAGCAGGGCGACGTCCGGGGGAGTGGCGGCGAAACTGCGGGGCGCCCGGTCGGTTGCGCTGACCAGCCCTTTCTCGGTGAGCACCGTCAGTACCCGTTCGACCTCCGCCGTCGCCAGACCGGACTGTTCCGCGATCTCCTCCGCCGAGGCGGTGAGCAGGGTGACGAGAAGCCGGTACACGGTTTCCTCGGCCGGGGCGAGCCCCACTGCTTCCAGCATCGTGATCCTTTCCGCCCCCGCCGAACGTGCGGCGAGCGACGGAACGGCCCGGTGGGAACGGCGGGCTACAGGGACGCGCCGGGACGACCAGCGGTGGGCAACCGCACTATACGCCCCGGACATGTCCGGACCGGAAGGGGAAAGCGGCGGGCACGGAGGATTTGACCGCCTCCGTGCCCGCCGCCCTTCGTGCCCCCCGGGATCCGTTTCCGGCCTACCTGTCGAGCCCGTAGGCGCGTTCCACGGTCTGCCGGATCTTGTTCCCGGCGCTGTCGGTCGCCGTGACCCGCAGCGTCACGAACGTGTCGCCGTGGGTCCGTTGCGGCCGGCCGACGGCGGCCGTGAAGCGGTTTCGGCCGTGGTTCTCGGCCCGGACCTCCTTCGACCAGGTCCTGCCCTCGTCGTAGGAGACCGCCACCCGGACGGAGACGCCGCGCGGTGCGGGCAGCCCCTCCTGGTTGCGGACGATCAGGCCGACGGTGTGACCGCGCCGGGCGGTCACGGTGTTGTGCTCGTCGACCGGTACGTCGTAGTCGAGCTGGAGCAGCGGAAGCACCGTCTTCTCGGCGGCGGTGTCCGAGCGGAAGGACCAGGAGGTCCGGGTCCGCGTGCCGAACCGCCACTCGGGGGAGACCCGGGAGGCCGACACGTCCAGCCGGTAGTCGGCCTTGCCGGGCGCCACCTCGAAGTCCTCCCAGGCGTCCGTGGCGTCGGCGATCTTCTTGCCGTCACGGAACAGGCCGACGGAGACGGTGTCGCCCTCGTCCTCCTCGCCGCTCGTGCCGAAACCGCCGCTCAGGGCCTGCGACCAGTGGCCCGTGCCGGAGTCGTTGAACTCGGGGACGCGGAACGAGAGGACGTCGTGGGAGCGCACCGACGGTGTCGTGGTGCCGCGCGGGACGGACGGCCGCACCACGGCCCCGAACCAGTTCTCGGCGGGCTGCCTGCCGGGCCGGTAGGTCCGCAGGGAGTCGCGCATCCCGGTGAGCAGGGGCGTGTCGACGTAGAAGACGAGCGCGTTGTTCACCACGTGCAGCCACTGGGTGTCGCCGGCGCTGACGTACTCGGTGCGCTTCGCCCCGGTGGGCACGTAACGGCTGTACTGGTTCCAGAAGAAGTCCTGGTAGGGGCGGCTGCCGAAGCGCTGTTCGCTCGCCCAGGGAACGCCGCCGGTCTCGGTGTACGTGGAATCCACGACGGCGCTGTTGCGGTCCGAGACGGTGTGCACGACGCGTTCGGGTACGCGGTCCCGGGACACCTGCATCACGTCGTACAGGTACGGGCTCCTGGCGGTGCCGGAGAACGCCACCGGGGTCCTGCGGCGCTCGACGTGCTTCAGCAGGGCCTCGCCCTCGGCCGAGCGCACCCCGAAGGCGGGCAGGGGAAGACGCTCGCCGTCCGGGGTCCACCGGCTCCAGGCGTAGTGGCCCGGGGGGTATACGAGCATGAGTCCGGCGGCCCCGGCGTCGGACGCCGCCCGGGCGAGCTCCGCCGCATGGGTGACGTCGCTCCTGACGACCGCGAGCCTGCCGCGGACCCGGCGCAGATCGGGGGCCTCGGAGGTTCCGGCGTCGACGGCGGTCAGCCGGCTGCCCCTCGCGTCGAACAGCGGCGAGTCGTCCATGTAGTACGGGGTGAGGGCGAGCCGTGACCCGGGGACCCGGGCCTCCAGCAGAGGGGCGACGAGCTGCCAGCGGGAGGCGAACTCGAAACGGCCCTCGGTGACCTTCGCCGTGGGGCTGACGTGGAGCCGCTTGGCTATGTCGAAGTACATCACGCCCTGGATGAGGCTGTGGCCGTCTAGCTGACGGTACGTCTGATAGCTGACGATGCCGCGCTGTTCGGCGGGACGGGGCGTGCGGATCTCCACCGGGGTGGTCCTGCGGGCGTCCAGCGTGACGGTCATGTCCTTGGTGACCTTCACCTCGGGCAGGACGATCTCGCGCAGTTCCTGGCCGTCCTCGGCGTCGTTCAGCAAGGAGTGGCTGAGCTGGTAGGTGCCCTCCTCGACCTCGGCGACGGCCGGGCTGGTGCTGAGGTAGCTCTCGAAGCCCGCGGCGCCCCAGATGACCGGCAGGTCGGGGACGGGCTTCCCCTCGTGGTCGATGACGTTCACGGTGATCCGGTGCCTGGGGCCGTGGACCGAGAGGCTCGCCGTGGTGTGGACGGTCGTCCTGCCGTCGGTGGTGGAGGCGTTCACGTATCCGTAGTAGTCGCCCCGTTCGACGACCGACGGGTCGACGTGCAGGGAGACCTCGGCCGTGGCGCCGGGGGCGACGCGGACCGAGTCGGCGCCGAGCCGTACCGCCCCCTCGGCGATCTCACGACCGCCGGTGGTGGCGAGCCGGAGCGTCAGGCCGAGGGTGAGCTCGGAGTCGGAGGTGTTGGTGTACCGGATGGTGGTTTTCCGGTCCTGCCCGTCGGTGCCGCCCGTCACGTAGGAGCCGAGCGCCACGGTCGCGGTCGCGGTGACCGGGGCGAAGGCGGCGGCCGCCAGGTCGACGCGTCCGCCGCCCTGTTCGGTCACCTGCTGGCCGGGCACCGGACGGGCGGTGCTCACCAGCGCGTCCTTGAGGCGCGTGGCGTCCCAGTCCGGGTGCTGCTGGGCGAGCAGCGCCGCGGCGCCGGCCACGTGGGGGGTGGCCATGGACGTCCCGGAGGACGCGGTGTAGTCGGCGTCCACCGGGTCGCCCATGGTGGTCCCCGCCGCGCGGGCCGCGACGATGCCGACACCGGGCGCGGTGACGTCGGGCTTGGCCACCCCGTCGCTCAGGCGCGGTCCACGGCTGGAGAAGGGGGCCAGCGAGTCGTCGCGGTCGACGGCGCCCACGGTGAGCGCGGCGTCGGCCGCTCCGGGCGAGCCGATGGTCTGGCTGCCCTTCTCGCCGCTGTTCCCGGCGGCCACCACGAACAGGGCGCCGCTGCTCTCCGTCAGCCTGTTCACCGCGAGGCTCATCGGGTCGGTGCCGTCGGTGGGGGCGTCCGAGCCCAGGCTCATGTTGACGACCCGGGCGCCGCCGGCCGCCGCCCACTCCATGCCGTCGATCACGGCGGACTCGCTGCCGTAGCCGTCGTCCCCGAGGACCTTGCCGATCATCAGCTCGGACCGGGGCGCCACGCCCTTGCGCTTGCCGCCGGAGGCCGCTCCGGTGCCGCCGACCGTGGACGCGACATGGGTGCCGTGCCCGAAGGCGTCGTTGGTACCGGCACTGCCGGAGAAGTCCTTCGCGGCCGTGGCCCGGCCGGCCAGGTCCGGGTGGTCGAGGTCCGCGCCGGTGTCCAGGACGGCGACCTTGACGCCCTGGCCCTGGTAGCCGGCGTCCCACGCGGCGGGTGCGTTGATCTGCGCCGTGCTGCGGTCGAGCGTCGGGCGCACCCGCCCGTCCAGCCACACGGTGGCGTCGGTGGCCTCGAGGGTGGAGGGCGACGTGCCCGAGTCGTGGGCGAGTTGCTTCCAGAAACGGCCCAGGTCCTTGTTGCCGATGTGCAGCGAACGGGCGTTGATGCTGTCCAGCCGGCGTGCGGGAGTCGAGTCGTCGTTCAGCGCGGACAGGGAGTCGAGGGCGGAGACCGATGCGCCGGGCGGCCGGGAGACGATCAGCGGAAGGGCGTCGGTGTGCGCCTCGTCGTAGCCCTGCGCGAGCAGCCCGGTCACGTCGAAGAGCCGCCGGTCGACCTTCCCCGAGAAGATCGGGGTGATGGCGTCGGAGGGCAGGACGGACAGGGCGCCGTCCTCCTCCGTGGTCCGGAAGACGATGTTCTTGCGGCCGGGGCCGGGCTGGACGGAGGCGACCTTCTTGCCGTCGGGACCGGCACTGACGGTCACCCGGTCACCCGTGATCAACCGCACCGTGGCGCCCGGGTCCGCCGGGGCCGAGCGGACGGGGCCGTCCTGCGCCGGGGAATCGGCGGAGACCGGCGCCATTGCGCCCGCGGTCAGCAACAAGGCCGTCGGTGCTGCCGCCAGGAGGCGGGCACGTCTCATTTTTCCAACCCTTCTTTCGGTACGACTGGAAGCACGCTGTCCGAAAGAATCAGGCAGAGCCGGAAGGGCTGTCACGGCTTCCCGGTGTCGTCGTTGTGACATGTCCCAACGACGACACCCCGGACCCGCGGGAGCATCCACCGGGCAGGTACCGGGAGTTGTCTTACGGACCGGTACCGGAAGGTGTGGGCCGAAGACCGGGGCGTCGTCAGCCGGTGCCGCCGGGCCGCTCCCCGAGCAGCCGTGTGCGGAACAGGTCCAGGACCGTGTCCAGCGCCTGCCGGGTGGGCCGGCCGGGCTCGTCGACGAGATGCTCGGTCAGCACCGAGTGCGGTGGCAGGAGGGCCTCCGGGTTGGCGTCGCCGTCGTCCAGTTCGACGGCGACGAAGGCGTCGCCCAGTTCGCGCCGGAGGTACGCGAACCGGTCCTCGGGCACCAGCCGGTCGCCCCGGAAGCGCAGCCCCAGGACCTGGAGCCCCTCGCGTTCGCACCGCCGCCGGACGGCGGCGAGTTCCCCGGCGCCGATGTCGATGGTGCCCGCACGGCCCGGGAGGACGGCGAGCGGCAGCGACGGCTGGGAGAGCACCGGGGCGACGAGCCGCTCGTCCGCGGCCATGGCCAGGGCGAAACCACCGGTCACGCACATGCCGACGGCACCGACGCCGGGGCCGCCGCAACGTTCGTGCTCGGCCGCCGCCAGGGCGCGCAGCCACCGCACGACCCGGGAACTGCGTCCCGTGGCCAGGACCGTGAACTCCCGGCTCACACACACCCGCCACATCGACGACGCCAAGTAGCGGGCGGTACCCGTCCGGCCGTGGGCGGCGGGGGCCGGGTCACGACCGGGGGTGCCGAAGAGCACCGGGAGCACGGCCGTGCAGTTCAATGCCGCCACGCGCTCGGCGAACTCCAGGACCTTGGGGGTGATGCCGGGGATCTCCGCCATGATGATCACGGCAGGTCCCGTGCCCCGGCGCAGTACCCGGCGGGTGGTGCCGTCATGGGTGAACGTGCCCCGGGTGAAGCCGTCGAGATCGTGGTCGGTCACGGGCCCGTTCCCCTCTGTGGTCTTTTCCGTCCCCAAGTTACCGCGAGGTAGGGAGTGTTGGCGAGGAGCCCCGGGATCCTGCCCGGCGCACGGACCTGTTCATCGGGGCGCGCTCCGGGCCGATCCCGGGGCCGGGGGATGCACCGGCGCCGAACTCTTCTCCCGGGGTGACGGCACCCACCGGCCTCTCCGGTGCGCCACCCGGTGGTCCGGATGCGACGAGATCACCGGCCCGGACGGCAGCGTCCTGCCGAACGGCGCGGTGAATTACGGCGCGGGCTGCGTCGAGCACGACGACCTGCTGGGGGACGAGCCGTCCCCCAGCAGGTGCGCGACTTCCTCAGGACATGGGCGGGCCGGGGGTCACACGGCCGGCAGGCCGGTCAGCCGCTTCGCGTGCAGGGCCGCCAGCCGGTTGCCCTCGGACGCCAGGTACCACTTCTGGATGTCCTTGGTGCCGTCGTTGTAGGTCCAGCGCAGTTTCCCGTCGGCGGCGTCGAAGGCGTGGATGCCGCCGTTCTTGTCGAACTCCGTCGCCCCGTAGAGGGTGTTGCCCACCTTGGCGAACTGCCACGGGTAGGCGACGTCCAGCGAACCCTTGTTGTGCCAGACCTTCTTCCCGGTCGCGGGCTCGACCGCCCACAGGCCGTGCGCGGTGTCGGACGCGTAGAGGACCCCGTCCAGGAGCGCCGGGTCGTTGAACCGGCTGAACTCCTCGGAGGCCAGCGACCAGCGCTCCTTTCCGTCGGTCAGGCCGAAGGCGCGCAGATGGCGGCCGTTGGCGATGACGGCCAGTTCGTCGTGGACGACGAAGTCGAGGTTGTTGGACCGGCCGATCTTCTTCGTCCACACCTGCTGTCCGGTGGCGGTGTCGCGGACGGTGAGGTTCTCGCGGAAGTCGGTGTAGACGAGGTGGCGGCCGACGGCCTTCGCGGTGACGCCGTTCTCCTCCGTGCCGTGGTCGCGCTGCTCGCGCCAGACGACCTTGCCGCTGGTGGTGTCGATCGCGGCGATCACGTTGTCCGGTGTCCGGAAGTCCTTGTCGAGGATGCCCGCGAGGACGTACACGTGGTTGTCGTCCGCGGCGATCGGACGGGGCTGGGAGTACTCGGTGCCCAGGTGGCTGCGCCAGGTCTCCTTGCCGGTGGCCGGGTCCAGGCCGACGACGTTCCCGTCGTACTCGGCGCTGGCCAGGTAGAGGGTGCCGCCGCCGATGAGCATGCTGGCGCCGGGGGTGGTGACGTCCTTGCGGGACCACACCTCCTTGCCGGTGGCCATGTCGCGGCCCACCAGGGGGTCGCCGGACACGAGGACGATGCCGCCGACCACGGTGAGGGCGTGGTTGCCGGACAGGGAGGTGTTCGTCGTCGTGCCCTGCCACAGGGCCTCGGGCGCGGTGTTCGGCGGCGGGGTGGTGAAGGAGTCCTTGTCCTTGCCGCCGTCCGGCTTCCGCACGGCGCCGCCGGGTTCCTCCTCCGGCGTGCATCCCCACACGCCGGCCCCGAGCAGTGCCAGCCCCAGCCCCTTGCCTGCCAGCTTCATCACCTGGCGGCGTGACGCGTTGTCCCGGATCATGGTTCCGTCCCGTCTTCCTGCGATGTCGATGCCCGGCGCACCGGACGCGAGGGGCGCCCGGGTGCGTCCGAGGGGTCCCGTCCGCTTTGCGAGTGGGACTTCGCGGGCATGCCCTCGGAGTCGGATCAGATTAACCATCGGATTTTGGCCAGCAGGAGGCCAGGACGGGGCCGGGACGCCCCTGTGACCCAGCTGTCACGGTGACACGGGGAAGAATTGCCGGAGTTGCCCACTTTGGTTCGATGTGGTGTCCGAGGGGATCCGGCCTCCCGGCCCGTCCGGCAGAGGGAGTGTCCCCGGATCCGCCGTGGCGACCGGGAACGCGGGCAAAGGGGGTGGAGGTCCCGGTCGCGAAGCGGCGGCCGTGAACCGGGTGCGTACGACGGGGCCCGATCCTGGCCCCGGCCGTGACGGGGGCCGATCCTGGCCCCGGCCGACTCCGCGCCGGGAACGCCGGGGGCGCCGCACCGGATCGCTCCGGTACGGCGCCCTCGGGTCTCCCGTCCGGGTCAGGCCAGGGACGCGGCGCGGGCGGGATCGATGGCGTGCTGGAGGGGCTCCTCCCGCACGAAGCGGCCCAGCTCGTCGAGGACGAGCTGCCCGAGGCGGTTGCGTTCGGCCCCGACGGCCCCGCCCAGGTGGGGCGTCAGGATGACATTGGGCAGGGCGAACAGCGGCGAGTCGGGAGAAGGGGGCTCCGGGTGCGTGACGTCGAGGACGGCGGTGAGATCGGGCCTGGTCCGCAGCACCTCCGCCGCGGCCGGCTCGTCGACGAGCGCGCCCCGCGCGGTGTTGATCAGTGTCGCGCCGTGCTCCATGGAGTTCAGCAGCCGCGCCCCGATCGTGCCGCGGGTCTCGGGCAGGAGCGGGGCGTGGAGGCTCACCACCTGGCAGGTGGCGAAGAGTTCCTCGATGCCGACGAGCCGTACGCCCGCCCGCCGGGCGGTGTCCGCCGAGGCGACGGGGTCCGTGGCGAGGACCTCCACGTCGAAGCGGGCGAGGTGGGACGCGACGAGACGGCCGATGTGCCCGAGCCCCAGCAGCCCCACGCGCGACCGGTAGCCGCCGGGGACCTTCGGGTTGCGGGGGAAGCTTCGGCTGCTCGACACCTCCCGGCCGATGCGGTGGACCTGCTTCAGCCCCAGGAGGATCTGGGCGAGGGAGAACTCCGCCACCGGGATGGCGTTGGCCGCCGCCGCCGAGACGATCGGGATGTCACGGGCCCAGAACTCCGGCGTGGTCAGGTGCCGTACGGAACCCGCCGCGACGAACACCGCCTCGAGCCGGGGGGCGTGCGACAGGAACGCGGCGTCGAGGACGGGCGCGCCCCAGCCGGTGAACAGGACGTCGGCCTCCCGCAGCACCCCCGGGTCCTCCTCGAGCTGCTCCCGGGTGAGGGGCGGGCCCTGCCAACGCGCGAGCCGGCCGATCCCGGCCAGCACCTCGTCGGGGTAGACGTCCGCCCGGCGCTCCTCCTCCATGACCAGCAGTGCCGTCGGTCCGGTGGCCGGCTCGTTCATGTCGTACGCTCCTCAGCTCTGCCGCTGACGGAACGTCAGCGAATCGACCCACGCCCCCGGTCGGGTGTGTGGGGAAATGTCTGACTGGATGTCGAGGCTTGGCGTGGCTTGTTCAGTACCTCGGCCGACGCGCTTGCAGCACGATACATCGGATGACTGCGCAGCCCCTCACGTGAAGCTTAGTCGCCTTCCATTCCGGGCCCCATAGGTCGTCATGGGTGCAGGTGATCGCCCCAAAACGGAGTGGCTGGTTCCTCAAGGGGCCGTACTACCGCTCCATCAGGCAATACCTCGGGGCTCCCGGCCTCTTCGCGAGAGCATCGGACCACGGGCGGGGTGTGGGAGGAGGAACGTGCCGGGGGGCTTGCGGACTTCGGCTAAATTTTTGTATTCATCGGACTATTGACCGTGGATTCGGACCCCGTTAGCGTCCCGAGCAAGCGCTTTCCAGGCCAGCTGTGATGCGTTGAAACAGGAGTTGTCATGCAGAGATCGCGGTGGATCGGTGCGGGTGTTCTCGCTTCGGCACTGGTCCTCACCAGCTGTACATCAGGGCCTGCGGGAGTGGACGCCAAGCAGGATCCCAAGGCCCCCCTCGAACTGTGGACCAGGACCACACCGGGCGGACCGGGGGAGCAGGGGGCGCTCCGGCTCGCCGCGGCCTTCGAGAAGGCCACCGGTTACAAGGTGCAAGTCACGGCGATCTTCGACGACTTCGAGACCAAGCTGCAGCAGCGGGCCGCGCAGAAGAAGCTCCCCGACATCGTCATGAACGACGTGACACAGCTCGGCGCCATGCACAGCCAGGGCCTGCTGCGCGAGATCGACCTGGGCAAGCTCAAGAACAGCGGACAGCTCGTCGGCCAGGGGCTGGACTCCGGCAAGAGCGTGGACGGCAAGCAGTACGGACTGCCGTACTCGGCGCAGGCGTCCGCACTGCTCATCCGCAAGGACTGGCGGGAGAAGCTGAAGCTCCAGGTCCCCGGAAGCTGGGACGACTTCGCCGCGATGGCCAAGGCCTTCACCGAGAAGGACCCCGACGGCGACGGCAAGAAGAACACCTACGGCCTCGCCGCGCCCCTGTCCACCAAGCGCGGATACGCCTCCTGGTACTTCTCCAACTTCCTCTGGGCCGCGGGCGGCGACTTCATCACCGGGGCCGGGGACGGCAAGTACAAGCCCGCGATGGCCACGAAGGAGTCGGTCGAGGCGGTGAAGTGGTTCCGCGACCTCGGCTGCAAGGACAAGGTCATCCAACCCGGCGCCGTGACCATGGAGACCCCGCCCACGAACGAGACGTTCGAGGCGGGCCGGACCGGGATGTTCGTCGTCGGCCCGTACCTGCTGCCCCGCTTCGACGAGACGCTCGGCAAGGACAAGTACGAGGTCGTGCCGATGCCCAAGGGCCCGAAGGACGCCACCGTCCTCGCCGAGGGCGGCTCCGTCTACCTCATGGCCGGCTCCGAGAACATGGCGGGCCAGGACGCCTTCGCCGACTTCGCCATCTCCGCCGAGGGCCAGAAGACCGGCATGCAGGGCGAGACCGGCTTCACCGTCCAGCTGCCCGTCAACAAGACGGTGAAGGTCGCCGAGGTCCGCCCCGACCCCCGCTGGACGACCTACGCCGAGGTGTACCAGAACTCCGGCCGGTACGCCCCGTCCATCCCGAACTGGACCCCCGTACGGCAGACGACGGCCGAGACCGTCAACGCCCTGATGGCCGACTGCGGACTGGACATCGACACCAAGCTCGGCGAGCTCGACAAGCAGCTCGCCGACATCCTCAAGGAACAGGGAATCGCCGCGTCATGAGCCTTGACCAGGCGGATCCGGCCGCCCTCCCGGTGGCCGGCCCCGCCGCCCGGACCACGGGCGGCCCGGCCGGCAGGACCGCCACCGGCCGCCGCGGGCGCAGCGGCCGGGGCGGCCGGTGGTGGACGCCCTGGCTGTTCCTGGCCCCCGCACTGCTGCTCTTCCTGTACTTCAAGTTCATCCCCATGGCCAGCGCGCTGACCATGTCCTTCCAGGAAGTACAGCCCTACCTCGGCAACAAGTGGGTCGGCACCGAGAACTACGCCACGGTGCTCCAGTCCGACGGCTTCCGCGAGGCGGCGTGGCACACCGTCGTCCTCGCCGCCGGACAGACCGCCGGCTCGATGCTCCTCGGCCTCGTGCTCGCCCTGCTGATGGAAGGGCAGGGCCGCCGCCTCGGATTCGTGCGCTCCGCGGCGTTCCTGCCGGTGGTGGTACCGATCGCGGTCGTCGCCGAGCTGTGGCGGATCATGTACCACCCCACCGGGGACGGCATGCTCAACTCCATCCTCAGCCTGGTGGGATTCGGCCCCTCGGGGTTCATCAACGACCCCGACTCGTCGATGGCCTCCATCATGGTCACCGGCATCTGGCGCGGCGCCCCCTACGACATGATGATCTTCCTCGCCGGACTCACGAGCGTGGACCGCGGCCTGTACGAGGCCGCGAAGGTCGACGGCGCGTCCAGGTTCCAGCGGGTGTGGCACGTGACGGTGCCCGGACTGCGATCGGTGTTCTCGATCCTGTTCATCCTCGCCGCGATCCGCGGCCTGCGCGTCTTCACCGAGGTGTTCCTCCTGACCAACGGCGGACCCGACGGCTCCACCGAAGTCGTGATGACCCTGATCTACAAACTGGGGCTGGAGCAGAACCGGCTCGGCGTCGGCGCGGCGGGAGCCGTCCTGCTCTTCGTCGCGACGCTGATCCTGACCATCGCCGTCCACCTGTTGCGACGGAGGGAGAGCAAATGAACGCGCCGACCGAGACGGCCCTCGGCCTGACCGAGAGCAGGAGTCCGGGCGGACGGATCCTGAAGGCCGTCACCTACCTGCTGGTACTGATCGTCTTCGCGGGCCCCCTGCTGGCCCTGCTGGTCAGCGCCTTCGGCCACGTCAAGGACCCCACGCAGCTGAGCGTCATCCCCTCGGGCGCGACCCTGGACAACTTCAGGATCGCCTTCGACCAGGGCGTGCTCGCCTACCTGCTGAACTCGTTCTTCGTGGTCGGCTTCGGACTGCTGCTCCAGGTGGCCGTCTCCGTCCTCGCCGGCTACGCGCTGGCCAGGAAGATCTTCCCCGGCATGACCCTGGTGCTCGTCGCCATCCTGGCCACGCTCATGCTCCCCGAGGAGATCCTGGCCCTCCCGCTGTCCGTGATCCTCGCGGACCTGCCGGTGGTCCACTTCAACCTCATCGGCACCCTGGCCGGAATGATCGTCCCGCTGGGCGCATGGGGATTCTCCATCCTGGTGATGACCGAGTTCATGAAGGACGTGCCCAAGGAACTGGAGGAGGCCGCACGGATCGACGGCGCCGGGGACCTGCGCATCTTCGCGCAGATCATCATGCCGATGTGCAAGCCGGCGCTCGGGGTCATCGGAGTCTTCGGCTTCACCATGATCTGGGACCAGTACCTGCTGCCCCTCCTGGTCTCCACCGACTCCTCCTCCTACACGCTCCCGCTGGCGCTGCGAACCCTGCGGGTCGACCCCGCCGTCACGCCCGGGGTGGTGATGGCCGCGTCCCTGCTGGCCCTGCTCCCCTCCGTGATCGTCTTCCTGTTCTTCCAGCGTTCCTTCGTCCACGGCCTGTCCTCCGGCGCCCTGAAGGGCTGACCGGACAGCGCCCCGCGCCGCGCGGGTCGGCCACCGAAGAGCCCCGGCCGGCCCGCCGCCGCGCACCGCGCCCCCGACCCACCCCGCACGACACCCCCTCCCGGCCACCCCGGCCGCCGCGCCGGCAGTGCCCGGCGGACATCGACGACAAGGAGCGATGCCCCATGACCCCGAGCGCCGACACCCCCTCGGCGGCCCCGCCCGCGCCCGCCGCCCCGGCCCCCGGCGGGAGCCCGGAGACGACCTGGTTCACCACCGACCGGTTCGGCATGTTCGTCCACTGGGGCCTGTACTCCCTGGCCGCCCGGCACGAGTGGGTCAAGAACCGGGAGGAGCTGACCGACGAGCAGTACCAGGTCTACTTCGACCACTTCGACCCCGACCGCTACGACCCGGCCCGGTGGGCCAGGGCTGCCAGGGCGGCGGGCATGCGCTACGTCGTCCTGACCACCAAGCACCACGACGGCTTCTGCCTGTGGGACAGCGCCCTCACCGAGTACAAGGTCACCAACACCCCCCACGGCCGCGACCTCCTCGGCCCGTTCGTCGAGGCGTGCCGCGCCGAAGGGCTCAAGGTCGGCTTCTACTACTCGCTGATCGACTGGCACCACCCCTCCTTCCCCGTGGACGGCACCCACCCGCAGCGCGACGACGAGGAGTTCAAGGCCGCCCACGCCGACCGCGACATCCGCGACTACCGGCGCTACCTGCACGGCCAGGTCAGGGAACTGCTGACGTCCTTCGGACGCATCGACTACCTGTTCTTCGACTTCTCCTACGCGGGCCGGACCTGGTGGGGAGGCAAGGGCCCCGACGACTGGGACTCCCCGAAGCTCCTGGAGACGGTCCGCGAACTCCAGCCGCACATCCTGGTCAACGACCGGACCGGCCTTCCCGGCGACTTCGTCACCCCCGAGCAGTACCAGCCCTCGGGCCCCATGACCGAGAACGGCCGGCCCGTGCTGTGGGAGGCGTGCCAGACGCTCAACGGGAGCTGGGGCTACGACCGCGACAACCTCGACCACAAGAGCGCCGACCTGCTGATCCGCATGCTCGTCGACGGCGTCTCCAAGGGCGGCAACCTGCTGCTCAACGTAGGACCCAACGGCCGCGGCGACCTCGACCCGCACGCCGTCGCCGTCCTCGACGAGATCGGCCGGTGGATGGACCTGCACGAGCGGTCCGTCCGCGGCTGCGGCCCGTCCCCGTACACCGCACCCGCCGACTGCCGGTACACCCAGCGCGGCAACCGGCTCTACGTTCACCTGTTCACCTGGCCGCTGGGCCATCTGCACCTGCCCGGACTCGCCGGCCGGGTGCGCTACGCCCAGCTGCTGAACGACGCGTCCGAGATCATCCGGATCCGGATCGACCCCGACCGGCCCGCGGTCAACACGGAGATGGGCGGGCAGCCCGCCGGCACGCTCACCCTGAAGATCCCCGTCCAGCGCCCCGACACCCCCGTACCCGTCATCGAGCTGTACCTCGACACCCCGGACGACCGGGCCGCCCACTGAGCCGGCTCCCGTCCCGGCCGGTCCACCACCACCCTCACGGAGGCATCATGCAACGCCGCACGTTCCTCATGGGTACCGCGGCAGGGGCGGCGCTGGTCGCCGCCCCCACCGGCGGACTCCTCACCGCGAGCGCGACCGCCGCCCCGGCCGCGGTCGGCTCGCTGGACGAGCTCCGGGCCGCGATCGACCGGGCCCGGCCCGGCGACCGGATCGTCCTCGCCGACGGCCGGTACACCGTCCCGCCGGACCGGCCCCTCACCATCCGGGACAAGCGGGGCAGGAGGCGCGCACCCATCACCGTCACCGCCCGGACCCCGGGCGGCGTCGTCCTCGACGGACCCCACAGCTTCGTCCTCGAACGGTCCAGCCACATCATCCTCAGCGGCTTCTCCTTCCGCCAGAGCACCACCCTGGAGATCCCCGAGACCTGCTCCCACATCCGGCTCACCCGCAACGACTTCCAGCTCGCCGACATCGAGGGCCTGCACTGGGTGATGGTGCGCGCGGACGACAGCACGGTCGACCACAACCACTTCCACGGCAAGAGCACCCTCGGCATCTACCTCGGCATCGAGGGCGCGGGCACCGAGGAGATGGCCCAGCGCGTCCACGTGTACCGGAACCACTTCTCCGACCACAGCTTCGCCGGGTCCAACGGCGGCGAGCCGATCCGGCTCGGCGTCAGCCCCCGCGCCCTGTCCAGCGCCCACGCGGTCGTGGAGTACAACCTGTTCGAGCGGGCCGACGGCGACCCCGAGGCCATCTCGGTGAAGTCCTCCGACAACACCATTCGGTACAACACCATTCGCGACAGCTTCGGCGGCATCGTCCTGCGCCACGGCAACCGCACCCGGGTGGAGGGCAACCACCTGCTCGGCGGCACGGAAGGGGTGCGGATCTACGGCGACGACCACGTGATCGTCAACAACCACCTCAACGGGCTGTCGGGCCGTGCCCTGGTGATCGGCAGCGGTTCGGAGCGCGACCACCTGCCCGGCGAGACACCCGAAGCGCGCCGGGGCAACGACGCACCGGACCGGGTCCTCATCGCGTACAACACCCTGGTGAACAACAACGGAACGCTCTCCGGGGAGAGCCACCGCCCGCACGAGCCGAGGGACGTCACCGTCGCCGACAACCTCTTCGTCGCGGACACCGGCGAACTGGTCGCGATGGCGAACACCGTACGGTTCGCCTGGTCCGGCAACATCCTGTGGGGCGCGGCCGCCGACGGCAACATCCCGGCCGGCGGCTTCACCCGCGTCGACCCGAAGCTGGTGACGGGCCCGGACGGCGTCGCCCGGCTCTCGGCGGGCAGCCCGGCGATCGGCGCCGGCACCCTCAGGCGGCCACCGGTCACCCACGACATCGACGGGCACCCGCGCGGCCGGCTCCGGGACGTGGGCGCCGACGAGTACTCGAACAGGGCCCCCAGGAACCGGCCGCTGACCCCGGCCGACGTCGGCCCCCACGCCCGCTGAGCACCGCCGGAGGCGGGGCGGCAGACCCGGACCGGGCCGGCCGCCCCGCCCCCGGTCATCCGGCACGTCCAGCCGCGGGGGCTGTACGGATCGGCCCGGTCACGTCCTTCTCGCTACAGGAGGCACCATGCAACGACGCACGTTCCTCAGGGGCACCGCGGTGGCGGCCCTCTCCGCCGCACCCCTCGGCACCTCGATGGCGGTGAACGCCTCGGCGGCCGACAAGTCCGTCAGCACCCTGGCCGAGCTCCAGAACGCGATCAACGGCGCCGCCCCCGGCGACCGGATCATCCTGGCCGACGGCACCTACACCGTTCCGGCCGGCGGCGCGATCAACATCTCCGGCAAGAACGGCACCGGTGCGGCACCCATCACCATCGTGTCCAAGAGCCGGGGCGGCGCGGTCCTGCGCGGCGAACGCAGCTTCGTCCTCGCCCATTCGAGCAACATCGTCATCAGCGGCTTCGCCTTCCGGCAGAGCACCACGCTGGAGATCCCGGAGAACTGCTCCTCGATCCGGCTGACCCGCAACGACTTCCAGCACGCGGACACCGGTGACCCGTACTGGGTCGTCGTACGGGCGAACGACACGAAGATCGACCGCAACCACTTCCACAACAAGACCACCACAGGCATCTTCCTGATCGTCGACGGTCCGGACTCGACCGACAACATGACCCAGAACGTCCACATCTTCCGGAACCACTTCTCCGACCACAGCTTCCCCGGGGACAACGGCGGCGAGTGCATCCGCCTCGGCGTCAGCAGCCGGGCCCTGTCCCCCGCCCACGCGGTCGTGGAGTACAACCTGTTCGAGCGCGCCGACGGCGACCCCGAGGCCATCTCGGTGAAGTCCTCCGACAACACCATCCGGTACAACACCATCCGCGACAGCCACGGCGGGATCGTGCTGCGCCACGGCAACCGCAACCGGGTGGAAGGCAACTACCTGATCGGCGGCGAGGAGGGCGTCCGGCTCTACGGCAACGACCACGTGATCGTCAACAACTACCTCGCCGGGCTGTCCAAGCGGGCCCTGGTCGTCGGCAGCGGCACCACCCGCGACCACAACCCGGACGAGACGAAGGAGGAACGGCGCGGCAACGACGCCTGCGACCGCGCGGTCATCGTGCACAACACCCTGGTCGGCAACACCGGAACGCTCTCCGGCGAGACCAACCGGACGTACGAGCCCCGGGACGTCGTCATCGCCGACAACCTGCTCGTCGGTGACACCGGCAGCCTGGTCGAGATGGGGGCGACCACCGGCTTCACCTGGCAGACCAACATGTTGTGGGGCGCGGCAGCCGACGGCAACATCCCGGCCGGCGGTTTCACCCGGGCCGATCCGAAGCTGGTGGCGGGCCCGGACGGGGTGTTCCGGCTGTCGGCGGGCAGCCCGGCGATCGGCGCGGCCACCCTGACCGGCACCACCGTGGCCGACGACATCGACGGCGACCAGCGCGGCAGTACCCGGGACATCGGCGCCGACGAGTACGCCACCCAGCCCGCCCTGCGCCACCCCCTCACCACCGCCGACGTGGGACCGAACGCGACATGAGCGGACCCGGGACGACCCGGGACGAGTGACCGGAACACCGGCGAGGCGGCCCGCTCGGGGGCGGGCCATCTCCCCTTCCCGGACCGCCGGGAACTCGACACCGCACGGCCCCGGCGGGCGAGCCGTGCGAGATCATGGAAGAACCGCCGCGGGGCGGGCACGGAAAGGGAAGCAGTGACCATGAGAAGAAACAGCCCGGTGCGCCACGTCGCGCCCCGACCCGGCCGGGTGGCCCGATGAGCGGGCTGGGACTGTGCTCGGTCACCTTCCGGCACCTGCCCGCCGACGAGGTCGCGCACCGCGCCGCCGACGCCGGGCTCGACCTGGTCGAGTGGGGAGCGGACGTGCACGCCCCCTGGACGGAGCCCGACACGGTCCGCGCCGTCCGCGACGCCTCCGACCGGCACGGGCTCACCTGCTGCTCGTACGGCTCGTACTACCGCGCCACCCCCGGCGAGACGGCCGACTTCCCGGCGATCGTCCGCGCCGCCGCCCTCCTCGGCGCACCACGGATACGGGTGTGGGCGGGCGGCACCGGATCGGATGCGACCACCCCGCAGGAACGCCGGGAGACCACGGCCCGTCTGCGGGAGGCGGCCCGGATCGCCGCGGACCACGGACTGGAACTCGGGCTGGAGTTCCACTCGAAGACCCTCACCGACACCGTCGCCTCGACGATCCGGCTGCTGGACGAGGTGGGCGCGGACAACCTCCGCACCTACTGGCAGCCCCCGCTCGACGCCCCCGACGACGAGGCACTGGCCGGACTCGCCGCACTCGCCGACCGGGTCTGCACGGTGCACGTCTTCTCGTGGTGGCCGGGCAACCACCGGCTGGAGCTGGCCGAGCGCGAGGACCTGTGGACCGGGGTCTTCGACCTGCTGCACCGGCGGGGCGTACGGCCACCGGCGCTCCTGGAGTTCGTGCCCGGCGGCGACCCCGCCGTACTGGCGCGCGAGACCACCACACTGCGACGCGTGGCGGCCCCCCGGCCCGGGGCCGCGGCACGGACGAATATCTCCCACCCCCTCACCCCGACGCCAGGACGGTAGACGACAGACATGCGCATCACGGAGAAGGACACACTCCTGTTCATCGGTGACTCCATCACCGACTCGGGCCGCGACCGCACGGACCCGGCGTCGCTCGGCGACGGATACGTCCGGGGGATCGCGCGGACCCTGCGCGACCGGGCGGGCACCGGCCCGGCCCCCACCGTCATCAACCGGGGCATCAGCGGCCACCGGGTGTACGACCTCGAACCCCGCTGGACCACCGACGTCATCGACCACCGGCCCACCGTGGTCACGGTCAAGATCGGCATCAACGACACCTGGCGCCGCTACGACCAGGAACTCCTCAGCCCGGTCGACGAGTTCGAGGCATGCCTCGACCGGCTGCTCACGGAAACGGAACGCAGGCTGTCCGCACGGCTGGTTGTCATCACCCCCTTCCTGCTCCCCGTGACCCCGGGGCAGGAGGACTGGTTCGAGGACCTGTCACCCCGCACCGACGCCGTCCTGCGCACCGCGCGCGCCCACGACGCCCTGGTGGTCCGCGCGGACCTCGTGCTGTCCCGCGCCGCCGAGGACAAGGGCGCGGCGGAACTGGCCCCGGACGGGGTCCACCCGACCCCCCTCGGCCACCGGCTGATCGCCGACGCCTGGTTCGCCGAGGTCGACTCCGCCCCGTCCCGCCCCTGACGCCGGCCCGGCACGAGGAGCGCCGCGGCACATGACGCTCCTCGTGCCGTGGCGCTCCTCGCGACGGGGCCGCCCGGCGGGCGACGCCCGGCGCCGGGTCAGGAACCGTTGTGCAGCGGCACCGTCAGCTGCTTGAGCCAGGTGCCCGTGGTGAAGTCACGGGCCTTGATGACGACGGAGCGCGCACCGACCTCGACCTGGAGGCCCTGGTTGAAGGCACCGCCGAGGGAGACCTCGCCGCCCTTGCCGTCGTCCATCCAACCGACCTGCACGGCCGAGGTGTTCACGACGGTGAAGCCCTCCAGGTTGCCGGTGCCGGGGACGACGCGGCGCACCACCCAGTCGGACAGGTCGAGGTCCCAGTGGGTGTGTCCCGAGAAGAGGAACACGTCCTTGTGCCGTCCGAGGACCGACAGCAGCCGGTCGGGCTGGAGGTAGTCGTTGAGGTAGAGCTTGTTGTGGGTGCCCGACACCGTGTTGGGCAGCGGGTGGTGGGTCAGCACCATCACGGGCCTGCGGCGACGGGCCCAGTACCCGAGACGGTCCTCCAGCCAGGCGAACTGTGCGTCGCTGATCCACACTTCGTCCCACAGCTTCGCGTCGTGGTAGTGGGAGTAGCGCTCGGTTCCCAGGCTGAGCACGGGCACACCGCCGAACGACGTCTCCGAGTAGACCTTGTTGCGGCCCGCGAAGTTGTAGAAGCTGCGGAAGAGGGAGTCCTCCGTCGTGCCGTTGGGCCAGGTGGCCTCCGCGAGCGTGTTGGGGTCGCTGTACTTCGGCACGTAGAACTCGTGGTTGCCGATGGCCCACGCCACGTTCCTGGGATGCGGGTGGCGCTCCAGGGTCTGCCGGACCGCCGCGTACTCGAAGTCGTAGCCGCGCGGGGTGATGTCACCGGCGATGCCGAGACCGGCACTGCCGGGGTTGATGCGGTGCAGATCGTCCAGGGCCCTGCCGAAGTCGGCCAGATCGCCCTGGATGTCACTGATGATGTTGAACCGGACGGTCCGGCCCCGGTCGGGCCGGTGCGGCGCGGCCTCGGCCGCGGGGGCCGCGAGCCCGGCACCGGCGGCGAGAGCCCCGCCCACCAGCGACGCGCTGCCCGTCGTGGCCATGAACGATCTGCGATCCATCGGTACTTCCTTCGTCTGCGCACCCCCGTCGGATGGGACGCGGCGAGTGTCGCCCCCCGGGGTTTCCCCTCGACGTACCGTGGATGTCCGTGGCCTGAACTGCACGGTCCGATGGCCGGCCCGACTCCGGGCTGACTCCGGGCTGACTCCGGGCTGACTCCGGGCTCATTGCCGGGGGAGGGCCGGGGCGGGACCGTCCCGAGCGCCCGGCCACCCCACGTGATGGGGAGGGGTGGCACGCCGCCCCGGTGAAAGCGTCGGCCGGGTGCGTGGAACCCTCTAGAGTGCGAGGTCCAGGGAACGGCAGGTCTCCGGACACCAGCTGGGTTCGAGCAGGTGTCCCGGCCCGACCGAGCCGGGTACGGACAGGGGAGCGGAGCCTGAATGAGGGTGGAACTGCCGCCGGAGCCAATGCACTTCGTCAACCGGGAGGAGGAGAAGGAACGAGCCTTCCGCGCGGTGGAGGAGTGGCGGGGCCGGTCCAGGCCGTTGGTGCTGTCGCTGAGCGGACCGGGAGGCCTGGGCAAGACGGAGCTGGCCTATCTGATCGCCCGGAAACTGAGCGACCGCTTCCCGGACGGTGTGCTGTCGGTCGACCTGGACGACTTCCGGGTGGGCGGCGAGCTGGACCCCGGTGACGCGCTCGCGCAGCTGCTGGATTCCCTCGGGGTGGAACCGGACTCGCTGGCACGCCAGTTCAAGGCACGGTGCAGGCAGTACTGGAACAAGACCTTCGACGGCCGGCTGCTGATCGTCGTGGACAACGCGCGGTACGCCTCGGAGGTCGTCCCCCTGCTTCCGTCGTCGGGCGACAGCGTGGTGATCGTGGCGAGCCACGGCCCGCTGTACGACCTGGCGGACGGCGCCGCCGTCGATCTGGTGCTGCCGCCGCTGAAGGACCCGGCGGCGATGGAACTGCTCGAACTGATCGTCCGGGACCGTCGGCTGGCCACCGACCCGGAGGCGGCGCGGACGGTGGTGCGGCTGTGCGACGGCCTGCCCGCCGCCCTGCACATCGCGGGCCGCTGGCTGCGCGCACACCCGTTGCGACCGCTTCCCCGGCTCCTCGAGGAACTGCGGGCCGAACTGGACGAGAAGGGGGTCTCCGGGGTGGAGGACATCTGGGACACGACCTACCGGAGCCTCTCCCCGTCGGCGGCCCTGCTCTACCGGCTGCTGCCGCTCCACCCCGGCACGACGTTCACCCGGGAGTCCGCCACCGCACTGTCGGGGCTGGGCCCGGAGCCGTGCCAGGACGCGCTGGAGGAGCTGGCCGCGGCCGGGTTACTGGAACTGCGGGCGGTACGGCCGGAGGAGGAGGGCCGGATGCGGCTGCCGGGCCCGCTGCACGCGCATGCCCGGCGCCGGGCCCGCGAGCACGGGACCGAGGGCGAGGCGGCCGGGGCACAGGTACGGGTGCTGCGCTGGTTCGTACGGCAGGCCCAGCGGGCCGACAGGTTCGCGGCGGGCCCGCGCCTGATCGTCGCGGACGTCCACGGCCCCGTTCCCGGCGCCCCGGACGTCCCGCTGGAGGACCCGGCGGGGACCGAGGACAGCGAGGTCCGCACCGAGCGGTCCGAGCGCGCGGCACGCTGGTTGCGCACGGAACGGCACGCGTTGTTCGCGTGCGTGCGACTGGCCCACGCGCGGGGACTGGACGCGGAGGCGGTGGCCCTGTGCGAGCCCGTGTGGACGTACGCGATGGACCACCCCCACCGGACCGACGTGTCCGAGGTCTTCCGGCTCGGGGCGAACTCCGCTGCCCGGTCGGGGAACGCGGCCTGGCTGGTCCGCATGCGGTGCCAACTCGCCCGCTCCCTCTGGGAATCGGGGCGGCCGGACGACGCCGGGCGCGAACTCGACAGCGCGTTCGCCGCCCTCGACCTGCTGGGGGACGACAAGACGGACTCCAAACTCCGTGCCTCGACGATGGAGTTCCGCGGCACGCTCAGCTCCGTGCGGGGCGACTGGACGGCCGCGGTGGCCGACTTCGCCCGCTCCCGCGAGGTGCATCTGTCGATCGACAACCCCTACGGAGCCATGCTCCAGACCTACCGGATGGGCGAGGCCCACGCCGCGCTCGGCGACCTGGAGCCGGCGGCCCGCCTGCTGTCCGAGGCGTACACCGGCGCCACCGAGCAGAACCGCGCCAGGCTGATCGCCCGCACCGGATTCGCGCTCGGCGGCGTCCTGCTCCGCCTCGGCCGTGCCGAGGAAGCCCGCCCGCTGTACGAGCAGGCGCTGGAGGGGGCACGCCGCCGGGGTTCCGGCTCCGAGCAGGTCCGCGTCCTCGAAGCGCTTGCCGGACTGGCCGACGCGGAAGGCCGCACCGGGGCGGCCGATGGATACCGCACGGAGGCGGAAACCATCCGGCGGCACAACGGACTGGACTAGAAGGAGGGCCGCCCCTGCGACACCTGGTGAGGACCGGTACGACGGCTCGGCCGGGGAAAATCCCGCCGAGCCCGTGCCGCGCAGGAGGCGCAGGAGGCGCAGGAGGCGCAGGAGGCGCAGGAGGAGAGGCATGACGCAGACAACGGATCCACAGTCCTTCGACCGGTTCGCCCTCGACTACGACCGCTTCGTGAGCCTGCTCCCGGGACGGAACACCGCCTGGCTGCGCGGGCTCGGCCCGGCGGGCGGGCGCGCCCTGGACGCGGGCTGCGGTTCGGGGCACGCGGTCGAGTTCCTGGCAGGCAGCTTCGAGGAAGTCGTCGGCCTGGACCTGAGCCGCCCCCTGATCGAGATCGCCCGGGCCAGGAGGGCCCGGCCCAACGCGCGCTACGTGGTGAAGGACCTGCTGGACCTGGAGGACGAGGAGGGCTTCGACCTGGTCTACAGCCACACCATGTTCCACCATCTGGAGGACTGCCGCGCGGGCCTGGAGCATGTGAGGGGACTCGTGCGGCCCGGCGGTACCGTCGCACTGATCGACAACGTGTGCGACCGGTACCCGACACCACCGCGCCAGGCGTACACCTGGCCCGCGCTGTGGAACTTCCCCGGCGAGATCCGTCGCGTGGGGCTGCGCGACGCATGGTTCCAACTGCGCTTCTGGCACAGCCGTCCGTGGCTGGCGCACCTCCTCAGCGACCGCTACCTGTCGCGCGAGCAGTTCCGCGAGCTGTACGGGAGCGTCTTCCCCGGGGCCCGGTTCGACGACCTCGGCTTCGCCCTGGCCATGGTCTGGACGGCCCCACCGGGAGGAGGCGACGGGGCCCGCACACCGAGCACACCCTAGAGCGCTTGCCCGGCTTCCTCGTCCGTGGCCGGGAAGAGGCTGATGCGATGGGCGCGGTCGCCGATGACGCAGGTCAGGACGGCCGGGGCGAGGAGTCCGCCCGGCCGGGCGGACCGCCACGCGTGGACGGCGGACAGTGCGGCGGCCGGGTCGACGCGGATGATGCGGCCGTCCGCGCGCCGGGGCTCGAGGCGGACGGCGTGGACGCGTTCGTCGCCGCGGACCGCGAGCACGCACAGCTCCGGGGAGACGACGGCCGCGGCCGAGCGGCAGCCGGGGTACTCGGAGAGGGCGTGCCGGGCCCAGCCGGCGGCGCTCCACGTCATGTCCTGCGGGGCCGAGGACGGCGGGCCCGGACGGCGGTAGAGCAGACCGGCCGAGCGGGCGAACCGCTCACCGGCGGCGCCGTGTTCCACCGCCAGGTGGTGGCCGGGCAGGCCGGTACCGGCGGGACGCCGATCGATCCGGACGCTGTCCGCCGAGACCTCGGCACGCACGTCGAACGCCGCGGGTGTGCGGGAGGCGGGTGTCGGGGACGGCAGTAGCCGGGGCGGTACGCAGTGGTCCGGCGGCGTGAGACCGAGGAGCGCGTACAACTCGGTCCGCAGGAGCCCCAACGCCTCTCCCCGGCCGGCGAAGGCGGCTCGGGCGGCCCTGCTCCCGGTGCCCGGCTGGTACGCGTCCAGCGACTCCCGCACCGTTTCCGCAGGTCCCAACTCCGGCACCCCGCACAGGAGTTCCTCCATCGGGCTGCCGGGGATCAGTTCGGTGCCGCCTCGGTGGACGCTGACCACCGGGCGGTCGTGGGCCGCGCAGAAGTACAGCGCCGTCGAGCCGTGGTCGGTGACGAGGGCGTCGGCGGCGATCAGCACGGAGGCCCATTCCTCGTGCGGTTTCGCGAGCACCATGCCCGCGTCGAGGGCCGGTGACAGCCGTTCGGCCAGTTCGTAGTCGCCGAGGAGGCTGTGCTCGTTGGGGTGCACGATCAGCGCCAACTGGTATTCGTCGTGCGGCAGATGGGCGGCCAGTTCGGCCGGGAGCCCGGGGCGCCGGCGCAGCAGGGACTCCGGGCCCCAGGTCGAGGTGAGGGCGATCAGTGTGCGGGCCCCGGTGCCGAGTGCCGCCCGGTAGCGGTCGCGGAGGGACAGCGAGGCGAGGACGCGCTCCAGGGTGGGGTCGCCGACGACCTTCGCCCGGTCCGCGGCCCGTGGGCTCGCCGCGGCCAGCCGGGCGACCTGGTCGGGGTGGGCGAGGGCGTGCAGCGCGGTCGGCGGGGCGTTGTCGGCCGGCATCAGGAACTTTGGGTCCAGCCCGGATGCCGAATCGGCCGAACCCTCGGTCGGAATCGACTTGTTGAACCCGGCGCCGTGCGGGAGCAGTACGTGGCTGCCGCGCAGCAGACCCAGCTCTCCTTTGGGACTCGCGGCGAGAACCAGGTCGTACGTGCGTCGGCACGCCTCGTCCCAGGGGATCGTCCGCCCACCGACGGCGTCGATCACGGACAGCGCGTCGACGTCGAATTCGGAACCGGGCACCAGGGTGAAGAGGCGGGTGATGCGGTCATCCCCGGCGAGGGCCGGAAGCGCGTCGAGGAGACGGTACAGGGCCACCGCGGACCGGGCCGCGAGAAGCACGACCCGTCGCCCGTCGCCCGTCGCCCGTCGCCCGTCGCCCGTCGCCCGTCGCCCGTCGCCCGTCGCCCGTCGCCCGTCGCCCGTCGCCCCAAGTGTCCATCGTAGTGGGGAGTTGCTGGTCATATCCGGGGTTTCCGCAGATCGTGGGTGGTTGCTCCACGCCGTCCGGCGACGCGTTCCGATCGTACCGCGTCACCGGGCAGGGGCTCCGGACGTGATCCGTGACGCACATTCGGCAACCCGGTGCGGACACCGGTGGACGACGGGGAGGATGGCGGGATGAGCGAATGGGGAATCGCGCTGATCGCCGCGGGGTCCGCGATCACGGGGGGTGTCGCCACCGGCTGGTTCACCCGTAGCGCGGGATTCCGGCAGGCCGAAGCCGCGCGTCGGGCCGGTGACCGGCAGGCCGACGCGTTGCTCGAAACGGTGCGGATGACGCTCCGGGAGCAGGCGGCCGTCCGGCTGTCGGACATTCGGCGCCAGACCTATGTGCGCTTCCTCGGGGCGGCGGAGGCGAGGATCCGGGCCGAGCGGACCGGGAGGGGCAGGAGTGACGACGACGCCCTTCTGGAAAGCGCCCTGGGCGAGGTCGTCCTGGAGGGGCCGGCGGAGGTCGCCGCCGCCGCGCAGGAGGTCGTCGACCGTCTGCGCCGCCACGAGCCGCCGGACAGCCTCCTGAGCGCGAAGGCGGCTTTCGTCACTGCCGCGCGGCAGGTCCTGAGCGAGCCGTCCCCGATTCGGTAGCGACCCGCGGCGGTCGCCGCCGCCGCGACGTGAGGAATCCGGGCCGCACCGGAGGGGGCCCCACGTCCCCGGTGGGCGGCTCGGTGCCGCCGGCCGGGGACGGGCCCTGTTCCGTCAGCTCTTCTCGTCCTCCGCCTGGCGCTCGCCCTCCGCCTGGGACGGCTGGGTGCGGGTGGTGGCGGGGTGCCGTTCCTCCGCCGGATCCCTGTCCTCGTCCAGCCGTTCGCCCTCGGCCTGCGAGGGGGTCGAGTACTCGACATCCTTGATCATTGTGGCCGCCTCCGAGATCGGGACGCGTGTCTGTACGGCGCGTGGTGCCTACAGATCGAGCGTATCGCTTCGCCCGACAGGGGGAGCGGTGGGTGGTGAGCGGCGGGCGGCGGCCGGTCCTGCGTTCGGGGCCGCCGCCTGCCGCCCGTCGCCCGTCGCCCCGGGCCCGCGTGCTGCGGGCCGGGGCGACGGGCGACGGGACCGGGTGGGATCCGAGGGGTACTACGCGGAGTGTGGCGCCCTGGTCACCCGGTGCGGTCGACGACGAAGGGGAGCAGCCCGAGGATCTCACCGAGCGCGACCGGAGCGAGCGGAACGCTCTCCAGGCTCCGGCGGGCCTGCTCCAGCTGCTGTTGGGCCTCGGTCAGCACGGCGCGGCGGCCGCCCGCCTCCTCGACGAGTTCGGCCGCTCGCCGGGCGGTGGCGTCGTCGAGCGGGATTCCGGTGCCGAGCAGGGCCTCGAGCCGCCGGGCGGCGGGGTGGTCCGTGGCCAGGGCCGCGAGGACGGGGTAGGTCTTCTTCAGCCGTCGCAGATCGTTGTGCACGGGCTTGCCCGTGACCTCGGGGTCCCCCCAGGTCCCGAGGAGGTCGTCCACCGCCTGGAACGCCACCCCGAGATGCCGTCCCGTGCGGGTGAGCGCCTCCACGGTCGTGGTGGGGGCTCCGGCGAGCACGGCGCCCACCCCCGCCGCGCAACCGAGCAGCGCCCCCGTCTTGTGCTCGGCCATCCACCGGTACTCGTGCGGCCGCACCGCCTCCGGCCCGGTCCAGGGCCGGGACTCGAAGAGCAGGTCCTCGGCCTGGCCGTGCACCAGGTCGGTCAGGGTTCCGGCCAGCAGCCGCACCGCCGCCGCACCGTGCGGCCCGGGCGCCTCGGCCAGGGTCTGCACCGCCGCGGCGAAGAGCGCGTCGCCCGCGAGGACCGCCGGGCCCGTCCCGTACGCCTTCCACGCGGTGGCCCGCTGCCTGCGGGTCTCGTCGCCGTCCATGATGTCGTCGTGGATGAGGGAGAAGACGTGGATCAGCTCCACGGCCACGGCGCCGACGACCCCTTCCCGCGCCGGTGCCCCGGCCGCCTCGGCGCCGAGCAGTGCGAGGGCCTGGCGCAGGCCCTTGCCCTGCGAGCCCGGTACGGGGGTGCCGTCCACCACATTCCAGCCGAGGGAGAAGGCGGCCATCTCGGCGTGCCAGGGGTGCAGGTGCCGCACCGCCCGGGCGAGCGCCGGGCGCACGAGGTCGCGGCAGCGGGCGAGCACCTCGGGCGGGGTGGCCCGCTGGGTCACTGGCGAGGGCGTCATCGGCGTCCGCTCTCCCCGTCCGTGCCGTCACCGGCCGGTGCCACTCCGAGTTCGGCGTACGCCTTGTCCACCATCTCCCGGGCGTTGAGCAGGCCTATCCGGTCCAGGGTGCGGCGCAACCCGTCCAGGTCCTGCGCGGTGGCGTCGCGGTCCCGGCCCAGCCGCGCGAGCGACTTGACCAGGCCGAGCCGGGCCAGGGCCTCGCCCCGGGGCTCGGTCATGTCGCGGAACTCCGTGAGCGCCTCCTCGTACATCGCGCGCGCCTCCTCGTACCGGCGGGCACGGAAGAGGACGTTGGCGCGCATCTTGTGGTTGTAGGCGAGGGCGCTGGACAACTTCATCTCCCGGCACGTGAGTTCGGCCTCCGCGAGCAGGGTCAGCGCACGCTCCGGATCGTCCCGCAGGGAGACGATGTCGGCGATGCCGCGCAACGCCCATGCCCGGCCGCGCCGGTCGTCGGCGTTGCCCGCGAGTTCGGCCGCCTCCTCGAACATGGCCAGGGCGGTGTCGAGCGAGCCGGTGTTGCGGTGGATCTGCGCGATGCCCTCCAGGGCCCACACGGTGTGGCGCGCCTCGCCGCGTGCGCGCGCCTCCGCCAGCAGTTGCTCGTGCAGGGCGGCGACGGTCCGGTAGTCGCCCTGGATCCGCCCGGTCTCCGCGAGGCCCGCGAGCGAGTAGCCGCGGGCGACGATGTCCCCACCCCGCTTGCCCATGTCGGCCGCGAGCCCCAACAGCCGGAAGGCCAGCCTGAGTTCCCCGCGCTGGCGGGCCAGCGTCCCACCGCTCCACAATGCCCAGGCCATCGCCCCGAGGTCCTCGACCGAGCGTGCGGCCCGGTAACTGGCCTTCCACGCCAGGTCGGCCTCCGCCACATTGCCGAGCCTGCGGTGCGCCTCGGCCACGGCGAGATTGCACCGGGCCACTTCCCCGCCGGACCCGGAGCGTTCGGCCTCCTCCAAGTGCCGTACGCCTTCAGCCAGTACGTCCGTGAGGGAGGAGTTCACCGACATCTTCGTGAGGGCGCCTTGGTACTCGGGCGCCAGTGCCTTGCTGTGCATGGGAGCCTTTCGCGTGTGGCCGGGGCGGGACCGGAACAGCTATACGCGATATGTATACATTCGGTGTATAGCTGTCGGGTGTGCTGACCCGGGCACTCGTGGGGTTTGACGTGACCTGTTCACTCGCGGCGAACCGCCTTGCTGTGGATCAAGACGACGTACGCGGGCCCCGGGTTGCTCGGTGAGCAACAGAAGTCGACATCACCGGTACGGGAGGGCGACGGCCCGGCGTTCCGACGGGGTTCGGTGCGCCGCGCGGCCGGACGGCGGGTGCGCCCGCCGGGGTCGGGAGCTTCTCGCGGAGCGCCGATCGCACCCACTGGATAAGCTCGACGAGGGGCCCGGTACCAGAGGGACGGAGGCTCCCATGACGACGATCGAACCCCGTGACGTGCCCCCTCGCCTCGCCATCGGCGCGTTCGTCCTCAACTCCGGCCTGGGCAAACTGAAGGCCGACGCGGAGATGGCGCAGAGCCTGCACGGCATGGCCTGTGTCGCCTACCCGTTCCTGCAGCGGATCGAGTCCGGGCGGTTCACCCGGTTGCTCGCCTGGTCGGAGATCGCGCTCGGTGGCACCCTGCTCGCCCCCTGCGTGCCGACCCGGCTGGCGGGGCTGGCGCTGACGGGGTTCGCCGGGGGCCTGGTCGGGCTGTACCTGCGGGTCCCCGGAATGCATGAACCGGGCAGTCTGCGGCCCACCCAGAACGGCACTCCCCTGGCCAAGGACTTCTGGATGCTGGGCATCGGGCTCGGCTTCCTGGGCGCGAACGCCCGTTCCACGGCCCCGGGCGTTTCCCGGTGCTGTCGGCACCGGCGCCGGGGCTGAGGAGAACCACCCAAGGAGTGATCATGAGCGAGTCGGACGAACTCCGCGGTCGTGTACGGCAACTGCGTGCCAAGGCGAAGGACCTGAAGGGCGAGGCCGAGCGGGCCACCGACCCGAAGGAACGCCGACGCCTGGAGGACAAGGCCCGCAGGCTCGAATCGGAGAGCGAGCAGGTGAGCGGCATGGCGAGCGGGGACATCTATCCCATGGAATGAATGGAACGAGGCCGGGCGGAGCGGCTCCGGAGCCGAAGGCCCCGGCGAAGGGCAGGAAAGGCGGAAGCCGGGGAGAGCGGAAGACGGGAGAAGCCGGGGCCGGGGAATCCTGGCGGCGCGCGGGTGTTGCACAAGGGTGTGAGTTCCGTGATCGCATCCACCCGGTTTTCCGTGCTCGACCGCTCCCGCACCCGTGAGGGGCACGACGGCCCCGAGGCACTGCGCGACACCGTGCACCTCGCCGAGGAGGCCGAGGCGCTCGGCTATTACCGGTTCTGGGTGTCCGAGCACCACAGCGTGCCGGGCGTCGCCGGTTCCGCGCCGACCGTGCTGGCCGCGGCCGTCGCGGCGGCGACCTCCGCCATCCGGGTCGGGACGGGCGGGGTGATGCTGCCCAACCACCGGCCCGTGGTGGTGGCCGAGCAGTTCGGCGTACTGGAATCCCTGTTCCCCGGCCGGATCGACATGGGCATCGGCCGCTCGGTCGGCTTCACCGACGGCATCCGCAGGGCGCTGGGCGGCGACCGGCCGGCCGCCGACGACTTCGCGGCGCAGCTGGCCGAACTGCTCGGCTGGCTGGACGGTACGCAACGGGCCCACCCGCAGGTCCACGCCCGCCCTGCCGAGGGGCTGCGCATCCCCCCGTTCGTGCTGGCCACCGGCGAGGGCGCCGGCATCGCGGCGGCGGCCGGGCTGCCGCTGGTGATCGGCGACCTGCGCGGCCGGGAGAAACTGTTGCGCGCCGTCGAACGCTACCGACGGGACTTCCGCCCCTCCGCCCGGGCCGCGGAACCGTACGTGGTCGTCGCGGGCACCATCGCGGTCGCCGGAAGCACGCGGGAGGCCCGGCGGCTGCTGATGCCGGAAGCGTGGTCCATGGCGCACTCCCGTACCCACGGCGTCTTCCCGCCGCTTGCTCCGCCCGACCGGATCGGGGCGAGGACCATGACGGAGAAGGAGCGCCGCTTCTACGAGGACGGGCTGAGCGGACACCTCCATGGCACGGAGGACGAGGTCGCCGCCGGTCTCGAAACGGCCATCGAGGAGACCGGCGCCGACGAGGTGCTCGTCACGACCAGTACGTACGACCGGGCGGCCCTGGTGGACTCGCTGCGTCGCCTGGCCCGGATCGCGCGACTGACCCCGCACGGGGCGGTGCCGGCCGCACTGTCCTGACGGCGCCGGGCGGCCGGGTGGCCGCGGGCGAAGGACGTGTGCACCGCGCGGCCGGGTCCTCCGGGCCGACGGCCCCCGTGGTGTCCTGGGGGCGGGGACGGTGCTCACCGAACCGGCGCGAATGCGAAGAGGGACCACCCCCGCGGCCCGACGCCCGAGGCATGTCAGTGTTTTTGTGCCGACCGGTCCAACAGGCCCGTGGCGATGGCCACCTGGGCCGGGTCCAGAGCGGTTTTACCGTCCTCGATGTCCCACAACGCGTTCTGCAGGACCCGGCCCAGCGTCCAGCCGACCGCCCGTTCCCGGTCCAGTCCGAGCGCCTCGGTCAGCAGGTCGAAGCGGTGGAACACCGCGCGTGTCACGTCGCCGGCCGCCACCACTTCTGCCCAGCGGTTGGTCAGCGCGGGCAACAGCTCGAAACCGGGATCGCCGGCCAGGGGCTCGGGATCGATGGCCAGCCAGGGCTCCCGCTCGGCGGCGAGGACGTTGTCGTAGTGCAGGTCCCAGTGCAGCAGACGGTCACCGGACTCGCCGACGAGTTCGGCCACCGCGGACGCGCACGTGCGCACCAGCCGTTGCTCGGCCGGGTCACTCAGTGCGGGCACCGCGCGGGGCGTCTCGTCCAGCATGGCCGCGGCGACATCGGTCAGCCGCCGGATGTCCGGCGGCGCGGGCACCGCGACCAGCCGGGCCAGCAGATCGGCCAGGATGCGGATGGCGGCCGTGTCGTCGGCCACCGACGACAGCGGCCGGCTCGCGTCCAGCCGTTCCAGCAGCATGGTGCCGCTGTCCGCGTCGTGGTCGAGCAGGCGCACCACCCCGTCGCCGTTCCACACGCGCAGACCCGACGCGGCACCGGCGTTGTCCTCGGTGACCTGCTGGAGCTTCAGCACCGCGGGCGTACCGTCCGCACGGGCCACCGGCAGGACGAGGGAGGCCATGCCGTGGTCCGGGGGGCCGTCCGGCTGCAGCGACCAACGGTCCAGGAACTCCCCGGCCAGGCCGGGCAGGGCGGCGATCCAGGCCCGGCCCGAGGCGCCGCTGTGCCGGGCGTAGCACGCGGCGAAGGCGTCGGGCACACGGAGGGGACCGGAGGTGTTCGTGCTCATGATGGTTTCTCCTTCGTCCGGTTCGGATGGTGTGACCACGGGTGCGGGAGCCGCCGTACGGGCCGGGGCCCCGTCCGGTTACGGCCCCGGTCCATGATCGGTAGGTTGTTCCGTACGGCCCGGGCGGGCCAGGTGTTGTGTTCTGGGGGAGTACACATGGGAAATGACATGAGATCACGCGTTTCGGCCTATGCGGTGGCCGTCATGGAGGACCGGCTGCTGTTGACACAACTCTCGGACACCTCCCCGGTGTTCCTGCCCGGGCTGTGGCATCTGCCGGGCGGCGGGATCGACCCGGGCGAGCAGCCGGAGCAGGCACTGGCACGTGAGCTGTACGAGGAGACCGGCCTCGAACTGCGGGAGGCCCGGCTGGTGGACGCCCGGTCCTACACCGCCCACCGGCTCGGAGTGCACTGGCACCTCGTGGGGCTCTTCTACCGGGTCGAACTCGCACCCGGCGCGCTCGCGGTCACCAAGTCCGACGACTCCACCTCCGCCGTCGCCTGGCTGCCGCTGGCGGACCTGGCGCGCTCGCAGCTGTCGCCCGCGGCGATCGACGGACTGGGCATGATCGGCACGCAAGGGGTGCAGAAAACACAAGGGACGTAAGAAAGGCCGGGGAGGCGAGAAGGGCCGGAGGCGTGCGGGAGTCACGGCGCACCGCCCACCGGCCGCAGCGGGCGGCTGCCACCGCGCCCGAGCCCCGGGGCGCACGTGCCGCAGTGCACCGGGCCGGAAAACCGGATGAGGAACCGGGGGCCGGAGCGGTGGGATGGGGCGATGGACAGTGACGAGCAGATGGCCGTGGACCGGGGACAGTACCCGGACGCGGTGACGCCCTGGGAACGCAAGACGTGGCGGGAGGCGGCCCTGGACTGGGCCGGGCAGGGGCTCGCCGCGCACGGGCTGCGCCGGGCAGGCCCGTGGAAGGTGCGGCTGCGGCCGTGGTCCGTGCTGGTACGGATGCCCCTCGCGGACGGCGGCACCGTCTGGTTCAAGGCCAACCCGCCCGCCAGTTCCTTCGAGGCCGGGCTGACCGAAGCGCTGTCCCGCTGGGTGCCCGAGCACGTGCTGCGGCCGCTCGCCGTCGACGCGGACCGGGGCTGGTCCCTGCTCCCGGACGGCGGCACGCTCTTCCGTGACGCGCTCGACGCGGCCCGCCCCGCCGCCGACCCGCGCGCCTGGGAGGAGCCGCTGCGCCAGTACGCCACGATGCAGCGCGCGCTGCTCCCGTACACCGGGGAGATCGAACGGCTCGGCGTCCCCGCCGCGCACACGGCCGAACTCCCCGGCCTCTTCGACCGGACCGTCGAGGAGAACACCGCGCTCGACCCCGCCGACCGCGGGAAACTGCGTGGGCTGCGGCCCCGGTTGGTGGAGTGGTGCGAGGAGCTCGCGGACACGGGCATCGCCGACACGCTCGACCACTGCGACCTCCACGACGGTCAGTTCTTCGTCGCCGGGACCGGCCGCCACACCTTCTTCGACTGGGGCGACGCGGCCGTCGGCCACCCCTTCTGCAGCTTCCTGGTGCCCACCGGGGCGGCTCGCGAGCGATTCGGCCCCGAGGTGCTGCCCCGGCTGCGGGACGCCTATCTGGAGCCGTGGACGGGCGAAGGCCGCACCACGGCCGGGCTGCGACGTGCGGCGGCTCTGGCGTGGCGGCTCGGGGCGATCGGCCGGGCCCGTTCCTGGGGACGTCTCTTCCCCGGCGCCGGCGACGGCCTCGGCACCACGGGCGACACGGAAGGGGCGCGTCAGCTGATGAGGCTCTTCACCGAACCGCCGTGGTGACCCTTCGTCGAACCACTGCACGGGCGACCCTCCCGGGCGCCCCGTGCGGCGGGTGGTCAGGCATCGATGCACAGGGACTTCGCGAGGGCCGGGGGCACCGGGTAGACCCGCTCGGGAGGCAGCAGCCGCGCGGCCTGCGTCGCCCGGCCGCCCTGGCTGAGCTTCGCGATCCTGCGGACCAGGGGAGTCACGTCGGTGAGACCGACGACCCATTCCTCGGCGAACGTACGGATCAGCCCGCGCCCCACCCCGACCTGGATGCTGTAGTGGTTCAGGGCGGCTCCCCGCAGCGAACGCTCGGGATCCCACTGGACGTGCACGGGAGCCCGGGAGACCGCGGCGGGATCGGACGTCGTCAGCACGGCACGGGACAGGGCCTCCTCCCACCCCTCCCGGGTGATCCGCACCGCGAGGACGCGTTCCTGGCCCGGCTTCTGCGCCCAGTTGCTGCGGTGCATGAGCCACAGGAACGACGGCTTGATCCAGGTCATCCGGTTGAACGAGAACGGCGCCACGAACCGGTTCGCCCGCAGGGCCGGATCGGCCACCGCCGATGAGTACGCCTGGTAGACGACGATCGTCCGGGCGTCGTAGTCGGCCCGTATCCGGTGCTGAGCAGTCATGAATTCCACGCTTTCAGCAGGTGCGAGCGGTCCGCAAAAGGTTTTCCGGCCCGGCCGGACGAACCTCCGTGCCCGCGTATCCGCCGTACGTCTTCGGCGCGGCGCACCAACGAAGGGCCGGATTTTCGTGCGCCGCCACCAACCGGGCCCGCCCCGTGCCGTCTACCGTCCTCCTGGTGGCGGCGGAGTGCCGCTCCTTCGGAGGTGACCATGGCGAGTACGACAGACCCGACGGCTCCGGCGGCGAGAATCCTCACCGCTCTGGAGGCCGGGCTGCCGCAGATGCTGGACGACATCGGGCAACTGGTGCGCACCGAGTCGCCCAGCGACGACCTGGCCGCGGTCGCCGGCTGCGCGAGGGTCGTCGCCGGGCTCGGCACCCGGCTGACCGGCGCGGCGCCGGAATGGGTCGACGGCTCGGGACGGCCCGCCCTGCGCTGGCGGTTCGGCTCCGGCGACCGGGTCCTGCTGCTCGGTCACTTCGACACGGTGTGGCCGGTGGGCTCGTTGTCCACCCACCCCTTCGAGGTGACCGGGGGCCGGCTGACCGGGCCCGGCTGCTTCGACATGAAGGCGGGCGTGGCACAGCTGTTCCACGCCCTGTCCGTCCTCGACGACCTGGACGGGGTGTCGGTGCTGCTCACCGGGGACGAGGAGATCGGCGCCCCGACCTCGCGCGCCCTGATCGAGGCCGAGGCCCGCCGCACCCGGGCCGTGCTCGTCCTGGAGGCGAGCGAGAACGGCGCGCTGAAGACGGTCCGCAAGGGCGTGTCGAGCTACGGGCTGGGCATCGCCGGACGCGCGGCGCACGCCGGTCTCGAACCCCATCGCGGCATCAACGCGACCACCGAACTGGCCCACCAGATCCTCGCGTTGTCCGCGCTCGCCGATCCGGCGGCCGGCACCACGGTGACCCCGACCGTCGCCTCGTCGGGCACCACCCGCAACACCGTGCCCGACGCGGCCCGGCTGATGGTCGACGTACGGGTGGAGACGGCCGCGGAGCAGGACCGGGTGGACCGTGCCGTGCGGGCCCTGCGGCCGGTGACCGAAGGCGCCTCGCTCACCTTCACCGGCGGCCCGGACCGGCCGCCCCTGTCGGCCGACGCCTCGGCCGGACTGTTCGAACTCGCCCGGGAACAGGGCATGGAACTGGGACTCGGAACCCTGCGCGGGGTGGCGGTCGGCGGCGCGTCCGACGGCAACCTCACCGCCGGGGCGGGCACCCCCACGCTCGACGGGCTCGGGGCCGTGGGCGGCGGGGCGCACGCCGACGACGAGCACGTGGTCGTCGCCGAACTGCCCCGCCGCACGGCCCTGGTGGCCCGCCTGGTGGCGGCACTGCTGCACGAATCGCCGACCGGACCCGGCGGAGCGGCCGGGTGAACGGGACACGAGCGGCGGCGGACGCCGCGGACCTGGCGGCGCGCCGGGCGGGCGTGACCGTGTCGGAGCTGCACCGGCCGGAGGAGATGCACGAGGCGTGCCGGGTGCTGGACCGGATCTGGCGGCCCGCTTCCGGCAGCCCGTTGATCCCGCCGGAGCTGCTCCGGGTCTTCGCGCACTCCGGCAGCTATGTCGCGGGCGTCCACCGGGACGGCCGGATGGTCGGGTTCTGCCTGGGCTTCCTGGCCACCGAGGGGCTGCACTCGCACGTGGCCGGGGTCGACGACGGACTCCGGGGCCGCAACGTCGGCTTCGCCGTCAAACAGCACCAGCGGGCCTGGGCCCTGGCCCGCGGCATCACCACGATCACCTGGACCTTCGACCCGTTGATCAGCCGCAACGCCTACTTCAACCTGGCCAAACTGGGCGCGGAACCCAGCGAGTACCTGCCCGACTTCTACGGCAGCATGCAGGACGAGGTCAACGCGGGGACCGAGACGGACCGGCTGATGGTCCGCTGGGAGCTGACCGGCCCGCGTGCCGTCGCGTCCGCGACGGGCACCCCCGCTCCCGCCACGGCCGGTGCGGCGGGCGGACCCACCGCGGTCGGGCTGGAGGCCGGACCCGACGGCCGCCCCGTCGTCGGGGACCTGAAGGGCGACACCGTCCTGGTCCGGGTCCCGGCGGAGGCGGAGGCGATGCGCCGGGAGGCCCCGTCCCTGGCCCGTGAGTGGCGCCGTGCGCTGCGCGACGTGCTCGGCGGGCTGATGGCCGAGGGACACGCCGTCACCGGATTCACCCGGGACGGCCGGTATGTGATCGAAAGACGTCAGGAGAACCGGACATGAAACTCGTCGGTGTGGAACTGCGCCGGATCGCGATGCCGCTGGTCGCCCCCTTCCGGACCTCGTTCGCCACCCTGGACACGCGGGAGATCCTGCTGGTCAGGGTCGAGACCGGGGACCAGGAGGGCTACGGCGAATGCGTCACCATGGCCGACCCGCTGTACTCCTCGGAGTACACGGCGGGCGCCGCGGACGTGCTGCGCCGCCACCTCGTGCCCGCCCTCACCGCCCTGCCGGACCTCGACCCGTGGGCGGTCGCGCCCGCGCTCGCCGCGTTCAAGGGACACCGGATGGCCAAGGCCGCCCTGGAGACCGCGGTACTGGACGCCTGGCTGCGCACCCACGGGATCTCGATGGGCCAGTGGCTGGGAGCGACGGCCGCACGGGTGCCGGCCGGGGTGTCGGTCGGCATCATGGACTCGGTCCCCGCCCTCCTCGACGCCGTCGACGGCTATCTCGCCGAGGGCTACCGGCGGATCAAGCTGAAGATCGAACCCGGCTGGGACGTGGCACCGGTGCGCGCGGTCCGGGAACGCTTCGGCGACGACGTGCTGCTCCAGGTGGACGCCAACACCGCCTACACCCTGGCCGACGCCGCGCAACTGGCCCGGCTCGACCCGTACGGGCTGCTGCTGATCGAACAGCCCCTGGACGAGGAGGACCTCAGGGGCCACGCGGAACTCGCCCGGCGGGTGCGCACCCCCATCTGCCTGGACGAGTCCGTCGTCTCGGCCCGTTCGGCGGCCGACGCGATCGCGATGGGTGCCTGCTCGGTCGTCAACATCAAACCGGGCCGGGTCGGCGGCTACCTGGAGGCCCGGCGGATCCACGACGTGTGCGCCGCCAACGGCGTCCCCGTCTGGTGCGGAGGAATGCTGGAGACCGGCCTCGGCCGCGCCGCCAACGTCGCGCTCGCCGCACTGCCCGGCTTCACCCTGCCCGGCGACACCTCCGCGTCCGACCGGTACTACCGGACCGACATCACGGAGCCGTTCGTGCTGGAGGACGGCCACCTCGCCGTGCCCCGCGGACCCGGCATCGGAATCTCCCCGGTCCCGGAGAAACTGGCCGAGGTCACCACCGGGGCCCCGGAGTGGATCGGCCGGTGACGGGCCGGCCGTCGTATCCGGACGCGGTGGCGGCGGGACGGCGCGTCCGGGCCCTCGGCCCCGGGTCGTCGCGGCCCGGGGGCCGAGGGCCCCGGTCGATTACGTTGTGACGATGACGGAGCAGCCCCGGGCCGTGCTCGGCCGGATCATCGACGACCTCGGATCGACCCTGATCGAGGTGGCGGCCGGCGAGGCCGACCCGGCCCGCGCCATCGGAGGAGTGCTGATCCAGGACCCGTTGGACGAACCGGCGGGCCTGCCCGGCGCGGTGGTGCTCGGCGTCGGCGTGTACGGGGCCGGGCCCGTCGCCGCCCTGGTCGACCGCGCGCACGGGCTCGGCGCGGCGGCCGTCGTGGTCCGCGCCCCGGTCCCGGTGGACGGTCCCGTGTCCGAGGCCGCCGCGCGCACCGGAGTGACCGTGCTGGGCCTGACCCCCGGCGCGTCCTGGGCCCAGGTGGCCGCCCTGCTGCGGTCGCTGCTCGCCGTCGACGAACTGGGCACGGTGGGCGGCCCCGGCGACCCCGACGGCGCCGAACCGCTGGCCGGGGACCTGTTCGCCCTGGCCAACGCCACGGCCGGACTGCTGGACGGCCCGGTCACCGTGGAGGACCGGAGCGGGCGGGTGCTGGCCTTCTCCAGCAGACAGGAAGAGGGCGACGACGACCGGATCGCGACCGTCCTCGACCGGCAGGTGCCCGCCGGGAAGCTGCGTGCCCTGGAGGCGGTCGGAGCCTTCCAGGCCCTCTACGGCAAGGAGGAACCCGTCTACGTGGACGGGCTGTCGGACAGGCCCCGGGCCGCGATCGCGATCCGGGCCGGCGGCGAGATCCTCGGGTCGATCTGGGTCGTCGTCGACGCCCCGCTGAGCGAGGACCGCAGCCGGGCGCTCCAGGAGGCGGCGAAGGTGGCCGCCCTGCACCTGCTGCGCCGCCGCACCGGCGAGGACGCGGAGCGGCGGCTGCGCGCGGACCTGCTCGCCACGGTCCTGGACGGCGGCGAGCACGCGCCGCAGGCCGCCGCCCGGCTCGGCCTGGCCGCGCAGCCGGCCTGCGTGCTCGCCCTCACGGTGACCGGCGAGCCGTCCGCGCCCGACCGGGTCGCCGCGGGCCACCGCGCCGCCGAGGCCCTCGCCCTGCACCTGGTCGCGATCCACCCCCGGACCGCCACGGCCACCCTCGGGGGCGTCACCTACGCGGTCCTGCCCACGGCATCGGACGAGCAGGGGCTGCGGGTGGCCGAGGCGTTCCTCGGCCGGGTCGGGGACCGGTTCCCCGCCGTCATCGGCGTCGGCCGGCTCGCCGCCCGCCCGGCCGAACTGCGCCGCTCCCGCGCCGACGCGGACCGCACGCTGCGGGTCCTCGGCTCCGGCCGCACCCGGCGCCGGGCCGCCCGGCTGTCGGACGTCTACGCCGCCGCGCTGCTGGAGGAACTGACGGACCGGATCGCCGCCGAGTACGACCTGCCGGACGGCCCGGTCGTACGGCTGCTCGCCCACGACGAACAGCACGGCACCGCCCTCACGGACACCCTGGACGCCTGGCTGAACACCTTCGGCGACGTCCCCGCCGCCGCGGCCGCCGTGCACGTCCACCCCAACACCTTCCGCTACCGGCTCAAACGGCTGGCCGCGGTCGCGGACCTCGACCTCGCCGACCCGGAGGCCCGGTTCGAGGCGATGCTGCAACTGCGCCTGCGACCGCCGCGCCCCTGATCCACCGTCCACACGAGGAGCGCGAGCGCGCTGATCGCGGCGCCGAGCAGACACACCGCGCCCCACCCGGCCCGCGCGTGGACGGCCGTCGAGGCGAGGGCGCCGGTGGCGCTGCCGATCGAGTAGAAGACCATGTAGCCGCCGATCAGACGGCTCCCGGCCTCGGGGCGGACCGCGTAGATCAGGCTCTGGTTGGTGACGTGGACGGCCTGCACGGCCAGATCGAGGACGAGCGCGCCGATCACCAGCGCCCACAGCGACTGCCGGGTGAGGGAGAGCGGGAGCCACGACATGGTGAGCAGGACCAGCGCGATACCGGTCGTCCACCCGGCGAGCCCCCGGTCGTGCAGCCGCCCGGCCGGCGCGGCCGCCAGCGCGCCCGCGGCTCCCACCAGCCCGAACGCCCCGATCGCGGTGTGTGACAGGGACAGCGGGGGCTCGCTCAGCGGGAGGGCGACACAGCTCCACAGGGTGCTGAAGGCGGCGAAGACGAGCAGGGCGAGCAGGGCGCGGACCCGCAGCACGCGTTCCTCGGCGAACAGCGCGAGCGTCGAACGCAGCAGCCGCACGTACCGCATGGAGGCCGGTGGCGTCGTCCGGCGCGGCAGTACGCGGGCGAGGGCCAGGGCGAGCACCAGGGTCAGCGCGGCCGAGGCGAGGTAGACCGCCCGCCAGCCCGCGAGGTCGGCCAGCGCGCCGGAGACCGTGCGGGCGAGCAGGATCCCGATGACGATTCCGCTGGTGACCAGGCCGACCGCGCGGCCGCGCCGGTCCGGGGCGGACAGCGACGCCGCGAAGGCCACGAGCGTCTGGGTCACCACGGCGAGGAAGCCCACGGCGGCCAGGGCGGTCAGCAGGACCGGCGCGGCGACCGCCGTGCCGGTGGCCGCGAGCGCCACCGCGAGCAGCGCCAGCTGGGCCACGACGAGGGTCCGCCGGTCGACCAGGTCACCCAGCGGCACCAGCAGGAACAGCCCGAGGCCGTAGCCGATCTGGGTGAGGGTCACCACGATGCCGACGGACGCCGTACCGATCCCGAACTCCCGGCCCAGGGTGACCAGGAGGGGTTGCGCGAAGTAGACGTTGGCCACCGCCGCCCCGGAGGCGACCGCGAAGAGCAGCAGGGTGCGTCCGGAGAGGGCGGGCCCGGGTGTTCCACCGGCCGTGTCCACGGTCCTGGTCGTTCTCTCGCTGTCGGTCACGGGCACCCCTCGGCTTTTTGGTTGCAAGTTGCTACCTGATGGACGCTAGTGCCGACTGGTAGCATGTTGCAACCGATGGGATGGAGCGAAGCGGCATGGTGAAGCGGACGCGCCTCGACGGCAGCAACTGCCCGGTGGCCCGGTCGGTCGACGCGATCGGCGACTGGTGGGCGCTCCTGATCGTCCGCGACGCGTTCGACGGCAGCCGCCGCTTCGGCGAGTTCCAGCGCAGCCTGGGCATCGCGAAGAACATCCTCGCCACGCGGCTGCGCGAACTGGTCGGCAGCGGAATCCTCGACCTGGTTCCGGCGGCCGACGGCGGCGCCCGCCACGAGTACGTGCTGACGGCCAAGGGCAGGGACCTCTTCCCGGTCGTCGTGGCGCTGCGGCAGTGGGGCGAGGCGCACTTCTTCGACCCCGGCGAACCCCACTCGGAGATGGTCGACCTGCGCCACGGCCGTACCCCGCGGCCCCTGGAGGTCCGGGCGGCCGACGGACGCCTGCTCGGACCGGACGACGTCACGGTGCGAAAGGTCGAACGGTCCGGGGCGCCGGAACCCGTGTGACGGGCCGGGAACCCGCCCCGTACCCCCGGACAGCCGATCAGGACGCGCACCCGCCCGCACCCCCGCGCTCCAATGGACGGGTGACCGCGCCCCCCGACGACTGCCTCGCGCGCAACGAGTGGCTCTGCGGGGCCTACCTCTCCAGTCGGCGCGAGATCCTCTGGGACGCCGTCGTCCAGCACGTCCAGCTCACCACGGCCTCCGTGCTCATCGGGCTGCTCCTCGCCGTTCCGCTCGCCCTCGCGGCACGGCACCGGCGCTGGGCGGCGGGCCCCGTGCTCGGCGTGACGACCGCCCTGTACACCATCCCCTCGCTCGCCATGTTCTCGCTGCTGCTCCCGGTGTACGGACTCTCGGCCTCGCTCGTCGTCGCCGGACTCGTCCTGTACTCGCTCACCCTCCTCGTCCGCAACCTCCTCGCCGGACTGCGCGCCGTGCCCGAGGAGACCCGACAGGCCGCGCGCGGCATGGGATACGGCCCGCTGCGCCTGCTGCTCACCGTCGAACTGCCCCTCGCCCTGCCCGCCGCCATGGCCGGACTGCGGATCGCGACCGTCTCCGCGGTCTCCCTGGTCACGGTCGGCGCGATCGTCGGCCACGGCGGACTCGGCAACCTCATCTACTCCGGCATGAACACCTACTTCAAGGCCCAGGTGCTCACCGCCTCCGTCCTCTGCGTGCTCATCGCCGTCGCCGCCGACCTGCTGCTCCTGCTCGCCCAGCGGTTCCTGACCCCGTGGACCCGGAGGCGGGCGTGAACATCCTCGCCGAGGCCTGGTCCTGGCTCACCACCGCCACGAACTGGACCGGCGAGGGCGGCATCCGGGACCGCCTCGTCCAGCACCTCTTCCTCACCGTCGTCTGCCTGCTGATCAGCTGTCTGATCGCGCTGCCCGTCGCCGTGCTCCTCGGCCACCTCGGCAGGGGCGGCGCACTCGCCGTCAACATCTCCAACATCGGCCGGGCCGTTCCCACCTTCGCCGTGCTGGTGCTGCTCCTCCTCACTCCGATCGGCGGCCACGGCGAGTGGCCGACCGTCATCGCCCTCGTGCTCTTCGCCGTACCGCCGCTGCTCACCAACGCCTACGTCGGCATGCGGGAGGTCGACCGGGAAGTGGTGCGCGCCGCCCGGGGAATGGGCATGACGGGCCGGCAGCTGATGCTGGGCGTCGAGGTGCCCCTCGCCCTGCCCCTGATCCTCACCGGCGTACGGATCGCCGCCGTCCAGCTCGTCGCGACCGCCACCCTCGCGGCCCTGGCGGGCGGCGGCGGACTCGGCCGCATCATCACCGCGGGCTTCAACCTCGCCTCCACCCCGCAGGTGGTCGCCGGAGCGGTCCTGGTGACTGCCTTCGCCCTGATCGTCGAAGGGCTCTTCGAAGCGGCGCAACGACTCCTCCCCGCCCGGCTCCGCGGCGCGGCGACCCGATGAGACCGCGCGGAGCGTTCCCGCTGCTGACGGCGCTGCTGCTGGCGGCGACCGCCTGCGCCACCGGCCCCTCCCTGGAGAGCCGGGGCGAAGTCACCGCGCCGCCCGGCGACAGCGAGCACCTCACCATCGGCTCCGCCGGATTCACCGAGAGCGAGCTGCTCGCCCGGATGTACGCCCTGCTGCTGGACCGGGCCGGCTACACCACAAAAATCATCACCGTCACCAACCGGGAGATCTACGAACCCGCACTGGAGAACGGCCAGATCGACATCGTGCCGGAGTACGCCGCCACCTTCGCCGACTGGCTGAACGCCAAGGAGAACGGCGCCGACGCCGCCCCCGTCGGCTCGCCCGACATCGCCACCACCATGAAGGCCCTGCGCGCGCTGGCCGCCCCCCGCGGCCTCACCGTCCTCGACCCCGGACGCGCCGTCGACCAGAACGCCTTCGCCGTCACCGCCGCGTACGCGGCCGAACACCGCCTCAGGACCCTCAGCGACCTGGGCGCGTCCGGCCTGCCCGTACGGCTGGCGGCCGGTGACGAATGCGTACGGCGCCCCTACTGCGCGCCCGGACTGAAGAAGACGTACGGCATCCGCGTCACGGCCGTGGACCCCAAGGGCGTCGGTACCACCCAGGCCAAACAGGCCGTCCGCGACGGTCAGGACCAGATGGTCCTGACCACCACCACCGACGCCACGCTCGACACCTTCGGCCTCGTCCTGCTCGCCGACGACAAGCACCTCCAGAACGCCGACCACCTCGTGCCGGTCGTCAACCGCTCCCGGGCGGGCGGCGAGGGCGTGCGCCGGGCACTGGGCAGGCTCGGCACCGTACTGACCACCGCCGACCTGGCCCGGCTCGACGAGCAGGTCGACAGCCGGCGACGGTTGCCCGAGGACGTGGCGCGCGCCTACCTGGAGTCCCGGCACCTCCTCCCGCCCGGCTGACGGCCGCCCCGGAGGGTCAGGCCCCCAGCTTCCCCGGCAGCCAGCCCAGCTGCACGGCCTCCTGGAACGGCCCGCCGCCCTCGTGGTCGTTGAAGTCGTACACCTCGATGGTCTTGTCCGGGTGGGCGTAGGCGTTGAACGCGGCGAAGACCGTCGAGGGCGGGCAGGTCATGTCCTCCAGGGCGGTCGAGAACAGCGCCGGAGCCCGCCCGCGGGCGGCGAAGTGCACCCCGTCGAAGTAGGCCAGCGTCGCCCTCGCCCGGTCGGACCGGCCGCGGTGCGTCTTGAGGTAGTTGCCGATCTCGCGGTACGGGTTGCGGTCGGTGACGGTCAGGGCGCGCGGGAAGTCGCACAGGAACGGGACGTCCGGCGCGATCGCCGCGAGATCCGGTATCAGCCCGCCGACGGCGAGCGTGATGCCCCCGCCCTGGCTCTCGCCGATGACCGCGGTCCGCGCCGCGTCGGCCAGCGGGTGCGAGCGCGCCGCCTCCACCGCACGCACCGCGTCGGTGAACACCCGCCGGTAGTAGTACGCGTACGGGTCCTCGATGCCACGGGTCATGAAACCGGGGAACGCGGGACCACTGCCCACCGGGTCCGGGGTGTCGCCGACCCGCCACCCGCTGCCCTGGCCCCGGGTGTCCATCACGAAGTGGGCGAAACCCGCCGAGGCCCAGAGCAGATGGGTGTGCGCCAGACCCCGCCCGCCGCCGTAGCCGATGAACTCGACGACCAGCGGCAGCGGCTCCGCGGCCCCCGCCGGGACGACGAACCAGCCCTTGACCGGATGACCGCCGAAGCCCGCGAACGTCACGTCGTACACGTCCACGGTCGCCAGACCCGTACCGGCGCGCCGCTCGAACCGGGCGTCGAGCTCGTGGGACCTGGCCTCGTCGAGCGTCTTCGTCCAGAACGCGTCGAAGTCCTCCGGCTCCACCGACGCGCTGCGGTGCTCGCGCAGCCGGTCGAGCGGCAGATCGAACAGGGACATACGGGACCGCCTTCTTCGCAGGGTGGGTGATCGCCCACGGGGATGCCGATCACACCGTACGGCGGTGGCCCGCGCCGGAACGAGCCCGTCCGGTGCGGGAAAGAACACGGTGAAGAAGTTGTGTCCACCCCCTTGACCGAGGGTGGTTCGGCCCTCACAGTACTCGTCAACACACATGAGTAATACGCATTAATGAAATTGAGGAGCACAGGTGGAGGAACCCGGGAAGCGGGCCAGGCCCGGTCGCGCGCCCGCACCGGCGGGCCGCACGGGCCGGCCGCGCCAGGCCGAGGTCGCCCGGCTCGCCGGGGTCTCGCAGGCCACGGTCTCGCTGGTGCTCGCGGACAAGAGGCAGGGGCCCGCGATCTCCGAGGAGACCCGGCAGAAGGTGCTGGAGGCGGCCCGCAGCCTCGGCTACGTCCCCGACCCGGCGGCCCGCAGACTCGCGGCGGCGCGCAACGACCTGCTGGGCGTCTTCAGCTTCACCGCGACCTTTCCGACCGATGTGCGGCACTCGTACTACCCGTTCCTGGTGGGCGTGGAGCAGGAGGCTGCGGAACGCGGCTACGACCTGGTGCTGTTCACCGGTTCGAGCACCGGGGGCGCGGGGGCCGGCGCCCCCGACACCCTGGGCCGGGTCCGCCTCGCCGACGGCTGTCTGTTCCTCGGCCGCCACCCACCGGTCCAGGAGCTGCGACGGCTGGTCGCCGACGGCTTTCCCATGGTCCACCTCGGCCGCCGGGACGAGCCGGAGGGGCTGCACTGGGTCGGCGCCGACTACGTGAGCGCCGCCCGCGAAGTCGTCGACCACCTGACCTCGCTCGGACACCGCCGGATGGTCCTGGTCCGTGAGGACGACGAGGCACCCGCTTCCACCGACCGCGAACTCGGCTTCCGCCGGGGGCTGGAGGCCGTCGGCCCGAGCAACGGCCCCGGGGCCGTCTTCCGTTCCGCAGACCCGGAGCGTGACCTCACCCCGGAGCGGCTGCGGGGCTGGCTCGCCGACGGCGTCACCGCGTTCGTCGCCGAGGAGACCGACACCGGGGACGCCTGGCGGGCCCTGCGCCGGGCCGTCGGCGAGGCCGGGATCGACTGCCCGCGCGACGCCTCGCTGGCGCTGCTCGGCAGCCCGCCCGCCGACCTCGCGGACGGCCCCGAACCCACCGGCTTCGACATCCCCCGCACCCGGCTCGGCGCGGCCGCCGTCCGGATGCTCGCCGCACTGGTCGCGGGGGAGGAAGCCACCGAACCCCTGGTCGCCTGCACCTTCCGGCCCGGTGCCACGTCGGGCCCACCGCCCGCCGCCGAGGATCACTGACCGACCGCACCACCCGCACGCACAGCAGAAGGAGACCCGTGACACCCGAACCGGACATCCTCGTCGTGGGCGCCGGACTCGGCGGCATCGCCGCCGCGCTCGCCGCCTGCCGCGCCGGACGCACCGTCGTCCTCACCGAGGAGACCGACTGGATCGGCGGCCAGCTCACCTCCCAGGCCGTCCCCCCGGACGAGCACCCGTGGGTGGAGCAGTTCGGCACCACCGCCTCGTACCGCACACTGCGCGAGGGCATCCGGGCGTACTACCGCCAGTGGTACCCGATGCGCTCCGAGGCCCTCGCCCGCACCGACCTCAACCCGGGCGCCGGACGCGTCAGCAAGCTCTGCCACGAACCGCGCGTCGCGCTCGCCGTGCTGGAGGCGATGCTCGCGCCGCACCGGGCGGCGGGCCGCCTCACCCTGCTCACCCGGCACCGGGCCGTGGCCGTCGAATCGGACAACGATGTCATCCAGGCAGTCGCCCTGGAGGACCTCCGGACCGGCGACCGCACCACCCGCACCGCCCGCTACGTCATCGACGCCACCGAGACCGGCGAACTCCTCGAACTCGGCGGCGTCGAGCACGCCGTCGGCGCCGAGGCGCGCGACGAGTTCGACGAACCGCACGCCCCCGAGGAGGCCCAGCCGCTCAACCAGCAGGGCATCACGGTGTGCTTCGCGCTCTCCCACCACGAGGGCGAGGACCACACCGTCGACCGGCCCGCCGACTACGACTTCTGGCGCTCCCACCGCCCCGACTTCTGGCCCGGTCCGCTCCTCGGGTTCCAGGCGCCCGACCCGCGCTCCCTGGAACCCGTACCGCGCACCTTCGTCCCCAACCCGGACGTCGACCCGCTCGCCGTCGGTGCCGACCAGAGCGCCGACGCGGGCGACAAGGAACTGTGGGGCTTCCGCCGCATCCTCGCCCGCGGCATGCACCGCCCCGGCGCCTTCGACTCCGACATCACGCTCGTCAACTGGCCGCTCAACGACTACTGGCTCAAGCCCCTGATCGGAGCCGGCGACGAGGTGACCGCTCAAGCGGTCGCCGAGGCCCGGCAGCTGTCGCTCTCGCTGCTGTACTGGCTGCAGACCGAGGCCCCCCGCCAGGACGGCGGCACCGGCTTCCCCGGACTGCGGATCCGCCCCGACGTCACCGGCACCGACGACGGACTCGCCAAGGCCCCGTACGTACGGGAGTCCCGCCGGATCAAGGCCGTCACCACCGTCACCGAGCACGACGTGTCGATCGACCTCGTCGGCCCGCACGGCGGAACGCGCCACCGGGACGCGGTCGGTGTCGGCAGTTACCGCATCGACCTGCACCCCTCCACCGGGGGCGACAACTACATCGACGTCGGCTCGGTGCCGTTCGAGATCCCGCTCGGCGCCCTCGTGCCGCGCCGCGTCCGCAACCTGCTGCCCGCCGGCAAGAACATCGGCACCACCCACATCACCAACGGCTGCTACCGGCTCCACCCGGTGGAATGGAACATCGGCGAGGTCGCCGGTGCCCTGGCCGCCCACTGTCTGGCCGAAGGCGTCGAACCGGCACAGGTCCAGTCGAGGGACGAGCGGTACGAGGCCTTCGCGCGACTGCTCGACCGCGACGGGGTCCAGCGCCACTGGCCCGACGTACGCGGCTACTGACCACGGACGCCGGAACCGTGAGACGCCGGGTGGGACAGCTCCACCTGTCCCACCCGGCCCGCCCGCGCATCAACCCACCCGCACAAGGAGGTGCCCAGCCATGACCACCCACCGCATCCGCGTCGGCATCGACGTGGGCGGAACCTTCATCGACGCCGTGGCCGTCGACGCCACGACCCTCGAACTGCTGGGTCAGGTGAAGGTTCCCACCAGCCACCACCACGAGGACGGCGTCGCCCACGGCATCGTCGAGGCACTCGACCGGCTGCCGGAACAGACCGGCCGCGCCGCCGAGGACGTCGCTTTCCTGGCACACGGCACGACACAGGCTCCCAACGCCCTGCTGGAGGGCGATGTCGCCACCGTCGGGCCGATCGGCATCGGAACGGGCCCGGTGCCCTGCTCACCCGCCGGCTCGCCTCGCTCGGCAGACTCGAACTCGCCCCGGGCAAGCGGCTCCCGCTCTCCTACGTCCATGTGGCCGACCCCGAGGACGCGGACGAGGTGCGCGCCGCCGTCGACGCCGTCACCCGGGAAGGCGCCCAAGTCCTCGTCGCCAGCGAGCCGTTCGGCGTCGACCGGCCGGAGGGCGAGCGGGCGGTCCTCGAAACGGCCCGCCCGCACGGCCTGCCGATGACCGCCGCGCACGAGATCACCTTCCTGTACGGGCTCGCCAAGCGGACCCGCACCGCCGTAGTCAACGCCGCGATCCTGCCGCGCATGCCGGCCACCGCCGACCTCGTCGACGCCTCCATCACCAGGGCCGGGGTGAACGCGGCCCTGATGGTGATGCGGTGCGACGGCGGTGTGATGTCACTCGACGAGATGCGCAGACGCCCGCTGCTGACCGTGCTCTCCGGCCCCGCCGCGGGGTCGCGGGCGCGTTGATGCGGGAACGGATCAGCGAGGGCCTCTTCCTGGAGACCGGCGGCACCTCCACCGACATCAGCGTCGTGTGCCGGGGCAAGGCCGCCGTCCGGCACGCCACCATCCTCGGCAGGGCCTCGTACCTCTCCGCGCTCGACGTGCGGACGGTCGGCGGCGGCGGGATCGTCGGCGTCGGGCCCCTGGCGGCCACGCCCACGCACGAAGGACGCGACCGCGGGTTGCTGCTCCACTGGGCCACCGTGGCAACGGCGTTCGGCGCCGGACTCGCCCCCGCCCCGTCCCGGGCCCGCGTCGTCGAACGCGACGGCGGGCTGGAACACGGCCTCCTCGCCCGCTCCACCTCGCGCCCCGTGACCGTCGAGCTGTACACCGACACCCTCGCCCGCGCGGAGGCCCTGGTGGACGAGCTCGGCCGGCGCCACTGGTACCCGACGGGCTCCGTGCGTGCCGCGGCCCTCGCGCACGAGGCCGTCCACGAACTGCTCCATCACGGCCCGGTCAAAGCCGCGCTGAAACAGGCGCTCGGTCATGTCGTGCTGCGCGCCGGACGCCTGCGCCTGTACGGCCATGTCGCCGGGGCCGAGGAGATCGCCGCCCACGCCCACGCCCGGCACCGCGGCCGCCGCGCCCGCCGGCTTCCCCGACTACCGGTACGTCAGGACGCTGCTCGAACCCTCGCGGCTGAAGTACAACCCCACCGGCGAGATCATCTTCCCCTGCATCAGGAGAGCGGCGGGCCGGGTGCCGAAGCCGCTGGGCCGCTACTACCTCTACTACGCCCCCGGCGGCATCTGCCTCGCCCACGGCGACAGCATCGAGGGCCCCTTCACCGAGTGCCCCGCCAACCCGATCGTGTCCGACGACCGGCAGCCGCACTACGAGGTCAGCCACGTCTCGTCCCCGCACGTCCTGTGGAACGAGGACGCGCACGAGATGTGGCTCTACTTCCACGGCGAGAACACCACGACCCGCCTCGCCCGCTCGAAGGACGGCATCCACTTCACGTACGACAAGGTGGTACTGACCACGGCGATGCTTCCGGCCGGGACGACGGAGACGTCCTAAGCCCGGGTCTTCCGGCACGACCTGCCCTCGCGCGGCGCCCGCTACGTGATGCTGTTCATGCGGAACGACACCACCGACCACCGGGACATCGGCTGGGGCTGGTCCGCCGACGGCCGCAAGTGGACCTTCGACCCGAAGCCCCTGATCAGCCATGCCGACGTCGGTGCCGTGAACATTGGAGGCCCGCACCTGCTCACCCGGAACGGCAGCGCGTACGTCGTCTACAACACCGACCGGGGGAGCGGCGGAAACCTCCTGATCACCGAGGTCGGCAACGCTTCGGCCGCCGCGTCCACCCGGGTCTCCTCCACGACTCGCTCCCCGGGGCCCCGGACAACGGCCGCAGCGCGGCGCCCAGTTTCGGTACGCAGGACGGGGCGGCGTACATGGTCTACGAGGCGGGACCGGACCTGCACCGAGCGCGAGGTCAACGAGGCACTGCTCACGGTGCACGAGGACTGCGCCGCTACCTGGTCGTCGCCGGTCTGCTGGCCCGTTCCAGGGACGGCGGCAGCTACCGGCGCGGGCGGTAGCGCGAACCGGGCCGGTACGCGGCGCGCCCTACGCGTCCGTGATCGAGTCGAACCGCACCTCGTCCCGGCCCACGCCCCGCACGTCCGCGTCCACCGAGCGGCGCAGCGCCTCGTGGAGCCGGGCCGGGGTCAGCACACCGAGGAACCGCGGCCCGTCCAGCACCGCGACCCACCCGGCGTCGTGCTGGAGCATCTCGCTGAACGCCTGTTTCAGCGGGGCGCCGACCGGTACCCAGGCATCCATCCGGCGGGCCAGGGCGCCGACGGTGTCGTGCCCGCCCGCGGCCCGCAACGAGTCCGCCGACACCCAGCCGTGCAGCTCGCCCCCGCCGTTCAGCACCACCGCCCAGCGGGCCCCCGCCCCGTCCAGCCGGGCCGCCGCCGAACCGGCCGGCTCGTCGAACCGGGCCACCGGCGGCTCCTCCAGGTCGTCCGGCTCGACCGCCGTGACCGAGAGCCGCTTCAGGCCCCGGTCGGCGCCCACGAACCGGGCCACGTACGGGGTCGCGGGAGTCCCCAGCACGGCCCCCGGGCTGTCGAACTGCTCGATGCGCCCCGCCCCGTACACCGCGATCCGGTCACCCATCCGGACCGCCTCCTCGATGTCGTGGGTGACCATCAGGACCGTCTTCCTGACCGCGGCCTGCAACCCGAGGAACTCGTTCTGCAGCCGCTCGCGCACCACCGGATCGACCGCGCCGAACGGCTCGTCCATCAGCAGCACCGGCGGATCGGCGGCCAACGCCCGGGCCACGCCCACCCGCTGCCGCTGCCCGCCGGAGAGCTGCGCGGGGTAGCGCGAGCCGTACGTCTTCGGGTCGAGCCCCACCAGATCCAGCAGCTCGGCCGCCCGCTCCCGGGCCCTGGCCCGTTTCCAGCCGATCAGCGCGGGCACGGTCGCGGTGTTGTCGAGGACCGTGCGGTGCGGGAAGAGCCCCACCTGCTGGATGACGTAGCCGATCCGGCGGCGGAGCCTCACCGGGTCGACCCCGGAGATGTCCTCGCCGTCCACCAGGATCCGGCCCGACGACGGCTCGATCAGCCGGTTCACCATCATCATCGTGGTGGTCTTGCCGCAGCCGGACGGTCCGACCAGGGTGACCAGCTCCCCCTCGGCGACCTCGAAGGACAGGCCGTCCACCGCGGTCGTGCCGTCCGGATACACCTTGCCGACCTGCTCGAACCGGATCATGCCTGCACGGTAGGAGCCGCCCGGGCGCCGCGCACACGGGCCGCGACCGTCCGTGTCACGGCCGTGTGCTGAACTGTCCTGAACTGTCCGAAGCACATCTGACGATTCAGGAGCATTTTGTGAGCAGCTACCGGCACCCCGGCATCGTCTTCACCGACCGCTGCTTCACGGTCCCGCTCGACCACGACGACCCGGACGGCGAGCAGATCGAGGTCTTCGGCAGGGAGGCCGTGGCGAGCGGCCGGGCCGATGAGGAGCTGCCGTGGCTGCTCTATCTGGAGGGCGGTCCCGGCTTCGGCGCCCGGCGCTTCGTGGGTACGGAGGCATGGCTGGGGCGGGCCGTGCGGGAGTTCCGGGTGCTGCTGCTCGACCAGCGCGGCACCGGCCTCTCCACCCCGGCCAACCGGCAGACCCTGCCGCTGCGCGGCGGTCCGCGCGAGCAGGCCGACTACCTGGCCCGCTTCCGCTCCGACAACATCGTGCGCGACTGCGAGCTGATCCGCCCGCAGCTGACCGGCGGCGAGCCGTGGACGGTCCTCGGCCAGTCCTTCGGCGGCTTCTGCGCCGTCCGCTACCTGTCGGCCGCTCCCGAGGGACTCAGGGCCGTCCTGATCACCGGCGGACTGCCCTCGCTCGACGCACACGCCGACGACGTCTACCGGGCCGCCTACCCGCGCGTCGAGCGCAAGGTCGCCGCGCACTACGCCCGCTATCCGCAGGACGTCGAACGCGCCCGGCAGATCACCGCCCACCTGCTGGAACACCCCACCGACAGCGCCGGGCACCTGCTGACGCCCGAGGGATTCCAGTCCCTGGGCATCATGCTGGGCGGCGGCAGCGGCAGCCACCAGCTGCACTACCTGCTGGAGAACGCGTTCGTCCGCACCCCGCACGGCACCGAGCTCTCCGACACCTTCCAGGAAGCCGTGCGCACGGCCAACTCGTTCGCCGGACACCCGCTGTACGCGCTGATGCACGAGGCGATCTACGGCCAGGACGACCGGCCCACCGCCTGGTCCGCCGAGCGGGTCCGCGCCGAGTTCCCGCAGTTCGACGCGGCCGGGGCGCTCAAGGGCGAGGGGCCGGTGCTCTTCACCGGCGAGACCATCCACCCCTGGCACTTCGAGGTGGACCCGGCGCTGCGCCCGCTGCGCGAGACCGCCGAACTGCTGGCCGCCCGCACCGACTGGGCGCCGCTGTACGACGCCGAGCGCCTGGCGGCCAACCAGGTGCCGGTCGTCGCCGCCGTCTACCACGACGACATGTACGTCGACACCGGGCACTCGCTGCGCACGGCGGCGTCGATCCGCGGGCTGCGCACCTGGGTGACCAACGAGTACGAGCACGACGGGCTGCGCGCGGGCGGCCCGCGGGTGCTGGACCGGCTGCTCGCCATGGTCCGGGGCGAGGCCTGACCGGCAACGGGAAAGAGCCGACGGCGGGAACGGGCCGGGGCGACGCACGGGTCGGGGCGACGCACGGGTGGCTCGGGGGACAGCGCCCCGGGCGGTGCCCGGTCAGGGCGGCGGAGAACGGTGGGGCCGGTCACGCGGTGCGCGTGACCGGCCCCTCCACCGTTCCGGGCGTGTCGCCGCAGTCCCCGGCGCGCCGGGGTTCAGCGCTGGAGGGCGGCCAGCGTCGTGTCCAGATCGGTGGCCGCGCGCGGCGCACGGTTGTACGGCAGCCGCGACAGGGCCGCCGCCATGCCGCAGGTGTTGGTCACGGCGGAGAACACCAGACCGGAGCCGACGCCGGCGGAGATCCACCTCGCGGCCGGGAAGCGCGCTCCGGCGAGCAGTCCGGCCACCACGAGCGACCCGGCGGCGAGCCGCACCTGACGCTCCATCGGCCAGGTCGTGCGGGCCCCGGCGGGGCGGTCGAGCACCCGGCCCTCGCCCTCCCAGGCGGAGGTGCCGCCGGACAGGGTCAGGGCATCGATGTCGGCCGCGGCGAGGATGTCGCAGGCCCGGGTGGAGCGCACGCCGGAGGCGCACACCATGAGCAGCGGGCCGCGGGCCGCGGCGGACTTCAGCGCGGGCACGGCCTCCGGGAGGCGGTCCAGCGGGATGTTCAGCGCGCCGGGGACGTGCCCGGAGGCGTACTCGCCCGGAGCCCGCACGTCGATGACGGTGAACTCCGCGAGGCGGGCCGCGGTCTGGGCGGGGGAGAGGGAAGCGGGGCTGGTCACGAGCAGGGTTTCCTTTCGTCCACCGGGGCTCGGGAGGGAGGCGGTCCTTCCTTCCCCGGTCGGGCTAGAATACCCCTTGGGGTATCAGGAGGATGATGTGGAACTTGACATGGCGGCCGACGAACTGAAGTCGGTCCTCAACCGCCTTCGCCGTGCGCAGGGCCAGCTCGCCGGGATCATCAAGATGATCGAGGAGGGCCGGGACTGCGAGGACGTGATCACGCAGATGGCGGCCGTGTCCCGGGCGCTCGACCGGGCCGGTTTCGCGATCATCGCGACGGGGCTGCAGCACTGCATGGCCGACGGGGGTCACGGCCCCGAGGACCGTGAGCAGATGCGGGCCCGGCTGGAGAAGCTCTTCCTCTCGCTGGCCTGAGCGGGCTCGGGCAGCCCCGAGCGGTCCCGGGCCGAGCCCGCCCGGGACCGAGTGTTCGGGCCGATTGGTCCTGAGCCGGCCCGGCCGGCCCCGGGACCGACCGGGCCGGTCGCGGTGCGGCCGGGCCGACCGGGGGCGCGGGTCATGCCACGGAGTCGATGAGCATGAACACGGCCACGGCCAGCAGCACCGCGCCGAAGATCCGTTGCAGGGCGGCCGTGGACACCTTCGCGGCGAGCCGCTTCCCGTCCCAGGCGCCGAGCACCGCCGCCGCCGTGAAGGGGGCGATCGTCGCCCAGTCCAGCGCGGTGGGCGTGGCGAGGCGGGTGGCCAGCGCGGCCACGGAGTTCACCGTGATGACCAGCAGGCTGGTGCCGACTGCCGAGGTCATCGGGACGGCGACCACGGCGACCAGTGCGGGCACCACGAGGAACCCGCCGCCCACACCGAGGAAGCCGGTCACCGCGCCGAGCCCGGCCCCCGTCCGCGCGACCCGGCCGGCCGGCGCGGGGGCCGCGCCCTCCCCGGCCTTTGCCGGTTCGGCGCGGGGGCGGAGCATCCGCGTCGCGGCGACCACCGCGAGCACGGCGAACCCTGCCGTCAGCACCCCGGACGGGATCCGCATCGACAGGGCTCCGGTGACCGCGGCCGGAACGATCCCGGCCGCCGCGAAGAGCCCTCCCGTGCGCCAGCGGACCCGGCCCTCCCGGGCGTGGGCGACCAGTGCGGTGAGGGAGGTCACGATAACGATGAGCAGTCCGGCGGTGGTGGCCTCGGCCGGGGTGAAGCCGAGCAGGTAGATCAACGCGGGAACGGCGAGCACGCTCCCGCCGCCGCCCAGCCCGCCGAGCGCCAGACCGACCACCGTACCGGCGACCAGGGCCACTATCAGCGCGGTCATGAGACGCGGCCCGCAGCCCCGCACCGGTCGCGCGCGGACGGGTTCCCGCCGGAGCGGGAGCCGGCGGCGCCGACGCCCCGGCCGGCGGGTGCGCGGAAGACCTGCCGGGCCCCCTCGGCCCGCTGCCCGCCGGCCGGATGGCGGGCAGCGGGGCCCGCTGTCTCGACGGGGTCGACGAAGAACACGACACGGCTCCTTCTGTGGTGCTTTACCCCGGGGGGTATCTCCGGTCCAGATTAGCATCAATACCCCGGGGGGTATTCAGGTCCCCGGTGAGACGTGCGCTACGCCGAGGGGCGTCGAGGGAACGCGGCGCGGCGCCGGGGGGCACGTGGGGTCGGAGTGGTCGGGAGCGGATCCGGCAGGTTGTTCCCACGGAGGCAAGCGACCGCTTAGTATGCGCCGGAGCAGTGGTAATGCCGACAGTGTTGTGGAGGCCCCTCATGCAGGCATGGCGAGTGCACCGGAACGGCGAGCCGAGCGAGGTGATGAGACTGGAGGAGGCCGACCGGCCCACGCCCGGCGACGGCCAGGTGCTCCTCGAGGTGCTCGCGGCGAACGTCAACTTCCCCGACGCGCTGCTCTGCCGCGGCCAGTACCAGGTGCGTCCGCCGCTGCCCTTCACCCCCGGCGTGGAGGTCTGCGGCAGGACGCCGGACGGGCGCCGGGTGCTCGCCACCCCCGCCCTGCCGAACGGCGGGTTCGCCGAGTACGTCGTCGCGGACGAGGCGGCCCTGCTGCCCGTGCCCGAGGCCCTGGACGACGCCGAGGCCGCCGCCCTGCACATCGGCTACCAGACCGGCTGGTTCGGCCTGCACCGCAGGGCGAACCTCCGGGCCGGCGAGACCCTCCTCGTCCACGCGGCGGCCGGCGGCGTCGGCAGCGCGGCCGTCCAGCTCGGCAAGGCCGCGGGCGCCACCGTCATCGGCGTCGTCGGCGGCGCCGAAAAGGCGAGGACCGCCGCGGACCTCGGCTGCGACCTGGTCGTCGACCGGCACACCCAGGACATCGTCGCCGCCGTCAAGGAGGCCACCGGCGGACGCGGCGCCGACGTGGTGTACGACCCGGTCGGCGGCGACGCCTACGCCAAGTCCGTCAAGTGCGTCGCCTTCGAGGGCCGGGTGGTCGTCGTCGGCTTCGCGAGCGGCGTCATCCCCACCCCGGCGCTGAACCACGCCCTGGTCAAGAACTACTCGATCCTCGGCCTCCACTGGGGCCTGTACAACACCGAGGACCCGGCCGCGGTCCGCGCCTGCCACGACGAGCTGACCCGGCTCGCGGCACAGGGCACCGTCAAACCGCTGGTCAGCGAGCGGGTCACGCTCGCCGGGGCCGCGAAGGCCGTCCAGCGCGTCGCCGACGGCACCAGCACCGGCCGGATCGTCGTCCTCCCGGCGGGAGCCGCCCGATGACCGCCCCCGACGCGGCCGGACTGCGCCGCCGCACCCGGGACCTGCTCGCCGCACACCCCCCGGCCACCACCGACCGCACCGACTTCCTCAGGGCCCGCTTCGACGCCGGACTCGCCTGGGTGCACTACCCGGTGGGCCTCGGCGGCCTCGACGCGCCACGCTCCCTGCAGTCCGTCGTGGACGCCGAACTCGCCGCCGCGGGCGCCCCCGACAACGACCCGCGCCGGATCGGCATCGGCCTCGGCATGGCCGCCCCCACCCTCCTCCGCTACGGCACCGAGGAGCAGAAGCGGCGCTTCCTGCGCCCGCTGTGGGTCGGCGAGGAGGTCTGGTGCCAGCTCTTCAGCGAACCGGGCGCGGGCTCCGACCTCGCGGCACTGGCCACCCGCGCCGTCCGCGACGGCGATGACTGGGTGGTCGACGGACAGAAGGTCTGGACGTCCAGCGCCCACCTGGCCCGCTGGGCGATCCTCATCGCCCGCACCGACCCGGACCTGCCCAAGCACCGCGGCATCAGTTACTTCATCTGCGACATGACCGACCCCGGCGTCGAGGTCAGGCCGCTGCGCCAGATCACCGGCGAGGCCGAGTTCAACGAGGTCTTCCTGACCGGCGTGCGCATCCCGGACAGCAGGCGCCTGGGCCCCGTCGGAGAGGGCTGGAAGGTCGCGCAGACCACGCTGATGAACGAGCGGGTCTCCATCGGCGGCGCCGCCGTCCCGCGCGAGGGCGGCATGATCGGCACGGTCGCCCGCACCTGGCGCGAACGCCCCGAACTGCGCACCCACGACCTCCACCAGCGGCTGCTGACCCTCTGGGTCGAGGCCGAGGTGGCCAGGTTCACCGGTCTCCGGCTGCGCCAGCAGCTCGTCGCCGGACAGCCCGGCCCCGAGGGCTCCGGCATGAAGCTCTCCTTCGCCCGGCTCAACCAGGAGATCAGCGGGCTGGAGGTCGAACTCCTGGGCGACGAGGGGCTGCTGTACGAGGACTGGACCATGCGCCGCCCGGAACTGGTCGACTTCACCGGACGCGACGCCGGTTACCGCTACCTCCGTTCCAAGGGCAACTCCATCGAGGGAGGCACCAGCGAGGTGCTGCTCAACATCGTCGCCGAGCGCGTCCTCGGCCTGCCCGCCGAGCCGCGCAACGACAAGGACGTCGCCTGGAAGGACCTGGCCCGATGACCGCGGCACCGACCGAAGAGACCCCCGTACCCGACCTGCTGTACTCCGAGACCGAGGACGACCTGCGGGCGGCGGTGCGCGCACTGCTCGCCGACCGGTGCGACGCGCCGACGGTCCTCGGCCGCATCGAGTCCGACACACCGTACGATCCACGGCTCTGGCAGGGCCTCGCCGCCGACATCGGCACCGCCGGGCTGCTGGTGCCGGAACGGCTGGGCGGCCAGGGCGCGACGCATCGCGAGGCCGCGGTGGTGCTGGAGGAACTGGGCCGCAGCGTCGCCCCCGTGCCGTACCTGACCAGCGCGGTCGTGGCCACCGAGACCCTCCTCGCGCTGGACGCCCAGGGCGGGCCCGTCGTCGAGCTCCTGGGCGACCTCGCCGCGGGCCGCAGGGCCGCGGTCCTCGTCGTGCCGTTCTCCGCCGCGCGACCCGGCGCCGTGCGACCGGTCGGCGTGACGGGCGACACGCTGGAGGGCACGGTGACCGGCGTCGCCGACGCGCCCGCCGCCGACGTGCTGCTGGTGCCCGCCACCGACGGCCTGTACGCGGTGGAGACCGGCGCCGAGGGAGTCGCGGTCGAGCCGCTCGTACCGCTCGACCTCACCCGCCCGCTCGCCACCGTGACCCTCGCTCCGGCGGCCGGGACCCGCCTGGCCGACGGCGCGTCCGCGGTACGGGCCGTGGAGCGGGGGCTGCTGGCGGGTGCCGGACTGCTCGCCTCCGAACAGCTCGGACTCGCCGAGTGGTGCCTGACCGAGACGGTTCGGCACACCCGTGAACGGCACCAGTTCAACCGGCCCGTCGGCTCGTTCCAGGCCCTCAAGCACCGCATGGCGCAGCTCTGGCTGGAGATCGTGTCGGCCCGCGCCGCCGCGCGCAACGCCGCGGACGCCCTCGCGACCGCGAGCCCCGACACGCCGCTGGCGGTGGCCGTCGCGCAGGCGTACTGCTCGAAGGTCGCCGTGCACGCCGCGGAGGAGTGCGTCCAGCTGCACGGCGGCATCGGCATGACCTGGGAACACCCGGCGCACCTCTACCTCAAGCGCGCCAAGGCCGACTCGATCGCGTACGGCAGCGCCGGACACCACCGGGAAACTGTTGCCGAACTCATGGAACTGCCCGCGCCGTAACGGAGGAGGAAGGAACGGCTCACCGGGGCAAGGGACTTGGAGCGGAGGCGCGTGAAGACGCGCCTCCGCTTCCTTGTTCCGCCGCCCCGCGGGGGTACCGAGCACCCCTTACCTGCTGTTTAATTGCGAAAGGTTCGCAATAATATTCGATCTTCAATAAGGAGTGCAGGGTATGACGGCCCGATCGATACGGGGAGCGGCCGCCGCGGCACTGGCGACGGTACTGCTGGCGACCGCGACGGCCTGCTCGCAACCGGGAGGCCCGGACGGCGGCGGCTCCGGATCGGGCGCGGGGGACTCGGCGGTGGTCGGCATCGCCTACGAACCCGACAGCCTCAGCCCGCTGCTCGGCTACGGCAAGGACGGCAACTCCAAGATCTTCGACGGGCTGCTCACCCTCGACGCCGACATGAAGCTGCGGCCCGCGCTCGCCACCGCCCTGCCCGAGGTGAGCGACGACGGACTGACGTACACGTACCGCCTCCGCAAGGGCGTGAAGTTCAGCGACGGCAAGCCGTTCGGCGCGAAGGACGTGGTCTTCACCTACCGGACCATCCTCGACGAGAAGACCAACAACGCCTCCCGCACCGAACTCGACGCGGTGAAGAGCGTCGAGGCGACCGGCGACGACACCGTCGTCTTCACCCTCAAATACCCCTACGCGCCCTTCGCCCAGCGCACCGTCCTGCCCATCGCACCCGAACACGTCGCGGGCAAGCAGGACGTCAACACCGGCCCCTTCACCACCCACCCCATAGGCACCGGACCGTACCTGCTCACCAAGTGGTCCAAGGGCGAGAAGATCGCCTTCAGGGCCAACCCCCACTACTGGGGCGGCGCGCCGAAGGTGAAGAAGTTCACCATGGCGATCATCAAGGACGACGACGTACGCGCCACCCGGCTGCGCTCCGGCGAACTCGACGGCGCGATCCTGCCGCCCAACCTGGCCAAGGGCTTCGCCCGCGACAGCGGCACCCGGACGTACGCCGCCACGACGTACGACTACCGCACCGTGACCCTGCCCACCCACAACGAGGTCACCGGCGACATCGCCGTCCGGCGCGCCCTCGACATCGCCGTCGACCGGAAGGCCATGGTCGACTCCCTCCTCAACGGCGAGGGCAGGCCCGCCTACGGACCCGTGCCCACCGACAGCGCATGGTTCACCAAGGGCACCGAACGCCCCCACGACCTCGCCGCCGCGAAGAAGATCCTCGACGAGGCCGGATGGAAGCCCGGCAAGGACGGCATCCGCACCAGGAACGGCGTACGCGCCGCCTTCCCGCTCTGGTACCTCACCGGTGACAAGCTGCGCCAGGACCACGCGCTCGCCTACGCCTCCGACGCCAAGAAGGCCGGCATCGACATCACCACCCAGGCCGGGACCTGGGAGGTCATCGAGCCCCGGATGAAGCAGGACGCCGTCCTCGCGGGCGGCGGATCGCCCGCCGACCCCGACTTCGACCAGTACACGCTGCTGAAGTCCTCGCTCGCGGGCGACGGCTTCAACAACATGGCGTGGTACGACAACAAGACCGTGGACCGGGCCCTCGAAGCGGGCCGCAGAAGCGGTGACGAAGCCGAACGCAAGGCCGCCTACGACACCGTTCAGCGCGAACTGGTGAAGAACCCCGGCTACACCTTCCTCACCCACATCGACCACCTCTACGTCGTGAAGGACCGCTTCGGCCCCCTCACCACCCAGGTCGAACCGCACGACCACGGACTGGCATCCGGCCCGTGGTGGAACGTCGAGGACTGGACGCCGAAGAAGTGAACCACCGCCTCCCCTGGGGGCCGATGGGCAGGATGGCGGGACGGCGGGCCCTGCTCGCCGTCCCCGTCCTGGTCGCCGTGACGTTCGGCGTCTTCGCCGTCGCCGCCGCCTCCCCCTTCGACCCGGTCAAGGCATACGCCGGCACGGCCGGCCTCACCGCCTCGCAGGAGAACCTCGACCAGCTGCGGGCCAACCTCGGCGTCGACCAGCCGCTCGTGAGCCGCTGGTGGAACTGGCTGACCTCCGCGCTCGGCGGCGACCTCGGCGAATCCGCCGTGATGCGCCAGCCGGTCGCCGACGTCATCGGTGAACGCCTGGGCTGGTCCGTACTGCTCGCCGCGACCGCCTTCACCATCGCCGTGGTCCTCGGCACGGCCCTCGGCGTGCTGGCCGCACGCAGGCCCGGCCGCCTGCTCGACCGGTGCGTCAGCTCCGCCGCGTACACTCTCGAGGCCGCCCCGGCCTTCTGGCTCGGACTGCTCGCCATCTGGCTCTTCGCCCTGGAACTCGACGTGCTTCCGGCCGGCGGCCTCACCGACGCGGCCAGCGACACCGTCACCGCCGGGCAGGTCGCCACTCATCTGGTGCTCCCCGCGGCCGTGCTCGGCATCTCCCAGCTGCCGTGGTTCTTCCTCTACGTGCGGCAGGGCGTCGCGGACGCGCTCGACGAGGATCCGGTGCGCGGCGCCCGCGCCCGCGGACTGCGCGAACGCACCGTACTGCTCGGCCACGCCCTGCGGTCCGGAATGCTGCCGATGCTCACCCTCATCGGCTCCCGCGTCCCCGAACTCATCACCGGCGCCCTGCTCGTCGAGACGGTCTTCAGCTGGCCGGGCATCGCCGCCGCCACCGTGCAGGCCGCCACCTCCGTCGACTTCCCGCTGCTCGCCGCGCTCACGGTGCTCGCCACCGCGGCCGTCGTGCTCGGCAACCTCCTCTCCGATCTGCTGTACGCGATCGCCGACCCGAGGGTGGGCTTCGATGGCTGACACCGCCCCGGCCTCCGCACGCCGGACCACCCGCCGCGTCCGAGTGGCCGCCTCCGCCGGGATCGTCGGCGCGGTACTGCTCGCGGTCCTCCTGGTGCCGCCCCTGGTCCAGCTCGACCAGCAGGCCGTGGACCTCACCGCCAAGCTCCGGCCACCGTCCTGGGAGCACCCGTTCGGCACCGACGACGTCGGGCGCGACCTGCTGCTGCGCTGCGTCTACGGGCTCCGGGTCTCGCTGCTCGTCGGGGTCGTCGCGGGACTCACCGCCACCGTCATCGGGACCGCGGTCGGCGCGCTGGCAGCGGCGTTCGGCGGCTGGACCGACCGCGTCGTCATGCGGCTCGTGGACACCTTCTCGTCCGTGCCGCACCTGCTGCTGGGCATCTTCATCGTCGCGATGTTCCGGCCCGGCGTCGGCCCGGTGATCGTGTCCGTCGCCCTCACCCACTGGCTCTCGACCGCCAGGATCGTCCGCGCCGAGGTGCTGTCGCTGCGCTCCCGCCCGTTCATCGACGCGGCGATCTCCGGCGGCGCCTCGCGCGGCCGGGTCGTCGTCCGCCATCTGCTGCCCGCCGTGCTCCCGCAGGCCGGCCTCGCCGCGGTGCTCATGGTGCCGCACGCCATGTGGCACGAGTCGGCCCTGTCCTTCCTGGGACTCGGACTGCCCACCCACCAGGCGAGCCTGGGCAACCTCGTGCAGACGGCCCGCGGTTCGCTGCTCGCGGGGGACTGGTGGCCGACGCTCTTCCCCGGCCTGTTCCTGATCGTTCCGACCCTCGCGCTGGCGGGCCTCGCCGGGGCCTGGCGGGAGCGGATCAACCCGCGTCGCCGATCGGAGCTGATGCTGTGACGACCCCCTCGGGACCGAAGACACCGGTGCTCTCCGTCCGCGGCCTCTCCGTGCGCTTCCGGATGCGCGGCGGTCGGCACATCGCCGCCGTCGACGACGCGCGCTTCGACCTCGCGGCGGGGGAGTGCCTGGCCCTGGTCGGCGAGAGCGGCTGCGGCAAGTCCGTGCTGGCCTCCGCACTGCTGGGACTGCTCCCCGGCAACGCCCGGACCTCGGGATCGGCGCTGCTCGGCGACGGCACCGACCTCATCGCCGCCGACGAACGGACCCTCGCCCGCACGGTACGGGGCCGCCGCATCGGCCTCGTACCGCAGAGCCCCGCCGCCCACCTCACCCCGGTCCGCACCGTGCGCGCCCAGATCGAGGAGACCCTGCGCGAACTGACCGGCACCCGCGGGCCCGGCCTGCGCCCGGCCGCCGAACGGGCCGCCGCCCGTGCCTCGTTCCCGGCCGGGCACCTCGACCGGTATCCGCACGAACTCTCCGGCGGCCTCGCCCAGCGGGCCGCGACCGCGCTCGCCCTGATCGGCGACGCGCCCCTGCTCCTCGCCGACGAACCCACCACCGGCCTCGACCGCGACCTCGTCGAGCGGACCGTCGACGAACTGCGCCGACACATCGACGGCGGCCGGGCGCTTCTGCTCATCACCCACGACCTCGCCGCGGCCGAGCGGATCGCCGACCGGGTCGCCGTGATGTACGCGGGCCGCATCGTCGAACTCGCCGACGCCGCCCGGTTCTTCGGCGGGCCGGGACCGCGCCACCCGTACGCGCGCGGCCTCCTGGACGCCCTGCCGGAGCGTGCCTTCGAACCGATCCCCGGCATGCCGCCGGAGCTCGGGGCGCTTCCCGAGGGGTGCGCGTTCGCGGCCCGCTGCGGGCGTGCCGACGACCGGTGTGCCGTACTGCCCCCGTTCGACGGCGCTCTGGCCTGCCACCACGGTGTGCGGGCGGACGAGAAGGAGCCGGACCGTGCTTGAACTCACCCGTGTCACCGCCGGATACGCCCCCCGCGACCCCGTCGTCCGCGAGGCGTCGCTGAGCATCGCGGCGGGGGAGTCGGTCGGACTGCTGGGCCCGAGCGGCTGCGGCAAGTCCACCCTGGCGAGGGTCGCCGCACTGCTGCACCGCCCCTACGCGGGCACGGTCGTGCTCGACGGCGAACCGGTACGCGGCTGGCGGCACGCCGCCCCGCGTGCGCAGCGCACCGCCGTCGGCGTCGTCTTCCAGCAGCCCCGGCTCGCCGCCGACCCCCGGCTCACCCTGCGCGAGATCATCGCCCAGCCGCTGCGGGCCACCGGCCGTCGCGCGCAGGTGCCGGACCGGGTGGCCGAACTGGCACCCGCCGTCGGTCTCACGGCCGAACTGCTCGGCCGCCGCCCGCACGAGGTGAGCGACGGGCAGTTGCAGCGCGCCTGCCTGGCGAGGGCGCTGGTGCTGCGGCCGCGCTGGCTGATCTGCGACGAGATGACCGCGATGCTCGACGCGTCGACGACCGCCGCGCTGGTGTCGGTCGTCGAGTCCTACCGGAAGGAGTCCGGGGCCGGACTGCTGGCCGTCGGCCACGACCGGATGCTGCTGGAACGCTGGTGCGACCGTACGGTCGGCTGGCGGGAGTGCTTCGGGCCGGGCGCACCGCAGGAGTCCGTGGGCCCCACCGGGTGACTCCGCGCCCCGCACCGGGGGGCCGGGCCCGGAGACCGCGTCGATCGGCGACGGCAGAGGGGCGGCGCCAGAGGAGCGGCGCCAGACAGGCCGCGCCGGGCGGGCCGCGCCAAGACGGGCTGCGGTCGTCGGGCGGGCCCTTTCCCCGCGGCCGCACGGAACAAACCGCCCCCACCCGTCGCCACGACCTGCCGCGACGGCCGACGCGTCCGCCTCCGGGCCGTTCCCGACACGCCGGGAGCGGCGCGGGAGGCGGCCCGGACGGAGCCGCCGGCCGCCGGGGTCGACCGCCTCAACACCGATGATCCGACCGGCCCGGAGCGTTTCCTGCGCACCCGCGACCGGAACGGTCGGACCAGGGCTGCCTGCTTTGGCGGCACACCGGACGCACCGCCCCGGACGTGACGGTCAGTCAACACCCGGATGGCGGACACGCCGGTGGTCCGGAGGGCTCCTCCGCTGCGCCACACTGGCGGCCGAATGCCGCATTCCGGCGCGGCGGAGGAGGTTGGCCATGGCCATTTCGATCTCACTGGTGCTGCTACTGCTGATCCTCGCGGTGATCTTTCTCCGCAACGGCGGATTGAAGATCTCGCATGCGCTGGTCTGCGCCCTGCTCGGGTTCTTCCTCGCGAGCACGAGCATGGCGCCGGCCATCCAGGACAGCCTGGCGGCCACGGCCGACGTCGTCGGCAGTCTCAAACCCTGAGCGACGCCGGCTCCGGGCCGTGCGGTGACCGGGGCCCGGCCGGTACGGCCGCGGGGCACCACACGAGCCGGCCCCCTCACCGCCTCCGGCGTACCGCGCGCGGCCGCCCGGCTCTTCGCCGAGGGGGATCCGCGCAGGGTGAGACGGATGCCATCGCCCGGGAGGCCGGTGCGGGGCGGGGCACGCTCTACCGGCGGTACCCCGACATCCCGTCCATCGCCACGGCGCTCCTCGACGAGCACGAGCGATCGCTCCAGGAGAAGTTGCTGGGCGGTCGGCCGCCCCTGGGACCGGGGCCCCACCCCCGCAGCGGCTGGCCGCTTTCTACGCGGCGATGACCGACCTGCTGGAGCAGCACGTCCATCTCACCCTGGGCGCCGAGTCCGGTTCCGCCCGGTTCGCCACCGGGGCGTACGGCTTCTGGCACGCGCATGTCCGCATGCTCGTCAAGGAGGCGGGGGTGCCGGGCCCCGACGCGCTCGTCGACATCCTGCTGGCTCCCCTGGCGCCCGAGCTCTTCGCGTACCAGCGGGGCCGGGGCGTGGAGGAGATCAAGTCGGCCCTGCGCACACTCGCGGAGAGGACGCTCGCAGGGTGGACGGGGCGGGTGCGGCCGGGCGCGAGCACGCCCGGCCGCACCCCTCGGTCACTGCTTCCAGCTCGCGGGCTGGCCGGGGTCGAGCGTCCGCCAGTGGGCGAGGACCTCGGGGTCCTGGGCGTCGAGCCAGTCGGTCAGCTCGCGGAAGGAGACGCAGCGGACTTCCTTGCGGGGGCAGATCTCGCGCATCGTGTCCTCGACGGCGTCCATGTAGATCCCCCCGTTCCAGTCCTCGAAGTGGTTCCCGATGAACATCGGCGCGCGGCTCCCGTGGAACACCCGCTCGAAGCCCGCGAGGTACGAGTCACGGGCCTCCTTGCGCCATTGCTGGTACTTCGCCGGATCGCCCTCGGTGCTGCCCTTCGACTGGTTGTAGAGGAAGTTGAAGTCCATGGACAGCACCTGGAAGTCCTTGCCGGGGAACGGCAGCATCTGCAGCGGCAGGTCCCAGATGCCGTTCTTCTTCGAGGGCCAGATCTGGAAGTCCCCCGGGGAGCTCGCGTCGTAGCGCCAGCCGAAGGGCTTGAGGGCGGACAACAGGGTCTTCTGGCCCTCCAGGCAGGGGGCCCGGCCGCCGACGACCTCACGGGTGGGGTCGAACGGCAGCGGATCGAGGTCGGTGAAGCCGGTGTTCGTCTTCCAGTTCTGGACGAAGGAGTAGAACTGGCTGATCTCGCTGGTCCATTCGTTCTTGTTCCATTCCCCGCCGCCCTTCTTCTCGCAGAAGTGGCCGTTGAAATGGGACCCGATCTCGTGTCCCTCCCGCCAGGCGCCGCCGAGCTGCTCCAGTGTCGTGCGGATGTGCTCGCGCGTCGGGTAGGAGATCGCGGCGGCCCCGGTCTCGTGCCGGGGCGGCCGGTAGAGGTTCCGCTTCTCCTTCGGGAGCAGGTAGATGCCGGTGAGGAAGAACGTCATGTGCGCGTTGCTCTCCTTCGCCACGCGGCGGAAGCGCGAGAACATCCGGTCGTCGCCCTCCAGCGCGCCGTCCCAGGAGAACACCACGAACTGGGGCGGCCGTTCACCCGGCTTCAGGCGCTTCGCCTTCGGCCGGCCCGGCTGCGGTCCGGTGTAGGACGTGGAGCCGTCCCCCAGGATCCTGACCTTGCCGTCCCACTTCTCCTCCTGCTCCTCCTTCTTGGCGTCGCGGACGTCCTGGCTGGTGGGGGTCGGCGCGGCGACGGTGCGGGTGGGCCGTTCCGGGTTCCGGTCGTCCCCGTCGTCGTCGGACAGCAGCGGGACGGCGGCCGCGGAACCCGCCACCACGAGGCACGCGGCGATTCCCAGGGCGACCCGGGGGGTGAGGCGGTCCCGTTTGCGGCGGGACGCGGATTTCGCTCTGGCTCTTGTCACTTCGTCACGGCTTCCGTGTAGGTTTTCCAGATCCGGGCCGGGAAGTCCCGGTCGCCCGCCGAGGCACCGCCCAGCCCCTTGAGCGGCAGGGGCGCGAGGCTCCGGTTCAGGTCCATGCGGTACACGACGACGGCGGTGGACACGGCAGGGGTGTACCCGACGCGCCAGCGCGCGGTGTCGTCCGCGGTGGTGCCGTTCTTGACCGCGACCGGTGCGGTGACGACACCGTTCTTCCCGTTCCCGGCCCGGGTGAGTGCCGCGGTCACCTCGTCGGCGACGTCGGACCGGACGGCGCGCCTGGGCCGGGGCAGGTCGAGCCGGACCCGGGTGCCGTTGCGGGTGACCCTGCTGACCGAGTACGGGTCCGTGTGCAGGCCGTGGGCCGCGAACGTGCCGTACGCGTCGGCCATGCGGATGGCGCTGGGCCTCGAGTTGCCCATCGCGAACGCCGGAACGGGCGGGCCGAAGCTCGACGGGAGCAGCCCCGACGCCTCCGCGGTGCTGCGGACCTGCTTCAGGCCCGTGTCCATGCCGAGCTGGAGGAAGGGGGAGTTGACGGACTTGACCATGGCGTCGTGCAGGCTGATGCGGCCGTAGGAGCGGTCGCCGTCGTTTTCGCCCTTGACCGTCTTCCCGCTGCGGTCCCAGTAGGGGCCCTCGGGGGTCATGACCGGGATGCCGTCGTCGCCGTCGTACACCGTCGACGGGGTGATGGGGACGCGCGGACCGTTGCGTTCGCGCGTGATTCCGTGCTGGAGACCGGCGGCGTAGACGAACGGGGTGAACGCCGAACCGGCCGGGACGGTGCTCGCGTTGGACTCGTTGAAGGCCTGGCGCTCGAAGTCGGGGCCGCCGTACACGGCGAGGATGCGGCCGTCCGGGGCGACGGACGCGGCCCCGAACCGTACGTGCCGGTCCTCCTTGCGCCGCTTCGGGTCGAGCGCGTCGCGCGCCTCGCGCACCGCCCGGGCCAGCGCGGTCGTCCGGGGCTTCTCGAACGTCGTGTAGATCTGGTAGCCGCCGAGGTCGAAGCGCGCGTCGGAGATGTGCCCGGCCCGTTTGGCGTAGGACTCGGCGAGCTGGACGAGATAACCGTTCTGCCCGCTCGTGCCGCTGAGTCCGTGCGGCGGCTTCGGGTCGGGGAAGGTGGTGTACTTCGCACGTTCGGCCCGGCTCAGCCTGCCGATCTGCACCATGCGGTCCAGGGTCCATTCCCACCGCTCGACGGCCCGCGCCCGGTTGCGGGGGTTGACCGCCGGATCGTAGAGCGAGGCCCCCTTGAGCAGGGAGGCGAGGAATGCGCCCTCGCTGGCGTCGAGTTCGGTGACCTCCTTGCCGTAGTACGCCTGCGCGGCCCGCTGGAGACCGTAGGTGCCGCGGCCGAACCAGCTGGTGTTCAGGTACTCCTGGAGGATCTTGTCCTTGGTCATGTTGCGGTCCAGCTTGACCGCCAGCAGCATCTCGGTGAACTTCCGCGAGAAGGAGCGGTCCTGCGTCAGATAGACGTTCTTGACGTACTGCTGGGTGATGGTGGAGCCGCCCTGGGTGTCCCCGTCACTGAGCGTGCGCCACAGCGCGCGGGTGAGTCCTTGGGCCGATATGCCGTGGTCGGAGTAGAAGTCCGCGTTCTCCGCCGCGAGCACGGCCCACCGCACGTGGTCGGGGATCTTCGACAGGGGCATCTCCTGGCGGCTCACCCAGCCGGTGCGGGCCATGGGGGTGCCGTCGGCCCAGTAGTAGACGGTGTCCTGCTGGGTGGCGAACGCGTTGAGGTCCTCGGGGATCTCCGTACGCGCGTAGGCGATGCCCACCACGGCCGCCAGCGTCGCGGCGAACGTCAGGAACGAACCCAGGACCAGCCGCCACGAGGGCACCCAGCGCCGCCAGCCCTGACGGCCCGCACGTGGGTAGTCCGGCCTGCGCAGCCGGCGGCCGCGCGCACGTCTCGCCTGCTTGCGGCGCCCCGTTCCCTGGGTCAGTGCCGCCCGGGCGGCCCGTCTCGTCCTGCCCCGCATGTTCTGCTGCGTCATTCCGTCCAGCCATGGCAGTCCAGGTCCGTCGCGCATCGCGACGGCGCCTGTGCACGTGCAGTGGTCGGGTGTTTCACCCCGTGACTCCGCCGCAGCAAAGGCCAAAGCATGACCGAGAGTTGCGGCGCGAAGTCACGCAAAGATAACAGGCCCTCGGGAGAGGGGGCGTACGGCTCCGCGTCTCCTCCGCCGGCGAGGGGTGCCGCACGGCCGCCGCGCGCAGGCGGATCCACGGGACGCCAAGGCGCTCGAACCGGCCAATTCGCTGGCCCCGCCCCGGCTCCGGCCGGGGGGCAACCGCCCGGCGCCGACGTCCGCTCCGGGGGCTGTAACACTCCGGTAATTCTTGTTGATGGAGCGTCAAGTCAGCTTTTCGCCAAGAGTATTGATGAGTACGGACGGTGCCGTGGTGACATCGGGAACCTCGCGCATAAGGTCTGGAACGCGCAGTGAGCCCGGCCGGCCGGTCCCTCGGAATGGTCAACGACGCCCCGTACAGGGAGAAGCAGTGTCACGTGTCGAACCCGTCCTGGCGCGGGCCCTTTTCCGGACCCCCTTACTCCGCCTGGACGTCGCCCACCGGGGCCGTGTGCGACGTCTGGGACTGAAACTCGAATCGCGCGGCCCCACCGGATCGGTGAAGGACCGCAGCGCCGTCGGACTGCTGCGGGCGCTGCACGACGAACGACCGCTCACCCCGGGCACGGTGGTGGTGGAATCCACCTCCGGCAACCTCGGCCTGGCCCTGGCCCGGATGCTGCCCGCCCTCGGCTGCGACTTCCTCGCGGTGGTCGACCCGAAGACCCCGCACGCCACCCGCCGCATGCTCACCGACCGGGGCGCCCGGGTCCTCGTCGTCGACGAACCCGACGGCCGGGGCGGCTACCTGCTCAGCCGGCTGCGCCGGGTGCGCGAACTGTGCGCGGAACACCCCGGATACCGCTGGCCCGACCAGTACGAGAACTGGGCCGCCCCCGAGATCCACCGCCGCGTCACGGGCCCCGAGCTCACCGGACAGGCCGGAGCGGACCTCCACGCCGTCTACGTACCGGTCTCCACCGGCGGCACCCTCGCCGGCATCGGCGCGCACCTGCGCGAGCACCGGCCCGACGTCGCCGCGGTCGCCGTGGACGTACGCGGCTCACTGGCCGTCGCGGGCAGCGCGGGACGCCGCCTCATACCGGGCATCGGGGCCAGCCGGCCGTCCACCTTCCTGACGGCGCCGCACAGCTACGACCGCGCCGTGCACGTCGACGACATCGAGGCCATCGCCGTCTGCCGGATCCTCGTCGAGGACGTGGGACTCGCCCTCGGCGGCTCCAGCGGCTGCGCCGTGCGCGCCATGCTGGCCGACCGGGAGGACGACGGCCCCGACGACCGGCTCTCGGTGTGCCTGGCCGCCGACGGCGGCGGCAAGTACCGCGACACCCTCTACTCCGACGACTGGGCGACAGAACAGGGCGTGGCCAAGGAGATCACCGCCGCTGTGGAACACCTGCGCAGTGAAGGTCTCTTCTTCGACCGAAAGCACCAGGAGCACTGAACATGGGCACCACCACCCTCGACCCACGGCGGACGGACCGCGGCCACCGGCAGTACCTGCCGCTGGTGCAGGGCGCCACGCTGATCGAGTGGACCGGAACGGGACTGTTCCTCGCCGTCTCGACCATCTACTTCGTCAAGGTCGCCCACCTCAGCACCTCGGCCGTCGGCACCGGCCTCACCATCGGCGGCGCCGTGGCCGTCGCCACCGCCGTGCCCGTCGCCCGGCTGGCCGGCCGTTTCGGACCGAAGCCGGTGCTGATCGGCGTGATGCTGCTGCGCGCCCTGGCCACCGCCGGCTACCTGTGGGTCGACGGCTGGTGGAGCTTCCTCCTCGTGGTCGCCCTCGTCGCCGTCACCGAACAGTCCTCGCCCCCGCTGGTCCAGGCGTACGTCGGCGCTCGCACCCCGCAGAGCCTGCGCGCGAAGGTGATGGCCGTCCAGCGCACCGTCGTCAACCTGGGCATCAGCCTGGGCGGACTCATCGCCGGGGTCGCCCTGGGCTCCGGCGCTCCGGGAGCCTTCCGGCCGCTGCTGATCGGCGGCGCCCTCGCCTACGTACTGGTGGCCGCGGTGTACGCCACCGCACGGCGCGAGGAGGTCGGGGAGGTCACCCGCAGCACCGGCGTGGCGGCGCTGCTGAAGGACCGCCGCCTGCTGGGCTTCACCGCGTACAACGCGCTGGTGTCGCTCTGGATGCCGGTGCTCAACGTGGCCTTCCCGCTGTGGCTCGTCACCAGGACGGACGTGCCGGAGCGCTACGTCGGCATCCTCTACGCCGTCAACACCGTGCTGTGCATCGCCCTCCAGTACCCGCTCAACCGCTGCTACGGCACCCCGCGCCGGGCCTGGCTCTCCTATGCGACCGCGGCACTGCTGCTCGCCGGCGGCGCCCTGGCCTTCGCCGCCGCGCCCGGCCTCGCGACCCGGGAGGCGCTGCTGGTGCTCGCCGCCGCCGTCGTCCTGCTGACGTTCGCCGAACTGCTCCAGGTCGGCGCCTCGTGGACCCTCTCCTTCGACCTGGCGCCGGAAGGGGCGCGCAGCGCGTACCTGGTGCTGTTCAACACCAGCCGCACCGTGGCCAACCGGGTCGCGGGACCGGTGCTGATGACCGGGGTCGTCCTCGCCCTGGGCACGGCCGGCTGGATCGCGCTCGCCCTGGTGCTGCTGCTCGGCGCGCTCGTCCCCTTCGTGATGATCCGGGAGCCGCACGGCACCGGCCACTGACCACCCCCGCACCACCCCGACCGCCCCTCTCGCCAAGGAGTTCCGCCCGCCATGGACTTCGAGCACTACCCCGACAGCCACTTCCGCTACCTGACCCGCGCGGACGTCATCGAGGCCGCCCGCGACGTGGACATCGTGGAGGCGGTGGCCCAGGCGCTCCGGCTGCACGCCGCCGGACAGTCGGTCCTCCCCGAGGAGGCGTACCTCGGCTGGACCACCCCGCAGGGCGACTCGGCCAGACTGCTGGCCATGCCCGGCGCCCTGACCAGGGACGGGCGGCCCCCGGTCATCGGGATGAAGACGATCAACGCCTCGATCGGCAACCCGGAACGCGGAATGCCCCGCTCCCAGGGCTTCACCCTGCTCCTCGACCCCGAGACCGCCCGCCCCCTCGCCCTGATGGAGGCCGCCTACATCAGCGCGATGCGCACCGCCGCGGTCACCGCGCTCGCCGTGCGCCACCTCGCGGTGGAAAACCCGCGGCGACTGGCGCTCCTCGGCTGCGGCGCGCTCGCCCAGGCCCACGCGGCGCTGCTGCTGCGCACCGTGCCCACCCTGGGCCGCATCACGCTGTACGACGTGGCGCCCGACCGCGCGAAGTCCGCCGCCCACCGCATCGCCTCGCTGCCCGGCGCGGCGGACGTCGAGACGGTGGTCGCCGACGGCCCGCGGGAGGCGGTACGGGACGCCGAGGTCGTCGTACCCGTCACCACCGTGACCCGGGGCTACATCGAACCGGACTGGCTGCGCCCCGGCACGCTCGTCTGCCACGTCTCGCTGGACGACCTCACCGAGGCGGCGGTGCTCGCCGCCGGCACGGTGCTCGTCGACGACTGGAGCCTGGTCCGGGACGACCCGCGCCGGCTGCTCGGCCGGATGCACCGGGCGGGCACCCTGCTCGGCCCCGACGGCACCCCCAGGGAAGGAGTCACCGCCCGCCCCGGGGCCCGCCGCGTCGACGGAACGCTCGGCGACGTGCTCACCGGAGGGCACCCGGGCCGCCGCGACCCGGACGAGATCGTGATCAGCAACCCGTTCGGGATGTCGATCCTGGACGTCGCCGTGGCCGACCGCATCCACGCCCACGCCGAGGCCGCCGGTCTCGGCGCCCGGCTCACGCTCTGAGGGGGAACCGTGACGATCGATCCGAACATCCAGGAGATCAACCGCACCATGTGGTCGTACGGCGAGTACCGGCACGTCGCCGACCTGCTGCGGCCCGGCGCCGTCGAACTGGTCGAGCGGCTCGCCCCCGCCCCGGGCACCGCCCACCTCGACGTCGCCACCGGAAACGGCAACGTCGCGCTGCTGTCCGCCCTGTGCGGCTCCGTGGTCACCGGGCTGGACCTCACCGACGAGTTCTTCCCCGACGCCCGCGAACGGTTCGCGCAGGCCGGCGTCCAGGTGGACCTGCACCGCGGCGACGCCCAGGAACTCCCCTTCGCCGACGCCTCGTTCGACCTGGTGACCTCCACCTACGGCATCCAGTTCGCCCCCGACCACACCGCGGCGGCCGGCGAGATGGCCCGGGTGCTGCGGCCCGGCGGCCGGATCGGCATGTGCAACTGGACGGCCCGCAGCTGGACCGCGCACTTCCAGGCGATCCTCTCCGCCTACTTCGCCTCGCCCAACGGACACCAGGGACAGCCCATGCTGTGGGGGTCGCCGGACTACCTCGGAGAACTCCTCGGCCCCGGCTTCACCGTCACGGCCGAACGCCGCGAACTCTTCTACCCGTTCGGCACGGCCGACGACCTGGTCACCTTCTTCGAGAACTGCTTCGGCCCCTGCATCGCGGCACGCAACACCATCTCGCCGCCCTCGCGATGGAAGGAACTGCGGGCGGAGATGACCGAGATGACCGAGGACTTCCACACCACCGACGAACGGGGCACCGGCGTGCCCGTCGAGTACCTGCTCGTCGTCGCGGAGAAGAAGGAGGACCGGTGACCGGAGTGCCCGAGCGGTACCCGGTGCTCCCCCTGGCGGAAGGCGCCCGCGAACGCGCCCGCGCCACGGCACTGACCCGCAGCGAACCGTACGAACTGGGCGAAGGAGTCCACTTCCACGTCGAACGGCACGCCGCCGAGCACCCGGCCAGGACCGCGATCGACGACGGACGGACGGCCGTCGGATACGCCGAGCTGGCGGACCGCGCGCGCCGCACCGCCACGCGGCTGGCGGCCGAGGGCGTCTCGCCGGGGCGGATCGTCGCCGTCGGCGGACGGCGCGGCATCGACGTCGTCACGGCCTTCCTCGCGCTGGAACTGCTCGGCGCCGTCTATCTGCCGGTCGACGCGGGCTGGCCCGCCGCCCGCGTCGAGTCCCTGCTCACCGACAGCGGCGCGGTCCTCGCCCTGGTCACCGGCGGGCCGGCGGACACCGGGGAACTCGTCAAGGGCGCCCGCGCGGCCGGAGTACCCGTCACGGCACCGGAACCGGCGGACCTCCCGTACACCCGCACGACCCCCATGGCCCCCGACGAGATCCGCTACGTCCTCTACACCTCGGGCTCGACCGGCCGCCCCAAGGCCGCGGTCATCGAGCACCGGGGCATGCTCAACCACCTGTGGGCCAAGGTCGACGACCTCGGGCTGACCGCGGACGACCGACTGGCCCAGACCGCACCGCTGGGCTTCGACATCTCCGTCTGGCAGATGCTCGCCCCGCTGCTCGTCGGCGGCCGGGTGCAGATCTTCGACGACGAACGGGCCCAGGACGGCGCCCTGTTGCTGGCGGAACTGCGCGACCGCGGCACCACGGTGCTGGAGACCGTGCCCACCCTGATCCGCTTCCTCCTCGACGCGCGGGAGAGCACGGGCCCCGGACCCGGCGCACTGCGCTGGATGATCGCCACCGGCGAGGAACTGCCGCCCGCCCTGGCCCGGCGCTGGCACGACACCCTGCCGGACATCCGGCTGCTCAACGCGTACGGCCCCACCGAGTGCTCGGACGACGTCACCCACGCCGTGCTCGGCCCGCCCGCCGACGGAGTGCGCCACCTGCCGATCGGATCACCCGTAGGGAACGCCGAACTCCACGTGCTGCGCGAGGAGGACGGGCGGTGGCACGCCTGCGAGCACGGGGAGGCGGGCGAACTGTTCGTCGGGGGGATCGTCGTGGGCCGCGGCTACCTGGGCGACCCGGCCCGCACCGCCCGGGCCTTCTTCACCGACCCCTTCGGCGACGGCGTCGGACGCCTCTACCGCACCGGCGACGCCGTACGCGTGCTGCCGGACGGCCAGCTGGAGTACCTGGGCCGGGTCGACCGGCAGGTCAAGCTCGGCGGCGTACGCATGGAACTCGCCGAGATCGAGGCGGTGCTCGGCACCCACCCCGCCGTCGCCGCCTGCGCCGTCACCGTCCACACCCCCGACGACGCCGGTGCCCTGGTCGCCCGGGAGAGCGCCCACACCCCGGCGGCCGCACGACCGCCGAGGCTGGTCGCCTACGTCACCCCCGCCGACGAGGAGGTGCCGCAGGAGACGCTCCGCGCCCACCTCGCCGAGCGGCTCCCCGCACCGATGGTGCCCCGCACCTTCGTCGTCCTGCCCCGCATCCCGCTCACCCGCAACGGCAAGACGGACTACCGGGCCCTGCCCGCGCCGCCGCGCCGCGACCGCCCCGGGACCCGGCCGTACACCCCGCCGCGCGACGCGGCGGAGAGCGCCGTCGCGGACCTCGTCGCCGAACTCCTGGGCACCGGACGGGTCGGCCGGGACGACAGGTTCCTGGAACTGGGCGGCGACTCGCTGCTGGCCATGCGCCTGGTCGCGGCGCTGCGCCGGACGGGGTCGGCCGCGAGCCTGCGCGACGTGCTGCGCGACGGCAGCCCCGCCGCGCTCGCCGCCCTCGGCCACGAGGAGCGGCGACCGGCCCCCGCCCCCGCCGAACCGCCCCGGGACCGGCCGCGGACCCGCCCGCTCACCCCCCAGCAGGCCGGGGTCTACTTCCACTGGCGGCTCGACCCGCTCAGCCCCTACTACAGCTACCAGGGATCCCTGGAACTCGACGGCCCCCTCGACACGGCACGGCTGGCCCGGGCCTGGCACCTGCTGCTCGGCGAGAACCCGCTGCTGCTCGCCCGGTTCCACGAGACCGACGGGACGGACGGGCAGGAAGTGGTGCACCACTACCCGCACTGGGAGGTGCCGCTGCCCGACCGCGCCCGGGATGTCACCGCGGACGAGTTCCGCGCCGAGGCCGCCCGGGAGGCGGCCAGACCCTTCGACCTCCTCACCGGACCGGCCCTGCGGACCGAACTGTTCCGCCTGCCCGACGGACAGCACCGGCTCCTGGTCACCATGCACGAACTGCTCCTCGACGGCTGGGGCGCCACCGTGCTCTTCCAACGCCTCGCCGAGCTGTACGAACGGCCTCCCGCCGGCCCCGACCCCGAACGCGCCACCCGGTACGACCGTTACCTGGACCACCTGACGGAGCTGCTGGCCACCGAGGAGGTGACCCGGGCGGGGGAGTACTGGCTCGACCGGCTCTCCGGGGACCTCCCGGTGCTGGGGATCGCGCAGAAGCAGCGGCCCGTCGCACCCACCTACCGGGGCGAGATCACCGAGGCGGTCCTCGACGAGCACCTGTCCCGGCGGCTGCACGCCACCGCGCTGGCCGCGTCCGCCACCGCGTTCGTACCGCTGCTGGCCGCCTACGCGCTCGCCCTGAGCTACTACGGCGACACCGACGAGGTGATCGTCGGCGCCCCGATGGCGGGCCGGGAACGGCCGGAGACCGCCGAGGTGCCGGCCTTCGTGCTCGCCATGCTGCCGCTGCGGCTGCGCATCGACCCGGCCGCGACCCTGGCGGGGTTCACCGCACAGGTGAGGGAGACGGTGTACGAGGCGTACGCCGCGGCCGACCACCCCTTCGGCTGGACCCTGCGACGGCTCCCCGCCGCGACGCGCAGCTCGTCGGCGACCCCGGTCTTCCAGACCATGCTCAACATGCTGCCGTACCCGGCACGCGCCACCACCGCGGCGGGCGTCACCTTCCGCTTCGTCGAACTCGACACCGGCCACACCAAGTACGACTGCGCCCTCTACGTCCAGCCGCACGGCCCGGACCGGCTGCTGTTGCAGTACGCCTACCAGCAGGAACTGCTCGACGCCCCGGCCGCCCGCAACGTACTGCAATCCACCCTGACTGCGCTGCGGGCCCTCACCGACCCGGAGCACGCGGGGCACACCACCGTCCGTTCCCTCGATCTGCTGCCCGGAGACGATCACCGATGACCCCGCCGACCCTGCTGGAACTCTTCGCCGAACAGGTCGAGGCCCACCCCGGCGCCGTGGCCCTGCGCCACGCCGGAACCGAGGTCACCTACCGCGAACTCGACGAGTGGAGCGGCCGACTGGCCGCCCGGCTCGCCGCCAGGGGCACCGGTCCCGGCTCGCTGGTGGCCCTCGCCGCCCAGCGCGGTCCCGCCGCCGTCGCCGGAGTCCTCGCCGTGCTGAGGACCGGCGCCGCCTACCTCGGGCTGGACCCCGCCACCCCCGTGCGACGACAGCGCCGGATGGTGGAGGAGACCGGACCGCACTGCGTGCTGGCCGAACCCGGACTCGACCGGTTCCCCACCCTGGACGCCCCCCGCGTCACCCTCGCCCCCCTCACCGAGGGGCCGCTGCACCGGGCCCCCGAGCAGGAGCCCGACGACGACGCGCTGTTCCACATCGTCTACACCTCGGGGACCACCGGAAACCCCAAGGGCGTGCGCATCAGCCACCGTTCGGTCCGCGGCCGGCTGGAGTGGATGTGGCGGGACCACCCCTTCCCCGCGGACGCGGTGCTCGCCGTCCAGAAATCCCTCGCCCTGGTCGCCTCGCCCTGGGAACTGCTGGGCGGACTGCTGAAGGGCGTCCCGTCCGTGGTGCTCGGCACCGACGAACTCCTCGACCCGGTGCTGTTCGCCGCCGCCGTCGAACAGGAACGGATCACCCACCTCTTCCTGACCCCGCAACTGATCGCCGGCCTCCTGGAGGAGAGCGCGAAACGCCCCGGCGGACACCAACCCGCCCTGGTCACCAGCGGCGCCGACACCCTGCCCGTGGCCACCGTCCTGCGCTTCCGCGAGGTCTGGCCCGACACCACCCTGCTCAACCTCTACGGCATGACGGAGACCGCCTCCAACGTCGCCGCCTACGACACCGCCGTACTGCCGGCCGACGCCGAACGAGTCCCCGTCGGCAGCCCCGTCGCGGGCGCCTCGCTCTCGGTTCGCGACCGGCTCGGCCGACGGCTGCCGCCCGGCGTGACCGGCGAGGTGTGGGTCTCCGGACCGCCCCTGGCCCTCGGCTACGTCGGCGGCGACGGCGACGGCCGGTTCGTCACGGACGACACCGGGGCGACGCACTACCGGACCGGCGACCGGGGCCGCCTGCTCCCGGACTCCGCACTGGAGATCACCGGCCGCACCGACAACCAGATCAAGATCCGCGGCTACCGCGTCGAACTGGAGGAGATCGAGGCCACCCTGCGCAAGGCGCCCGGCGTCACCGACGCGGGCGCATACGCGCAGAGCGAGGACGACGGGACGAGCATCATCGCCTGCCTCACCTCCGACGAGGAGACCGACCCCGCCGCCCTGCGCGCCTACCTGCGCGACCGGCTGCCCGACTACATGCTGCCCGCCCGCGTCCAGCAGCTCCCGCACCTCCCGCTGAACACCAACGGCAAACTGGACCGCGCCGCCCTGCGCACGCTCGTGGCGGGCATCGGTCAGGAACGGACCGGCGAATTCACCCCGGCCGACGACACCGAGGCCGCCGTCGCCGCCCTCTGGCAGGAACTGCTCGGCGCACCGCCCGCCTCGGCGGACCAGAACTTCTTCGACGCCGGGGGCCACTCCCTGCTCGCCGTGCGGCTCGCCAACCGGCTCGCGGACACGGCGGGCCGCCGGGTGCCGCTGCGCCGCATCCTCGGCGCGCCCACCGTCACCGCCATCGCCGCCCTGTGCCGCGAGATCCGACAGGAGGAGCAGATATGAACGGCCCCTGGCTGAGCATGCCGGACGAGCGGTCGAGGTCCACCCCGGCCACCACCCTCGCCGTCTGCTTCGCACCCACCGGCGCCCACGGTTCCTCGTTCGCGCCATGGCACGGCCGCCTCCCCGAGGACACCGCCCTCGTGCTCGTCACACCACCGGGCCGCGGCAGCCGCGTCGACGAGGAACCCGTCACCGACATGACGGTCTACGCGGACGCCGTGGCGGCCGGGATCCGCGAACTGCGCGACGGGCGGCGGCTGGTACTGATCGGCGTCAGCCTCGGGGCCCTGCTGGCGTACGAGACGTGCCGCCGGCTCCTCGACGCCGGGGTGCCGGTCGCACGGCTGTGCGCGGTGGCCGGACAGTGTCCCGGCGACTTCGACGGCCACGGCAGCGACGTCACCGTCGAGGACGCCCGCGCCTTCGTCGTCGGGACCGGACTGACCGACCCGGAACTGCTGGCGGACCCCGAGTTCGAGGAGGTGCTGCTGCCGCCCGTGATCGCCGACCTCCGGCTGGCCGCCGGGTACGACGGCCGCCGGGGCCCCCTGCCGCAGGTCGACCTGCGCGCGGTGTGGGCCACCGAGGACCCGCACGTGCCCGAGGTCACCGTGCGCCGCTGGGCCGAGTGGACCCGCGGCACCTGCACCATGGCGTCCGTCGAGGGCGGCCACTACACCCACCGGGAGAACCCGGCGGCGGTCGTGTCCGCCTGCCTGGAGGGCCTGCCGGGAAGCGGACCGTCCCGGCGCTCCGTGCTCGGCGCCGGGGCGACCGCCGTGGCGGGCACCGTGCTGGGAATCGGCGCGGTGGCCTCGACGCCGTCCGGGGCACGGGCCGCCACCGCCACCCCGACGGGCGGCGCATTCTTCGACGGCGACCCCACCGACCCCGTGGACCTGGCCGTGGCCATGATCCGGCAGAACACCAGCAACCCCGGTGACGGCGCGGTCACCCTGCCGCTCGCCCGGATGCTCCAGGACGTCTTCCGGGCCGCCGGCGTCGACACCGAGATCGTGCCCACCCCGAAGGAGGGCAACGTCCACTTCTTCGCCCGCGTGCCCGGCAGCGGCCCGGCCCGCAAGGACCCGCTGGTCCTGCTCGGCCACTCCGACGTGGTGCCCGCCATCGGCGACACCTGGCGGACCGACCCCTTCGCCGGGGAGATCGAGGACGGCAAGCTGTACGGCCGCGGCTCGCTCGACATGAAGGGCGTCAACGCCGCCTTCGTCGCCGCCCTGCTGCGCCACGTCCGCGAGGGCACGGCCTTCGACCGCGACATCGTCCTCTGGTCCGACTGCGACGAGGAACAGGGCCCCTACGGCGTGCGCTGGTTCCTCACCGAACACCCCGGCCGGGTGACGGCGGGCACGGTCCTCACCGAGGGCGGCTGGGTGCTCAACCAGCGCGACGGCACGACGCCCATGATCGCCTCGCTCACCTGCAACGACAAACGCTCCCTGCTGCTGCGCCTGGAAACCTCCTCCTACGCCACCCACACCTCCAAGCCGTTCACCGGCCAGGCGGTGGTCCGACTGGGCGAGGTGCTCGACCTGCTGGGGGAGTGGCGCGCCCACATCCGCCCCAACGCGCTGTCCCGGCGGTACTTCGCGGAACTGGCCGAGGCCACCACCGACCGGCCCTTCGCCGAGGCGCTGAGGGAGATGCTCGACGCCCGCACGGAACAGCAGCGGGACCGGGCGGGCGAGGCGGTGGTGCGGCTCAGCGAGACCCCGGAACTGCACAACGCCATGCTGCGGACCACGCTCGCCTTCACGGCGGCGCAGTCCGGTTACTACCCGAGCATCGTGCCGGGCACCGCGACCGCGGACTTCCGGGCCGCCTTCCTGCCGGGGGCCGAGGACCCCGGACGCACCGTCGCCGAACTGCGTTCGCTGATCGGCAACCGGGCGAAGCTGACCGTCGTCGGGAATCCGGGCGAGAGCGAGCAGCAGGCCCTGGACCGGCTGCGCGGCTATCTGGCCACGCCCGACTCCGACCACGACACGGACGTCTTCCGCGCCTGGCAGGACGCCGTGGGCCGGACCCATCCCGGAGTACGGGCCACCCCCTGCCAGTTCGAGGCCGTCACCAGCGCCGTGCCGTTCCGGGAACAGGGGGTGCCGGTGTACGGCATGTACCCGTTCACGGTGAACCGGGACATGCTCAAGCGCATGCACGGCACCGACGAGCACATCGGGGTCGAGGCGCTGCGGCAGGGCACCGAGACCGTCTACCAGCTCCTGGCCGGACTGCGTACGGGGAGCTGAGCCCCGGTGCGTGCCGTGCGGGCGTACCCGGCCGGGCCCGCCCGCACGGCCCCTCGGACCTGTCACCCCACGCTGACCCAGTCGAGGGTCCGCTGCACCGCCCGCTTCCAGTTCGCGTAGCCCTCCGCCCGCCGCTCCTCGCTCCACTGCGGTTCCCAGCGCTTCGACTCCTGCCAGTGCTCGCGCAACTCGCCCTCGTCCTCCCAGAACCCGGTGGCCAGCCCGGCCGCGTAGGCGGCACCGAGCGCGGTCGTCTCGGCGACGACCGGACGGCTGACGGGGACGCCGAGGACATCGGCCTGGATCTGCATGCACAGGTCGTTGGCCGTGACCCCGCCGTCGACCTTGAGCACGTCGAGGTGGACCCCGGAGTCCTGCTCCATCGCCTCCACCACGTCCCGGCTCTGGTAGCAGATGGCCTCCAGGGTGGCCCGCGCCAGATGGCCGTTGGTGTTGTACCGGGCCAGGCCGACGATGGCGCCCCGCGCGTCGGAGCGCCAGTACGGGGCGAAGAGGCCGGAGAAGGCCGGTACGAAGTACATCCCGCCGTTGTCCTCGACCGTCCGGGCGAGGTGCTCGCTCTCGCTCGCGTTCGATATGATCTTCATCTGGTCCCGCAGCCACTGCACCGCGGAGCCGGTGACCGCGATGGAGCCCTCCAGGGCGTAGACCGCCGGGCTCTTCCCGAACCGGTAGGCGACCGTGGTGAGGAGCCCGTGCCGCGACCGGATGAGCTTGGTGCCGGTGTTGAGCACGAGGAAGTTGCCGGTGCCGTAGGTGTTCTTCGCCTCGCCCGGCTCGAAGCACACCTGCCCCACGGTGGCCGCCTGCTGGTCGCCGAGCACCCCGGTGATCGGGATCGCGGCCCGCAGGGGGCGGGAGGTGCGGGTGCAGCCGTACGCCTCCCGGTCGGAGGAGGAGTTGATGGCCGGGAGCATCGCGCGGGGGATGCCGAAGACGTCCAGCAGCTCGTCGTCCCAGTCGAGCGTCTCCAGGTTCATCAGCATCGTCCGGCTGGCGTTGGTCACGTCGGTGGCGTGGATGCCGCCGTCGGGACCGCCGGTGAGGTTCCACAGCACCCAGCAGTCGGTGTTCCCGAACACCGCGTGCCCCTGCTCCGCCGCCTCGCGGACGCCCTCGACGTTGTCGAGGATCCACTTGATCTTCCCGCCGGAGAAGTACGTGGCCGGGGGGAGCCCCGCCTTGCGCCGGATGACCTCGCCGTGGCCCTCGTTCTCCAGGGCCTGGGCGATCGCGTCGGTACGGGTGTCCTGCCACACGATGGCGTTGTAGTACGGGCGGCCGGTGCGCGGGTCCCACACGACGGTCGTCTCGCGCTGGTTGGTGATCCCGATGGCGTCGAGGTCCGTGGCGCTCAGTCCCCCGGTGCGCAGGGCGTTCTGCATCACCGAGTTGGTGCGTTCCCAGATCTCCACCGGGTCGTGCTCCACCCAGCCGGGGCGGGGCAGGATCTGTTCGTGCTCCAACTGGTGCTTGGCCACTTCGTTTCCGTCGTGATCGAAGATCATGAAGCGGCTGCTGGTGGTGCCTTGGTCCACCGCGCCGATGAAGTCCGCCATGGCGTGCTTCCTCTCCTGGGTCGGGCCGGTGAGGGAACCGGAGGTCACTTCTCCGGCGGCAGGGGGAGACTTCCCTCCGGCTCCGGCTCCGCCGAGGGCAGGAACCGGGTGATGAAGGCCTGGTAGAAGAACGCCCCCACCAGGCCGCCGATGAGCGGGCCCGCGATCGGCACCCAGAAGTAGAGGTTTCCGTACTGGTCCCGCCACGCCCCTCCGTAGCCGGTGAGGAAGCTCGCGAGCCGGGGCCCGAGGTCACGGGCCGGGTTGATGGCGTATCCGGCGTTGGTGCCGAACGCCATGCCGATGGCCACCACGATGAGGCCCACCACGAACGGGCCGAGATTGGCGCCCGGCGGGGTGTTGAGGAGGTCGGTGACCGCGAAGATCAGCAGGACGAGGATCGCGGTGCCGATGATCTGGTCCCGGAAGGCCCCCCACTCGTGCACCGGGAGCGCGGTGTTCCCGTTGGAGGGCAGGGTGGAGAACACTATTTGCGTCTTGATGGTGTGTCCGGGATCGGCCTTCGCCAGGGCCTCCGTGTAGTTCCAGCGCACCAGCAGCGCCGCGACGAACGCGCCCGCGAACTGGGCGATGGAGTAGGGCGCCACTTTTCTCCAGGGGAAGTCCTTGAAGGCGGCGAGCGCGAGGGTCACGGCGGGATTGAGGTGAGCCCCGCTCAGCCGGCCCGCCACGTAGACGCCCAGGGTGACTCCGAGGCCCCAGGCCCAGGCGATGCTGTCGTGGTTCCCCAGACCGCCCGGCGGGTCGGTGAGCGCACCGCCCGCGACGACCTGGGCGACGACGCCGCAGCCGAAGAGGATGAGGATCATCGTGCCGAGGAACTCCGCGGAGAGTTCCCCGGCGAGTCCCGACCGCTTGAGCCGCTCCATGGAGGATCTCGCTTCCTGTTGATTCACGGCCTCTGCGGCATAGATCCACATATGAGCGTAGACGGGGGCAATTGGATCCGCACTCGGTGATGGAGCCCCCGGGCGCGCGCCGGATCGCGGTGCGGCCAGGGCCTTTCGTCCGGACCGGCCCCGGCGCGATGCGGACGGAAGACCCTAGGGGTGGTCCACGTCGACGTGGTCGAAGAGCTCCACCATGTGGCCGAGCACCCGCACGCAGGCCGTCACCTCGGCATCGGTGAGATCCCCGCCCACCTGGCGCAGCAGGGACTGCTCGCGGGCGAGCGCGGCGGTGATCGCCTCCCGGCCGGCCGCGGTCAGGCGGATCAGCGACGAGCGCTGGTGGGCCGGGTTGGGGACGACCTCGACGAGCCGTGCCGCCGCGGCGTCGTTGACCATGCGCTGCACGAACTGCCGGCTCAGCGCCTGCGCGCGCCCCATCTGCGGGACCGTCATGGGGCCGTTCTCGCGCAGCAGGTCCAGCACGGCGCGCACACCGACGGACAGGCCCTCGATCGGGGCGTTCTGTTCCACCTTGCGCTGCACGCGCCGGTAGAGCGGGCCCACCAGGGCGAAGACCTCCGTGAGCTGGTGGGCGAGCTCCTCGGGAGGCAGGGGGCGTTCGGATTCGGTCACCCGACCATGATGACACCTTGGTTGCCAAGTTGGCGATCGAATGGCACCTTGGTTGTCATGACTGCTGCTTCCGACCCGAGTTCCTTCGACACCGGGGACGGCCCCCTCGTGTACCGCGACGCCGGGGACGGCCCGCTGCTGGTGCTGCTGCACGGCGGCTTCCTGGACCACGGGATGTGGGACGACCAGGTGCCGGACCTCGCCCGGACCCACCGGGTGATCGTGCCGGACGCCCGTGGGCACGGCGGATCGTCCAACGCGAGCCGGCCGTTCCGCCCCACGGACGACCTGGCCGCGCTGCTGCGCCACCTCGACGCCGGGCCCGCCGTCCTGGCCGGGGTGTCGATGGGTGCGGCCACCGCGGTCGACACCGCGCTCGAACACCCGGACCTGGTCCGCGCGTTGGTCGTCGGCGGCGCGGCCACGAGCGAGCCCGAATTCAACGACCCCTGGTCCAGGAAGGTTCTGGCCGCACAGGCCCGCGCGCTGGGCGAGGGCGACGTGGAGGGCTGGGTCGACGCCTTCATGCTCTTCGCCGCGGGCCCGCACCGCACGCTCGACGACGTCGACCGCACCGTCGTGCGGCGGCTGCGCGACATGACCTTCCGGACGCTGGCCAAGCACCGCGCCGGCGAGCCGGACCTGCGCGTTCCCGTTCCCGACACCTGGGCGCGGGCGGCGGGGATCGGGGTCCCGGTGCTGGCCGTGCACGGCTCCATCGACTCGGCCGACCACCTGGCCATGGCCCGGCGCCTGGTGGAAACGGTCGCCGACGGGCGCGAGGCGAGTGTCGAGGGCACCGCCCACTACCCCAACATGGAGCGGCCGGACGCCTTCGGCGAGATTCTCCGGAACTTCCTGGCGGCCGTTCCCGCCGGATGACGCGGGCGGCGGGGCCCGCGGACTCAGCCGGCGGGGGAGGGCGCCGGGTCATCGGCCCCCGCGACGGCCCGCGCCGGGACGTCGCGCAGGCCCAGGCGCAGGTGCTCGACGTGGAAGAGGGCCTGGTCGAGCAGTTCGGCCACATGGTTGTCGTGCAGGGCGTAGATCACCGAGCGGCCCCGGCGCTCGCCCGTGACCAGGCCGAGGTTGCGCAGCAGCCGCAACTGGTGGGAACAGGCGGACTGCTCCATGCCGACCGCGTCCGCGAGTTCCGTGGCGGGGCAGGGGCCCTCCTGCAGACGGGCGAGGATGCGCAGCCGGGACGGGGTGGCGAGGGCCTGGAGGGTGGCCGCCACATCCGTGGCCCCCACCGCGTCGAGGCGCTCGCGCGCGGTGGCGGCAGTGTTCGCGTCAGCTCCGTGGCCCATGCGCTCATCCTACGGAGGTGTATGCATGAATGAGTGTTCATGTGATCCTGTATGGTGCGGAGGTCGAACCGCTCCGCCCTCTCGCGTGGAGGACCACCGCCCATGTCTTTCACCCTCACCCGTCCGGCCCCGCCCGCCGGTCCCGCCCGGGACGCGGCCGCCCGGCGCACCCGCCTCCTGGCCCTGGCCGAGGTCCGCTGGGCGGTTGCCGCCCTGGCCCTGTTCCTGACGGCCCTGCCCCTGCACCTGCTCGGCGCGCCGGAGTGGACCTGGGGCCCGCTGTACGCGCTCACCTACGCCGCGGGCGGCTGGGAGCCGGGCCGGGAAGGCCTGAAGGCGCTCCGGGAGAAGGCGCTGGACGTGGACCTGCTGATGGTGGTCGCCGCCCTCGGCGCGGCCGCGATCGGACAGGTGCTGGACGGGGCCCTGCTGATCGTCATCTTCGCCACCTCGGGCGCCCTGGAGGCCTTCGCCACCGCACGGACGGCGGACTCGGTGCGCGGACTGCTCGACCTCGCGCCCGACACGGCCACCCGCATCCTCGACGACGGCACCGAGGAGACCGTACCCGCGCGGGAACTACGGGTCGGGGACGTGATCCTGGTCCGCCCCGGCGAGCGCGTCGGGGCCGACGGCCGGGTGCTCGACGGAACGAGCGAGGTGGACCAGGCGACCATCACGGGCGAACCGCTGCCGGCGCCCAAGGAACCGGGCACCGAGGTCTTCGCGGGAACCCTGAACGGCACCGGGGCGCTGCGGGTGGCCGTGGAGCGCGACCCGGCCGATTCGGTGATCGCCCGGATCGTCGCCATGGTCGAGGAGGCGTCCGGCACGAAGGCGCCCACCCAGCTGTTCATCGAGAAGGTCGAGCAGCGCTACTCGATCGGCATGGTGGCGGCCACCGTGGCCCTGTTCGCCCTGCCCCTGGCCTTCGGCGCGGCCCTGCAGCCGACGCTGCTGCGGGCGATGACCTTCATGATCGTCGCCTCGCCGTGCGCCGTGGTCCTGGCCACCATGCCGCCGCTGCTCTCCGCGATCGCGAACGCCGGACGGCACGGGGTGCTGATCAAGTCGGCCGTGGTGATGGAGCGCCTCGGCCAGGTCGACGCCGTGGCCCTCGACAAGACCGGCACCCTGACCGAGGGCACTCCCCGCCTCACCGACATCCGCCCCCTCACCGGTCCGGGCCTGACCGAGGACGCCCTGCTCACCCTGGCGGCGGCGGCCGAGCACCCCAGCGAACACCCCCTCGCCCGCGCCGTCACCGAAGCCGCCCGGACCCGCGGGCTCGTCCTGCCCGCCGCCGAGGAGTTCGCCTCGGCACCCGGAACCGGCGTCACCGCCACCGTGGACGGCCGCACGGTCGCCGTCGGCGCCCCCGCCCGGCTGCCGGCCACCGCCACCGGCCACGAGGAGGAGGCGGCCGCACTCGCCGCACGCCTGGAGGAGGAGGGTCGCACCGCCGTGCTCGTCGTCCTCGACGGCACGCCCGTCGGCGTCCTCGGCATCGCCGACCGCCTGCGCGCCGACGCCCGCGCCACCGTCGAACGCCTCACCGGCCTCACCGGCGGCGCGCCGGTCCTGCTCACCGGCGACAACCCGCGCGCCGCCGCCCGCCTGGGCGCCGAAGCCGGGATCGACGACGTCCGGGCCGGCCTGCTGCCGCAGGACAAGGTCCACGCCGTCAAGGAACTGGAGGGCGCCGGCCGGAAGGTGCTCGTGGTCGGCGACGGGGTCAACGACGCCCCGGCACTGGCCGCGGCCCACACGGGCATCGCCATGGGCCGGGCGGGTTCCGACCTCGCCCTGGAGACCGCCGACGCCGTCGTCGTCCGCGACGAACTCGCCGCCGTGCCCACCGCCGTGGCGCTCTCGCGCCGCTGCCGCCGCCTCGTGGTGCAGAACCTCGCGATCGCGGGCGTGTTCATCACCGGACTCGTCGTCTGGGACCTGGCGGGCACGCTGCCGCTCCCGCTGGGCGTCGCCGGACACGAGGGCTCCACGGTCCTCGTCGGCCTCAACGGCCTGCGCCTGCTGCGCGACGCCGCCTGGACCCGGGAGGCGGACCGCCTTCGCGGAAGCGGCGACACCGCTACCTGACCCGCCGTCAACTCCCCTGCACCGCCGGGCGCACCGGCCCGGAAAAAGCCGGCAACCCGGCCTGTCGGTGCGGGGCCGTACCCTGCCCGCCATGAGTGATCACAACGAGCCGGTCTTCCCAGAACCACCGCTCGCGGGCGACGAGGCCGCCACCCTCGTCGGTTCGCTGGAACGTCAACGGACCACCCTGGCATGGAAGTGCGGAGGACTGGACGCGACCGGTCTGCGTACCACCCTCGGCCCGTCCAGGGTCACCCTGGGCGGACTGCTCAAGCACATGGCCCACGTCGAGGACACGCACTTCTCCCGGCTGCTGCTCGCACGGAAACCGGGAGCCCCCTGGGACACCGTGGACTGGGAGAACCAGCCGGACTGGGACTGGACGTCGGCCGCCGAGGACACCCCCGAGGAACTGCTGACGCTCTGGCAGGACGCCGTGGCCCGCTCCCGCGCCCTGGTCGCCGAGGCCCTGGCCGACGGCGGCCCGGGGAGCCCGGGCCGGTACACCACGCCCGGTGGTGAATCGCCCAGCGTGCGGCGGGTCCTGATCGACATGATCGAGGAGTACGCCCGCCACGTCGGCCACGCCGACCTCATCCGGGAGTCGGTGGACGGGCTGGTCGGGGAGGACCCGCCGCGCTGACGACCGCGCCCGCCCGTCGGTCCGGCCGTCGCGAACGGCACGGCGGGCGGCGACCCGTCCGCCGGGCTCCGTCACCGGCGGGCGTGCCCGAGGGCCCCGCGCACGCCGTACGCCACGGCCCCGGCCGCCGGCACCGCGGCCCCGGAGACGACCGACGCCGACGGCAGCGTGAAGGCGAGCAGCAGACAGCCCGCCAGACCGACGACGGGCACGGCGCGGGGCGGCCGGCCCTCGTCGGGCCCGAGCGTCCAGGCGGCGGCATTGGCGACGGCGTAGTACACGAGGACGCCGAAGGACGAGAAGCCGATCGCTTCCCGGACGTCCGCGGTGGCGGCGACGACGGCGACCACGGCACCCACGACGAGCTCCGCCCGGTGGGGAACCCCGAAACGCGGGTGCACCGCGGCCAGGGCGTGCGGCAGATGACGGTCACGGGCCATGGCCAGGACGGTGCGTGAGACACCCAGGACGAGTGCGAGCAGCGAGCCGAGCGCGGCGACGGCCGCACCGGCCCGGACCACGGGCACGAGACCGGGCACCCCCGCCGCCCGCGCGGCCTCGGCCAGCGGTGCCGGGGAATGGGCGAGCCGTTCGGGGCCCAGGACGGCGAGCAGGGTGACGGCGACGGCGGCGTAGACGAACAGGGCGATGCCCAGCGCGAGGGGGATCGCCCGGGGGATGGTGCGCCGCGGGTCGCGGACCTCCTCCCCGAGCGTGGCGATCCGCGCGTAGCCCGCGAACGCGAAGAACAGCAGACCGGCCGCCTGGAGCACACCCCCGACCGTGGTGTCCGCCCCGACGGCCAGGCGCCCGGCGTCCGCGGTACCGCCGCAGAGCCCGGCGGCGACCACCGCCGCGAGAACGGCGAGGACGAAGGCGACGACCACCCGGGTCAGCCGGGCGGACCTGTGCACGCCGACACAGTTGAGGGCGGTCAGCGCCACCACCGCGGCGACGGCCACCACATGCTCCCGGCCGGGCCACACGTAGGAGCCGACGACCAGTGACATCGCCGCGCAGGAAGCCGTCTTGCCGACGACGAAGCCCCAACCGGCGAGGTGGCCCCAGAAGTCGCCGAGGCGTTCCCTCCCGTACACGTAGGTGCCGCCGGACTCCGGGTGGCGGGCGGCCAGCCGCGCGGAGGACGTCGCGTTGCAGTAGGCCACCGCCGCCGCCAGGCCCAGACCGATCAGCAGACCCGACCCGGCCGCGCCCGCGGCGGGCGCCGGTGCGACGAAGACACCCGCCCCGATCATCGATCCCAGGCCGATCACCACGGCGTCGAACACGCCCAGCCGGCGCCTCAACCCGCCCGTTCCCGCCGATGTGTTCATCGCTCCACTCCCTGCCGGCCGCCCCGTGCGGGAGGTCCGCGGACGGCCGGGGCGCCCGATCCGGGGGCACGGTAGCCGAGCGAGGTGTCCGACAGGGGGCGCGGTGGGCCGGACAAACCCGGTGGGGGTATCGTCGGGGCCCGTACCGCAGGACCCGTACGACCGAGGAGTTCGAGGCAGCCGTGGATCGCGGACCGACGCGTGCACCGGGAGTGTCCCGGCTGCTCGTGCTGTGCGCCGTCCTGTGCGGACTGTTCCTCATGCACGGCGCCCCGGTCGGCGCGGCCGGCGGCTGCCACGACGCGATGACCACGGCCCCGGAGCCGTCCGGGCCCCGGCCCGCCGTGCCCATGGAGATGGCCGGCCACGCCGCCGCGCAGCACGGGGACGGCCCCGTCCGGGCGGCCGAGGACCGGTCCTCGGCGAGTGGCGAGTCGTGCGTGTTCACCCAGGCCCGCGACCGGGTGCTGCCGCTGCTCCTCGCGCTGGGCCTGGTGGTCCTGGCGGCCCGGGGCGTCGCCGGGCGCCGGGCGGCCGTGCGCGGGCCGGAACGACGGGGGCCGCCGTTCGGCGGCAGGGATCTGCTGATCCAGGTGTGCGTCGCGCGGACGTGACGGGGCCGCCGGTTCCGGTCGGCCGAGGCCGGACCGGTCGGACGACCCCACCCGTTCCGCGTGCCACCGACGTGGCGCGTCCACCTGGAAAGAACCCAGCATGCGCGTTTCCCTGCCCACCGCTGTCCGTCGCCGTCGCGCCCTCGCGACCGCCGGTACCGTCGCCGCCCTCGCCCTGGCGCTCACGGCGTGCGGCTCCTCCGACGACCCGAAGTCCGACGGCTCGTCCATGCCCGGCATGAGCCACGGCTCCGGCAGCGCATCCGCACCGGCCGCCGCGGGCGGTGCGTTCAACGACGCGGACGTGAAGTTCGCGCAGGAGATGATCCCGCACCACCAGCAGGCCATCGAGATGGCGGAGCTGGCCGACGGCCGGGCCGCCGACGCCGAGATCAAGAAGCTGGCCACCGCGATCGAGGAGGCCCAGGACCCCGAGATCAACACGATGAAGGGCTGGCTGAAGTCGTGGGGCAAGCCGCTGCCGGAAGCCCCGATGGGTGACATGCCCGGAATGGATCACGGCTCGGACGGGGCGGGAATGCCCGGAATGATGTCCGACAAGGACATGGACGACCTGAAGGCCGCCAAGGGCAAGGACTTCGACAGGAAGTTCGCCCAACTCATGATCGCCCACCACCAGGGCGCGGTCACCATGGCCCAGGACGAACAGAAGAAGGGCGACAACGCCGAGGCGAAGAAGCTCGCCGAGGCCGTGGTGACGGCCCAGACCGCCGAGATCGAGCAGATGAACAAGATCCTCGAAAGGCTCTGATCCCGACAGGAGTGCGGGCCCCGAAGAGCGGGGCCCGCACTTCCCGTATTCCTCGTCCGGGCGAGAAATCCGGACGAGGGGGCGTACGAACTCGCGGGGGTTCTACCCCGTTTTACTCACCGAGTGATAAGGGTTGTATATCCCTTTTGTGCGGTTTTGATGTCATTCAAAATGTGCCTTTTGCGATTAAGTGGCGCGTGTCACGTCCGATGTCCGTGAGGGTGCCCCGGATGGGCCGGTTCCCTTTCCGTGCAAGGGAATTCGGCCGTTCGTTGTGAAGTGCGTTACCGAATTCCCGGTCATTCGATCTTGTGAATGAATTGCGTGCGGAATTCTGGTCTTGTTCCTTTCGGTGTTTCTCGCCTACGGTCACCGTCAATCCGGACGGAACGCCGAATCCTGCCGCTGTCCGGCCATCCGACTCACCCGTGCACGGCAGGAACGGGGGACCCAGGCAAGCCGCCGATCCGGTCCCCGGAACGGCTCGGGGTGAAGCCGCATCCGTGTGCGGCCGGGCACCTCCCGCCCGAACCCGACAGCTCACCTCGTAGGCGACGGAGAGGAACTCACCATGCTCGCAAAGGGCGCGTACCGTCGTCGCAGGCCCGTCCCGCCGGTCCGGGGTCTCATCGCCGTGGGCACGGGCGTGGCCGCCCTCGTGCTCCCGCTGGCCGTCGCCGGAACTGCGTCGGCGACCCCGGCGCCGTCCACCGGCGTCGTCGCCGCGCAGCCCGCGACGTACACGAACGATCTGGACGGCTGGATCAAGGAGTCGCTGGCCGTCATGGCCCGGCACGGCATCCCCGGCAGCTACGAGGGCATCCACCGCAACATCATGCGCGAGTCCTCCGGCAACCCCCGGGCCATCAACAACTGGGACTCCAACGCCGCCGCCGGCACGCCCTCCAAGGGACTCCTCCAGATCATCGACCCCACGTTCCGTGCCTACCACGTGCCCGGTACGTCGATGGACAGCTACGACCCCGTCGCCAACATCACGGCGGCGTGCAACTACGCCGCCGCCAGGTACGGGTCCATCGACAACGTCAACGGGGCCTACTGAGGCACCGCACGGTCAGTCCGGTCGCGGGGGCGTCCAGTCGGCGTGCCGCAGGATGGCGCGGACGGTGACCCGCGACGGCGCCAGCCGCAGCGCCCCGTTGCGCAGTGCGATCGCCACCGGATGCGACAGCTGCTGCCCCATCCGGCCCGCCCGACGAGCCGCCCTCGCGACCGACTGGCTGCGGGGGCGGCGCTCGGCGTCGTAGCGGCGGAGCGCCGACTCGACGGAGGGCCCGGCGCGGAGCGCGGCGGCCAGCGACACCGCGTCCTCCAGCGCCTGGCAGGCGCCCTGGCCGAGGTTCGGGGTCATCGCGTGGGCGGCGTCGCCGAGAAGGGCGACCCGCCCGACCGCGTAGGAGGGCAGCGGGGTGACCAGCTCGTTGACGTCGTGGTGCAGCACGGCGCCGGGCCTGGTCGCCGCCAGCAGGGCCGGAATGGGGTCGTGCCAGTCCCCGAACCGGCGGCGGACCTCGGCGAGCGGGTCCGGATGACGCACCCCGGCGGGCGAGTTGAACACCGCGTGCCACTCGGCCCGGCCGTCCGCGAACACGATGTGGCCGAACTCGGCCCCCCGGCCCCAGGTCAGCTCGAAGTCGGTGCGCAGCTCCACCGGCGACTCCGTGATGGCGCGCAGCACCGTCGAACCGCTGTGGACCGGGCCGGGGTGCCCCGGGAAGAGCTGGGCGCGCAACCGGCTGTTCACACCGTCGGCGGCCACGACCAGATCCGCGTCGAGAACGGTGTCGCCCGCGGTGAGCCGCACCCGGGAGGCGTCGGAGCGGTCGACGGAGGTCACCTCGGCCCCACCGACCAGGGCTCCGGCGGGCAGCGCCGTGCGCAGCAGCCGGTGCAGCACGGCCCGGGGAATGCCCACGATCGGGGTGCCCGACTCGCGTTCCAGCGCCGCCCCGTCCATGCGCGTCAGCAGGCGTCCGCCCGGGGTGCGGGTGCCGCCGGTGTACTGGGGCCGGGCGGCCGCACGCACCGCGGCCCCGACGCCGAGGGCGTCCAGCGCGCGGATGCCGTTCGCGTGCAGGGAGATGCCCGCGCCCGCGTCGTCCGGTCCGCTGCCGCGCTCGACGACGGTCGTCTCCCAGCCGGTACGGCGCAGCCCGATCGCGGCGGCCAGCCCGCCGATGCCCCCGCCGACCACCACCGCAGTACCGCCCATGCCGGCCCCCTCTTCCGTCCCGTACCGTCACGCCCTCGGGCTTCTATGGCTGTAGAAGGAGAGTACTACGCGGCCTCTACAGGTGTAGAAAGAGGGGATGAGTACTGATCGACGCACCGTTCTCGCCGACGCGGCCATCGAGGTGCTGGCCGACGAGGGGATGCGCGGACTGACCCACCGGGCCGTGGACCGGGAGGCGGGCCTGCCCCCGGGTACCACCTCGGCCTACTTCCGCACCCGCCGGGCCCTGCTCACCGGGCTCGTCCGGCGGCTCGTCGAACGGGACCAGGCGGAGCTGCGGGCGGCGGGGGAGCGGACCCCGATGCCACGGACCCCCGGCGAACTCGCGGACGGGCTCGCCGCGTTCGTCGAGGGACGGCTCACCGGGGAGGGGCGGCGGCGGTCGCTCGCCCGCTACGCGTGCGCGGTCGAGAGCGTGCGCCATCCGGAACTGCGCGAAATCCTCGTACCGCGCCGGAACGCGGCACGGGAGATCGTGCGGGAGTTCCTGGACGCCCGGGGCGTGGCGGACGCCGAGGGGCGCACCCTCACCCTGCTGGCCTGTGTGGACGGGCTGGTCTTCGACCGGCTGGTGAGCGGCGGCGACGTGCCGGGGGGCGAGATCGAGGGACTGGTCGCCGCGGCGCTGCGGGAGCCCCGGGCGGGCGGTGAAAGCCCGGGCCGGTGAGACCTCCGGGGTTGTGAAACCCCGGCCCCGTGAAATCTCCGAGCCTGTGAAACCCCTGACTCTGCGCGGCGTACGGTGGCCGGGCCGGCGTGCCCGGCCGGGAGCGGTGTGCCCACGGGCGGCCCCGAAGGTGCTGCGCGGCCGGTCCCGAAGGTGCTGCGCGGACGGTCTCGAAGGTGCTACGCGGCCGGCCCCGGTTCCCTGCCCGGTGACGCCGGGACGGTCGCCGCCCCGCCCGCCCGGACCGCCCGCACCGCCATCTCGTGGAGCTGCCGGCTCTCCTCCTCCGAATGGCACGGCACGGGGCTGCCCGACATGGTGAACCAGTCGATCGCATCGGTGTACTGCACGGTGATCTGGGCCGTGTCGTCCGCCCAGGTCGTATGAACGGTGAGGTCCCCGGACAGGACGCCGACCTCGTCCGTGAGCACACCACCGCGCCCGGAGAACACACCGCGAGTCGTCCATGACGCCCAAGCCATGACTCCAGGCTGGCACCAGGACGGCCGATGCGCGACCCGCGGCCGTCGCGCCCCGCGTTCCCCGGCCGACCCCGCCGGCTCCGCCGAGCCTTCCGGCATGCGGATACGGGCAAAACATTCCTCCGGGACGGCTGCGGTTCCCGTACCCGCCGATCCCCCGCAGAAAAAAGCGCTGTCAGCACAAAAGCGTCGGATCAGCACCATCGAGCAACGAATTCCGAAGTTGAACAGCTCTTGACCAACGGAACTCGTCGGTATTGCATGTCGCGCTGGGAGCGCCGAAACCACTCACCACGTCCTCGTCTGGAGGCGATACCGCTCCCGCGCTCGAACACCATCACTGTTGATCGGAACCGCACGATGACCGACACGCTCAGCGCTCCCCAGGCGCTCGCCCCAGCGACCGGCCCCACCCCCCAGAAGCTCAAGCGTTCCATCGGCGTCGTGGGCGGAACACTGCTCACGCTCTCCTGCGTGACGCCCGCCTCGACCCTCTTCGTGGTCGTGCCGGACCTGTTCTCCAGCCTCGGCACGTACACCGCCCTCACCATCGCCATCGGCTCGCTGCTCTGCATCGCGGTCGCCTTCTGCTACTCGGAACTCGGCACCCTCATCCCGAGCGCCGGCGGCGAGTACGCCATGGTGTCGACGATGGCGGGACGGCTGGCCGGGTGGCTGGTCTTCGTGCTCTCACTGCTGGTCGTGATGATCGTGCCCCCGGTCATCGCGATGGGGACCGCCGACTACCTCGCGCCCGTCGTGCACATCCCCGCCCCTGTGGCGGGCGCCGGAGTCATGCTCCTCGCCACCCTCGCCGGCCTCCTGGACCTGCGTGCCAACGCGTGGATCACCGGGATCTTCCTCGTCCTCGAAGTGATCGCGGCGGCCGTCGTCGCCGTGCTCGGCTTCGCGCACTCCGAGCGCGGCGCCTCCGCGCTGGTGCACGGGTCGGTCGCCCAGCCGGACGGCGGCACGTCGAACGTCACGGCCATGATGGTG